>JADGNX010000092.1 GCA_017883265.1 Thermoanaerobaculia bacterium
TACAAGCATGGGATCCATGGTCAGCGCATGTGGATCCTGGGGAGACTGCACCCCCCCGAAGTACACGTTGTAGTCGAAGATGTTATCTCTACTCTCGCCGAATCCCGGCTTAGTAACATAGCTTCCATGTGTGTCTCGCGAAATGCCATAACTGAACTTCGCCGTCCCGCTCACATAAAAGACATTGTTATAGAAGTCGGTATCGCTGGGCCATCCGCCCCAGTCGGAGTACAAAACCAGGTCAACGTCGCGTCCCTTACTTGTGTAGATTGTGTTGTTGTAAATCTGGGTCTGAATCACCGGCCCGGAGATGTTGATGCCTCGCGAGCGGTCGTTCTGGGTGATGTTATAGCGCACGATCGTTCCGACGTTCCCGGCGCTCTCCTCCGGGCTGTGGCCGCCCTCGTTGCAGATCAGCAGGAAGCCGCCGTCGTTGTCATGGCTGTAGTTGTATTGGATGACGGTGTTGCGGCTGTTCCAGTCGGAGTCGAATCCCTCGCCGTCCCGGAAACCATGCGTCAAATACGCTTCGTTGTACTGAATGACGGTGTGGTCGGCGCTCCAGGCCCAAATGGCAACGTTGTACCCCTCCGACCGCTGGTTCGCCCGGCTCACCACGTTGTGTTCAACCAGCGCTCCGTCCGTCGCCACGGCGACGATGCCGTCGCCACCAATGTCGTCGAGCACATTGTTGCGAATCATGACATGCAAGCTCGGATACCATTTCGAGCGCATCCAATGCGTAGACCAGCCGAAGATACCGCTGCGATCGACGTGGTAGAAGCGCCAGGCCAGTGCGATGCCGCCCACGGCAACGGCGATGGACAAGAGGATCAGCACCCACTCCAGCGTCAGGGTCTCGGCATGCGGGAAGTTGTAGGGCACCCCGTCGATCGGCAGAAGCAGCGGGTGCAGCCAGTTCTGAAACGTGGTGTGCCGCTCCTGACCAAATGCGGCCCAGGGGAAGCCGATGAAGCCGCCGACGATCGACAGAAACGCGAGAACGCCGAGCACTATCGTCATGCTGGCGGGCGATTCATGCGGCGCGGCGTGCGTGTGGTGCACTCCGTGGCTGACCCCGGCATGGGCGACGAGTGGAACCTCGTCGGCGATCAGACTGTGACCGCCATGCTCCGGCTCCGACTCGGCCACGCCGGCACCGACACCACCGCGGTATTCTCCTTCGAAGGTCATGAAGTAGAGGCGGAACATGTAAAACGCGGTAAAGGTCGCGGCAACGATTCCCAGCAGCCAGGCGAAGGGCAGCTTGAGGAACGCTGCCCCGAGGATCTCGTCCTTCGAGAAAAATCCGGCCAGCGGCGGAATCCCGGAGATGGCCACCGTGGCGATGAGGAAGGTGATCCAGGTCCGCGGCATGTACTTGCGAAGACCGCCCATGCGGCGCATGTCCTGCTCGCCGCCGCAGCCATGAATGACCGAGCCCGCTCCGAGAAAGAGGCAGGCCTTGAAGAAGGCATGAGTCATGACGTGGAAGATGGCGGCGGTGAATGCTCCGACGCCGCAGGCCAGGAACATGAACCCGAGTTGGGAGATGGTCGAGTAAGCCAGGACCTTCTTGATGTCGTTCTGGGCCACGCCGATGGTCGCGGCGAAGAGCGCCGTTACGGCGCCGACGATGGCCACCACCGCCATGGACGTCGGGGAGAGGCGAAAGAGAACGTTCGACCGTACGACCATGTAGACGCCGGCAGTGACCATCGTGGCGGCGTGAATGAGGGCCGATACGGGAGTTGGTCCGGCCATGGCATCGGGAAGCCAGACATAGAGCGGGATCTGGGCCGACTTTCCTGCCGCCCCGAGGAAGAGAAGCAGGCAGATCGCCGTGGCCACGCCGGCGTAGGCGCGAGGGTTCGAAGCGGCCAGCGAGAAGACCCTGGTGAAGTCGGAAGTACCGAACGTATTGAAGATGAGGAAGATGCCGAGGATGAAGCCGAAATCGCCGATGCGGTTGGCTATGAAGGCCTTCTTCCCTGCGTCGGCAGCAAACTCCTTCTCGTAGTAGAAGCCGATCAGGAGGTACGAACAGAGACCGACACCCTCCCAACCGATGAACATCACCACGTAGTTGTTGCCCAGAATGAGCAGCAACATCATGAACATGAAGAGATTGAGATAGGTGAAGAAGCGGGTGTAACCCCACTCGTGCGCCATGTAGCCGGTGGCGTAGACATGAATCAGGAAGCCGACCCAGGTGACGACCATGAGCATGGTGCCGGAGAGCGGATCGATCTGGAATCCCAGCTCCACGTTGAACTGCGACATAAGCGTGCCGACATGCCCGATACCGCCTGGGATCCAGTTGTAATAGACCACTTCGAATGGCCGCTCGGTTCCGTGCTGGATATAGGGAATCAGCACGAAGAACGTGGCCACGATCGCCGACAGGGCCGTCGAGCCGAGCGCCACGATGTTTGTCACGGTCTTGTTCTTCGCGGCGTACGGATCGGCCACGGCGCGCAGGCCGTTGATGAGCGCTCCCATCGCCGGGAGCAGCGGAACCAGCCAGAGAACGGAACCGATGTCACCCATTCAGATTTCTCGCGTCGTCCACGTTGATACTGCTCTTGAGCCGGTAGAGCTGAATGATGATGGCCAGGCCGACTGCGGCCTCACCTGCTGCGACAGTGATGACGAAGATCGTGAAAATCTGCCCCTCGAGCGAACCGAGCATGTGCGAAAACGTCACCAGGTTGATGTTCACGGCGTTGAGCATCAGCTCGATGCACATGAGCACGGTGATCATGTTGCGGCGCAGAATGACCCCGATCAGGCCGACGGTGAAAAGCGTCGCCGACAGCATGAGAAAGTCCGAGGTGCTAGGCACTCATGGCCTCCTTCATCTCCTTCTCTTCCGCCACGCGGTCGACGATGTATTGCGGATCGACATCTTCATCGTCGATTCCCAGCTCCCGTTTCCCGATGAGGATTGCCCCGACCATGGCCACCAGCAGAAACAGCGAGGCCACTTCGAAGGGGACGAGATAGTCGCGATAGAGGGCCATGCCGATGGCTTCGGAGTTTCCGACCACCTGCTGCCTGGTGTATCGCTTTCGAACCGTCGTGCCGTCTGGTTGCACCACTCTGTGGCGGGCGTTGACCGTCGTGCTGCGCAGAGCGAGTGGATTGTCATTCTGCTCGTGGTAAACACCCGGTCGAACCAGGGCCACCAGGAGCACGAAGACCGCTGCGCCGACGACGGCGCCGCCCGTCCAGTAGGGGGAGAGGATGCGGTCGTCCGGCAGAGCGCGCACGTTGATCAGCATGACCACGAAGAGGAAGAGGACCATGATGCCGCCGGCGTAGACCAGGACCTGCACCGCACCGACGAACTCCGCCCCTTCCATCACAAACAGAACAGCAACGCAGAGAAACGTCAGTAACAGAAAGAGCGCGGAGTTCACCGGATTGCGCATGGCCACCACCAGGATGGACGAGGCGACGGCGATGGTCCCCACTACTACGAAGACCAGCAGCGGAATGCTCGCGGTCAGCGCGTCCATCTAATCCGCTCCACCTGGCAGCTCATGGCCGCTGGGCTCCTCGAAGGCCGCGCCGAGCTCCTCGTAGCGCGGACGATCATCCCAGTACTCCAGCTGCTGCATGTTGAAATAGAGATCGCTGCGATCGTGCGTGGCCAGCTCGTAGGTCTTGGTGGTCAGCCAGATCGACTTCGGCTTGGTCGGACAGGCCTCCTCGCACAGCGAGCAGAACATGCAGCGCTTGACGTCGATGTCGTAGCGGTCGAGCACCTTGATCTTCTTGTTCTTCCCGTCGATCTCCCGCGTCTCGTCATGCACGTCGATGTAGATGATGTCGATGGGGCAGGCTACAGCGCAAAGCTTGCAGGCGATGCAGCGATCGAATGAGAAGCGGAACATCCCTCGGAAACGGTCGGCCGGCTCCAGGCGCTCTTCCGGGTAACGGATCGTCACCTTAGGCTTGAACAGCTCGCGGAACGTCGTCTTCAACCCCTCGAGCATGTCGAGGAGAAGAAAGCGGTCGGTCCACTTATACTTCGGATACTCGACGTGCATGCGCCACTCCGGCCGGCCGGGCTTTCGGCTTCGGACCTTTCATCAGAAAGAGTATGACTGCTGCGATGACCACGATGCCGAAAAGAGTGAGCACGACCTCGCCCATCGCCGGATACCGCGTCCCGGCCCCGGCCAGAATGAGGATTCCGGTCACCACGATGTTCACCAGAGAGAGAGGAATCATCCACTTCAACCCCAGATCCATGAACTGGTCGAACCGGAACCGGGGAAACGTTCCTCGGAACCAGATGTAAGCCACCATGAAGAGCATGACCTTGACTAAGAAAATGGTCGCGCCGATCACCCCGCCCAGAAGGCCGAGATGCTGCAGGTTGACGGTGGTCAACCCTACCTGGCGCCCCATGATCACCCCGCCCAGCGACCAGCCGCCGAAGAAGAGGCTGACCATGAGACAGGAGTTGACCAGCATCGCCGCGTACTCGGCCAGAAAGTAGAAAGCGAACTTCATCCCCGAATACTCGGTGTGGAACCCGGCCACGAGCTCCGACTCCGCCTCCGGGAGATCGAAGGGTGCGCGATTGTTCTCGGCCGTCATGGCCACCAGGAAGATGAAACAGCCGACCAGCTGGGGAAGGACGTTCCAGGCGTGACTCTCCTGGTAGCGGACGATTCGCACCAGGTCGAAGCTGCCCGTCAGCATGAGCACGCCGACGATCGAGAGTCCGAACGGCACTTCGTAAGAGACCATCTGCGCCGCGGAGCGTAGACCGCCCATGAGCGAAAACTTGTTGTTCGAGGCCCATCCGCCGAGGATGATGCCGTAGACCCCGGTCGAGGTCAGAGCCAGGATCAGCAGCAGTCCGACGTTGACGTGCGTGACTACGAATGTGGGTGGCGGCCCGAACGGGATGAGGCAGAAGACGACGAAGGCTGGAATGAGCGGCAGCATCGGCCCGAGGAAGTACCCCACCTTCTCGGCATTGGCCGGCACGATGTCTTCCTTGAGCATCAGCTTGACCGGATCAGCGATGGCCTGAAAGAGTCCCCACGGTCCGACCCGGTTCGGGCCGAGCCGGGCCTGCATGAAAGCCAGTACCCGCCGTTCGATGTACGTCATGGCGGCCACCACGACCTGCACGATCACGAAGGCCACCAGAAACTTGACCGTCGGCCAGACCAGATAACGCATGAGAGGCTCGGGAATCATCGGTCGACCTCCCCCAGTACGATGTCGATCGTTCCGATGAGTGCCACGAGATCCGACACCAGGTGGCCGCGGGCCAGCGCCGGCAGAGCCTGCAGATTGACGAACGATGGCGGCCGGACGTGGCAGCGGTAGGCGCTCTGGCTCTTGCCGTCCGAGACGATGTAATAGCCGAGCTCCCCTTTCGGAGACTCGATCGAGTGGTAGACCTCCCCTTCTGGCGGGCGGATGACGCGAGAGATCTTGGCCTTGATCTCTCCGGGGGTCGTGGTCTTGATCAGCTCGAGGCACTGCTCGAGGATGCGCCGTGACTGGCGCATCTCCTCCATCCGGACCAGATAGCGATCGTACGTGTCGCCGTTCCGGCCGAGGGGAACCTCGAACTCCAGCTCCGGATAGCACTCGTACGGGAGGACTTTGCGCAGGTCCCAATCGACGCCCGAGCCGCGGAGCGGTGGACCGGTGATTCCCCACTCGATCGCCTCTTCCGGACTGAGAACTCCCACGCCGACCGTGCGGCGCTTCCAGATCCGATTGTTCGTGAGGAGGTCCTCGTACTCATCGACCGCCGCTTCGAAGATGCCGACGAACTCGGCCAGCTTCTCGAGCCAGCCGGCCGGCAGATCGTCCGGCATCCCGCCGATGCGCATGCAGTTCAGCGTCAGACGGGCGCCGCAATAGTCCTCGAATAGGTCGAGCACCATCTCCCGCTCCCGGAAGCAGTAGAAGAACGGCGTCATGGCGCCGATATCGATGGCATGTGTAGCCAGCCAGAGGAGATGCGACGAGATCCGCTGCAGCTCTGAGAGCATGACCCGCATGACCTTGACCCGCCGGGGAATGATCCCGGTGGCGCCGATCAGTTTCTCGACCGCTTCCACGAATCCGAGATTGTTGGTGGCCGACGCGACGTAATCCATCCGGTCGGTGTGCGGAATGCACTGCGGATAGGCCATCGCTTCGAACAGCTTCTCAGTACCGCGGTGGAGATAGCCGATGATCGGTTTGGCCTCGACGATGCGCTCCCCGTCGATCTTGAGAAGCACGCGCAGCACTCCGTGCGTCGACGGATGCTGAGGCCCGAAATTGACCTCCATTTCCTGGACGTCAAACATGGCCAGCCACCTCGAATGGATCAGAAGTCGACACCAACGTCTCCGTGCCGCGTGAAATGGATCCGGTCGATGGCATCACAGCTTCCCCGCCGCGGCCATCAGCTTCCGAACCATCGCTTCGGTCTCGTCTTCGCCGGGAACGCAGAGCGTCATGTCCTTTGTCTCGCCACGGGCCAGCGCGTCGGCGTACCCCTCGCAATCCCAGCCGCATGCCGTGCAGTCCGTCTGAGCCATGGCGGCGAAAAGCTTCGTCTTCAGATCGCCCGAGACCGCCAGCTCCATGCGCTGAGGCAGCGGCATGTCCGGGTCGTGGAACGGGGCGTCTTCGGTCGGCTTCGCCGTATCCGCGACCTTGGTGGCCAGTTCGGGCGCAGGGGCATGCCCGCCCACGATCTGCCCGATCGGCGAAGTGCCGTAGCGGTCGCGGTCCCAGTTCTCTTTGTAGACATTGACGTCCTTCACGTCCTTGCCCGTGGAGCCCGCCTTCGGCCCCCCACCTTCGGGGAAGACTTCCGGGTAGATGCGCGCGCCGGTGTCGATCCCGCGGATCGGAAAGTCCTTGCGCAGCGGATGGCCGTTGAAGCCATCCCACATCAGGATCCGCTCGAGGTTCGGATGACCCTCGAATTCGATGCCGAACATGTCGAAGGTCTCGCGCTCGTGCCAGTTGGCCGTCTTCCACACCAGGCTGACAGAGGGAACCGGCGCCCCTTCGGTGAACGCTTTGAGCCGGACCCGCTGGTTCTTCTCGTGCGAGTAGAGGAGATACGCCACACAGAAGCGCTCGCGCGTATGCCCGGGGTATTTCGAATAGTCGAGCCCGGAGAGATCGACCAGGTACTTGAAGCCGGCGGCCTTGAATGCCTGACAGACCTCGCGGATCCGTTCGCGCTCGATGACCAGCGTCACCTCGCCGGCGAACTCGCGGGCGTCGAGCACCGACTCGGCGTGGGAGGCGATGGCGGCGGCTACGAGAGGGTCGCGCCTGATCTCATCTGCAGAGCGAGCGCCAGGCGGCTGCGCTGCTGCCGTCTTCCCACTCTGTTCTGTCGTTGGTTCCGCCATTCGATCGCTTCCCTCTGTCACCGAGCCCTGTTCGCGTGCGAGACCCGGGACGCTATTGCACGTCGTCGCGAGATTCAAGGATGAAACGTGAATCCGACTCGTGCTCCCTCACGCGCCTTCGTACTCTTTCCCCGCCTGCTCCATGAGCGACTTGAGCATATCGAGTGTTTCCGACTCTCCGGGGACGCAGAGGGAGATGTCCTTTGTCTCGCCTTCGGCGATCGCATTCGCGTATCCCTCGCAGTCCCAGCCGCAGGCGCCGCAATCGGTCTGGGCCATCGCCGCAAAGAGCTTCGTCTCGAGCTTCCCGCCGATCTCTTCGGCCAGCTTCATCCGTTCGGGGAGCTGGAGGTCCTCGCGATGGAAGGGAGCTGACGGCGACGCTCCGCCGGTGCCGGGAACCGCCACGGGAGCTGCGGCTTCCTGGATCGCGGCGTCGGATGTTGCGGCCGGAGCCGCAATGGCGCTCGGACCCGGAGCCGAGGCTGCCGGCGCTGGCAGGGCCTTCGGTTTCGGAGCCGGCTTCTCGGCAACCGGGACGCGCTTGATTCCCGAGATCGGCGCCGGCTTCAACTGGGCGGCCTGCTCCGCGCGGAGAGCGGGGCCCTCGTGTTGCGGACGCAGTGAATCGCGAACCTGGGCCCTTGCAAAGTCGTAGGCCGCACCTCCTTTTCGAAGGACGTGCATCTTCTCGATCTTCTTCTGCAGCTCGATCAGGCCCCAGAGGAGCGCCTCGGGGCGTGGCGGACAGCCGGGGACATACACATCGACCGGGACGAGCCGATCGACTCCCTGGGTCACCGCGTAGGTATCGTACGGACCGCCGCAGGTGGCGCACGACCCCATGGCGATCACCCACTTCGGATCGGGCATCTGGTCGTAGAGACGCTTGACGATCGGCGCCATCTTCTCGACGACCGTCCCGGCGACGATCATCAGATCCGCCTGCCGCGGGGTGGCCCTGAAGACCTCCGCGCCGAAGCGGGCCATGTCATGCCGTGGGTCGAGCACCGCCATCATCTCGATGGCGCAGCAGGCCAGGCCGAACTGCATCGGCCAGAGCGACGACTTCCGAGCCCAATTGAAGAACTTGTCAACCGTTGTGGTGAGGATGTTCGGATCGAAGCGATTCTCGATCAGACCCATGTGAGGACCTTGCGCTTCCACGCATAGAGGTAGCCGACGAGGAGGATGGCCAGGAAAACTGCCATCTCCGCGGCTCCGAACCAGCCGAGCTGTTTGAACCGGATGGCCCAGGGGAAGAGGAAGACCGTCTCCACGTCGAAGACGATGAAGAGGACGGCAACCAGGAAGTAGCGGATGGAGAAGCGGTGATCGAAGGCCAGCGAGCTCGCCGGCATTCCACATTCGTACGGTTCGAGCTTGATCTTCGAGGCGCGCGAGGCGCGGATCAGCGGCGTAAGAATGAAGAGGGTGAATACCGGAAGGGAGATGACGATCAATGCTGCCACGAGAAGCACTGAGTAATTCGCCATATTTTATGATCTCGCGGACGCGACCGCCGTAATTGTAAACGGGGACTCCGCAGTGTCAAGAGAAAGAGACGCGCGCCGCCCGGGCGCGCGAGATTGTCGTTTCGACTTGACTCGCCGCCCGCGCGCGGCAGCCCCATCAGGCCACGCATCGCCCACTCCTCGGAACATGCTCCTGGCGGGTCCGCATCCGCAAAACAAAACGGCGCCCCGCGGGACGCCGTTCCAATCGCTGGATCTGAATGTGTCGTTACGCCTGGTTCGCCTTCACGTGAATCTCGACCCGGCGGTTCAACTGGCGGCCCCTGGCTGTCGCGTTCGTCGATCGCGGCTGGCTCTCACCGAAGCCGAGCGTCTCCAGCCGGCCGCTGCGGACGCCGATACCCTCGAGGTAGCTCGCAACGCGATCGGCGCGCTGCACGGAGAGTCGCTCGTTGTAATCAGCCGATCCGACGGAGTCCGTATGACCATCGATCTCTATCGTGGTATTGCCGTACTTGTCGAAGACGCTGGCCATGTCACGAAGCGACTGCCGCGCTGACGACCTGAGCGTGGCCGAATTGAAGTCGAAGAGGACCTCATTCTTGACCACGACGTTCAATTCACCCTGAGAGGTGCGCTGCACGTCGACTCCGTTGATCTGCCGCAGCTCCCGCTCCTGCTTGTCCATCATCGAGCCGATGATGGCTCCGGCTGCGGTACCGACGACGCCACCAACCACCACTCCCCTCGTTGCACTGTGATGGCTGCCGTGCTTCCCGAGAACCGCACCGAGAACGCCTCCGGCCAGTCCGCCGATGATCGCGCCATTCCGCGTCTTATCACGCGTGTTTGCGACGTCGTCCGCGAACGCGGTGGCAGCCGCAAAGATGCTGATCATGAGCACTGCTATGAATTTTTTCATGGCTCCTTCTTTCTGACCGGTCCAGCCGGTCGGGGTCTGACCTGAAACACTGCTCTCTTTCGCAACCTGGATGCCATTAGTCAAATAACGTTCGAAATGCCAGTCGAGCTCGCTTCGGACGCGGTTCGCCGGGCACCACAGTGGCGGTAAACTACAGAGATGGAAACTCGGTCTCCACTATATCTTGAGATTCGTAAGCTATTGCAGTACGGCGACTTGCGCTTCCGTGACTTCATGGAGCTGGCCCTATATCATCCCGAATACGGCTACTACGCCCGCTCCGCAAATCCGATCTCGCCGGAAGGCGACTACGTGACGGCAGGGGCGATCTCCCCTGTTTTCGCCTTCGCCCTCAGCAAACTCGTCCGGGAGTTCCTGGGTCGGGTCGGCGGCGCACCGTCCCTCATCGTGGACATCGGCTGTGGAAATGGTGCTCTCATCCAGGAAATCCAGGCAAATCTGGAAGGTTCGCTCCCGTCCAACGTCAGCTTCTGGGGTGTCGATCGGGCTCTCGGACGGGTTGGCGGAGTGGAAGGGACGATCCGGTACATTAATGATGCGGGAACCCTGCCGGCCGGCCAACCGGCGCTCGTCATCGCCAATGAGCTATACGATGCGTTCCCCTTCGCCCGCCTCGTCCAGCGCTCGGAGGAGTTGCACGAGCTCTGGGTGCGGGAGACAGCCGACGAAACCCTCGAGTGGCAGGAGCACGAGGCGGAGTCGGCGTATGGCGACTATCTGGCCGGTCACGGCGTCGCGCTCGAAGAGGGTCAGTTCGCCGACATCTCGCTCGACTGGGGAGCCGCCTACCGGGAGTTGGCGGCCCGGTTCCCGACCAGCCTTTTCGTGACCTTCGACTACGGTCATCCGGCGGACCGGCTATTTCGCGGCCGGGCGCGAAGGTACGGAACCGCCGCGGCGTACCGCGGTCACCAGGTCTCCCGCGACCTTCTGTCTGATCCCGGCGAGCAGGATCTGACCGCCCACATCAACTTCACCGACCTCATCCGCGCCGGGGAAGTGGAGCACCACACCACTCTCTACTTCGGACGCCAGGCCCGATTTCTCCTGGCTCTCGGAATCACGGAGCATGAGCTCTTTCGCCCGGCCGATGAGATCGCGTCCGGCGGGCTCGCTGAGGCCATCGAGCAGCTGGATGCGCGCCAGGCAGCGCAGCGCCTGGTCCTGCCCGACGGGATCGGCGACGAGATGCGCGTTCTGGTGCAGGCCCGCAACCTCCCCACGACCGGCTGGAGCTTTCAACGCGCGCAGATCTGACGTGTAGCACAGACACTTCTGTCTGTGCGCGCGTGGAGCGAGTCCGGCACGTGGCACACAGACAAGAGTGTCTGTGCTACTAAACGATTGGGTGCGATGTGCGAACGTCAGCTGTTCGGATTGCCGAGAACGTGGATCTCCACTCGCCGGTTCAACTGACGGCCGTCCGGCGTCTCGTTCGAGGCCTTCGGATTGGTCTCGCCGAAGCCGCGAGCGCTGATGCGCGACGAGGAGACCCCCTCGCGGCTCAGATAGTCGCGCACCGAGTCCGCGCGCCGCTGCGAGAGACCCATGTTGTGGTCCGCCGTCCCGGTCGAATCGGTAAATCCCTCGACGTTGATGGTGGTGTCGTTGTATCGGTTGAATACGGTGGCCATGTCGCGCAGGGTGGCCTGCGACTCGGAGCGCAGCGAGGCGGAATCGACGTCGAAGAGCACGTCGTTCCTGAGCGCGACATCGAGCTCGTTGTCGGCCGTACGCGTCACGTCGACGCCGGGAATCTGCTGCAGCTCCTTCTGCTGCTGGTCCATGCGGTGGCCGACGGCTCCGCCGATGGCGGCGCCCGCGACGGCGCCGAGGACCGCACCGGTGCGGTTGCCGCCTGCCTGATTGCCGATGATGGCTCCCACGATCGCTCCAGCTGCGGCACCGATTCCGGCGCCTTCTTTTGCCTTCTTGTTCGGGTCATCCTGGCTGCTCGCGCAAGCGACCACGAAAACGGCGACCAGTGCCAGGACTGAGTATTTTCGCAACATGTTTCCTCCTGTTCTTTGAGACAGCAACGC
>JADGNX010000348.1 GCA_017883265.1 Thermoanaerobaculia bacterium
CTTCACTTCGATGGCGGTTGGACCCTCGGCCAACCGGACATGGTGCTCGAAAACGCGAGGCCCTTCACTCCTCCCACGGACCGCGATGAATATCGCTGCTACTCGATTCCGGTTCCGGCGACCCCCACCACGGATGGCAACGCCTACGTCGGAGCGGTCGACATCAGGCCGGGCAACCGCAGCATCGTTCACCATGCGATCATCTACCTCGACGCAAACGGCGAGTCGGCCGGTCTGGACGATGGGTCCGGCTATCAATGCTTCGGTGGTCCTGGCATCGGCAGCAGCCTAAGCAGCTTCGGCTCGCTCGGCTCTCTCGGCGGATGGGCTCCCGGCGCCCGTCCCGCCTTCCTGCCAGATGGTATCGCCATGCAGATGGCGGTCTCCCCGCAGTCGCGCGTCGTCCTCCAGGTCCACTACCATCCGCACTTCGGAGAGACCGGCCCCGACCAGACGCAACTCGGCATCTACCTGACCAGGAAGCCGGTGGACAAGGTCGTCTCCTTCGTCCCGGTCATCAACTTCCTCTTTCACATCCCGGCGGGCGACCCGAGTTACAAGGTGGTGGGCACCCTTCCGTTCATCGAGCGGTTCCCGGAGGACGTGCACGTGGTAGGGATCTTCCCGCACATGCATCTGCTCGGACGATCGATGAAGGTAGAGGCCGAGACGCCGGACGGGCAGACGGCCTGCCTCGTCAATATCGATGATTGGGATTTCAACTGGCAGGGTATGTATCAGTACAAATCACCCGTGGCGCTGCCGGCCGGATCCCGACCGCAGCTGACTGCGGTGTACGACAACTCGGCGGCCAATTTCCGAAATCCCAATATCCCGCCGAAGATGGTGTCGTGGGGCGAGGCCACCACCGACGAGATGTGCATCGCGTTCCTCGCCGTGACCATCGATTCCGAGCATCGGCTGAAGGGAATCGTCGCCGACCGCAGCTGGATCCCGCCGCTGATGGGTCGGTAGCCGGGGCGCGTTCAGGGCGCGGAGAACGGCCGGTCGTAGCCGGTCATCTCCACGTAGCCCTGGCCTCGCAGCGGCACGCCGGCAACGCTGGCGGTGGCGCGAACCGCTCCTTCCCAGTAGGTCACCCTGGTTGATGAGCGGGTGATGAGCTCCTGGTTCTCCAACTCCTCGTGAACTTCGACCGTGAGCCGAAGCAGGGGAACCGTGATGCGCCATCCCATCGGGTACGCGGCGCCACTCTGGTCGGAATGCCATTCGCCGAGCGGCGAGATCCTGATCTGGCCGGCGGAGAGATGAGTGACCGAACCGTCGGACCTGATCAGGGAACCTGATGTGGTCTCATCCGCGCCGCCCGCTCGATTCCGGATCTGGTAGAGCATGAGCTCAGAGTTGTCGTCGAACTGTAGGGAGAACCAGTCCCATCCCTGCTGCGTCTCCCGCAGCGCCGAGCTGCCGAACTCGTGATCCATCCAGGCCAGACCGCTGCACGACTCGCCCTTGCCGTTGCTCCGGATCGTGCCGCTCACGTCGAGGTGGGTCATGGAGTAGTAATGCGAGGCGAAGCCGGCTCCGGCCGACTTCACGCTCACGCCGTCTTTTCCGTGCACTGCCGGAGGCTTGCGGCTCCGGAGAGTCAGCTCGATGGCATCGCCTCCTTCCGCCGCCTGGAGACGATACGAATCTCCCGAAATCGTGGTCACACGCCAGCCTTCATTGAAAACGTTCAGCGAGTCTGGTCTGGCCTGCGCCGTGAACGAAGACCAGCGATTCAGCTTCTCGTAGTAGTGGAAAGTGCCCCGATCGATGTCGGTGATGGCGAAATGGGCGAGGCCGAGGTCGCGAAGGTCCCAGGCCCCGCCCGGTGGAGTGGAAGGAGGGACAGCGCCGACGCGGAAGAAGGTCACCTCGAATCCATAGCGGTGACCGCTGACCCCCGTCAGATGGCCGGTGTAGTACCACCATTCCGTGCGGTACCCATCGTGCGTACCGTGATCGCGTGGAAAAGTGAATCGATAGCCCGGCAGAGCGAGGAGATAGCCGTCCGCACCCGGCCGGTCGGCGCCCGCCGCGTACCGGGCCAGCAGCACAATGGCGGCGGCAAGAAGGATCCGTCGAAAAGGCACGATTGGATTGTAGGTTCAAGTCCACGGACCGAAGCGTCCGATATCAGCCTGTCGGTTCCGCATCATTCGGCTCCGGAGCCCGCGGAGCGAAACCTGAAACTGAGCCGGGAGGCGGCACGATATAATCGCCGGCCATGGCGGGCGAACCGATCGCCTCGCGTTCCCGGCTGAATCCGCTCGGGGCCGAGCCGAACATTCCCATCGAGGCCGACGATCTGACGTCGCTTGCGCGGCGCTATGCCGATCAGGGGATGTACGACGAATCGCTCCATCTGTATGAGATGGCGGCGAAGCTCCGCCCAGGATCGGTGGGGATCAAGATCAACACGGCCCGAGTGCGTGAGCTCAAGCAGCGGGCCGAGGAGCAGCGCTACGCCGACGTTCGCCATCAGGTCAACGCCGAGAGGGCGCGTGACGACATCGATGCCTCGCAGTACGTCGGCCTGGCCCAGTACTACATCGCCAGAGACGACGCGGCCAAGGCCATCGAGTTGCTGGAGATCGCCAAGCTCAAGACGACGAACAACTACCGCCCCTACGAGATCCTGGCGCGGCTCTACTTCTCGCAGGGCGAGTGGGACGCCGCTCACGCCGAGGTGCAGAAGGCACGCAAGCTCAACCCGTTCGATCGCGGACTGGCCGAGATCTCCGGTCGCATCGAGTTCGAGATGAAGAATCTCGATCGCGCTCTCGATGATTTCATCGACGCCTTCCTTCTGGCCACCGATCAGAAGGGGGAGGAGACCGAGCCGGTCCGCAGGATGATCAACACCCTGAAGCGGATTCAGAACGTCGACTCCAAAGCGCTGAACGCCCGGATCCACGCCCGCGTCGAGAATCTGCAGACCTGTACCGAGCGTCTGGAGTTCCGAAAGGGGAGTCTCTTCCGGGTGGAAAGCCGGCAGGATCTGCGCGACATCGCCGACAAGATCACGCGCGTCACCGAGAAGCGCGACAACCTGATCACCATGTCGTCGGAGCTGCGCAAGCTGGTGGTATTCCAGCACATGCGGGACGAGCAGATCTTTCGCCTCTCGAAGTTCGTCCGCCTGGGCCAGCTGCAGAAAGGCGACTATCTCTTTCGCGAGGACGACAAGTCGATGGACTTCTACGTCGTCCGTGACGGGCTGGTCGAGGTGCGCAAAGACACCCCGTTCGGCCCGCAAATTCTGGCCTCCCTGGGAGACGACAGCATCTTCGGCGAGATGAATTTCATCGATCGAACCCACCGTTCGAGCGACGCCGTTGCCGCAGCCCACTCAAACGTCTATACCTTCTCCTTCAGCGCCCTCGACCGAATGATGGACACCGACAAGGAGATGGCTGTCGGTCTGCACTGGGCTTTCTGGCGCTCGCTGACGCAGAAGGTCCGCGACGCCAACGAGCAGCTCAAGCTTTTCTTCCAGGAAGATGCGCGGAAAGGACATGGCCGGAAGCGCGCCGAAGGAAAGAGCGAGATGCACCAGGTCACCATCCGCTCGGAAGACAAAGTCGACCTGTTTCGCGAGCGGGGTCTGTCAGCCGCCGAGATGAAACTACTGGCCACCTTCTCCAGCGAAGAGCGCTTTGGCGAGGGCTCGATGATCTTTCGCGAGGGGGACCGCGGCGACAAGCTCTACATCGTTCTCGACGGGCGGGTCAGGATCTCGAAGTTCATTCCGGG
>JADGNX010000349.1 GCA_017883265.1 Thermoanaerobaculia bacterium
AACGCCCGATCGCCGACGGTGGTCTTCACCGCGTCCTCGGACAGGAGGTCGATCACGGCCTCGATCTCATGCGGATTGCCGAGGGTCATGATCGGATCGCCGGGGAGCACGGCGCGGCCGCTGCGTTCCGGAATGCCGAAGATGCGCGAGTCGAGCGGCGCGCGGATCTCGACCGTGCCTGCTCCGCCCTGATTGAGCGCAAGCAGCGCAGCTCGAGCGGAGGCCACGCCGGCGTTGGCTTGAGCGACAGTGGCGCGTGCCGCTTCCACATCGCGCACGGCGCCCTCATAGTCGGCGCGCGACGTGTCGAGCAACTCCTGCGAGGCGATGCCCGATGCGCGTAATACAATCAGGCGCCGGTGTTCCTTCGCCGCGAGATTGGCACGCGATTCCGCGCGTCTCAGATTCGCGGCAGCCTCACCGACAGTTGCCTCGGCCTGCCTGGCCGCCGCTTGTGCCTGCCTGCCGCCGACCACCGACAGAGTCGACGGCGCGATGCGCGCCACGACTTCTCCCTGCTTGACCGCGTCCCCTGCCTGGAAGGGAATCCGCTCCAGATTGCCGGCCAGGGGTGACGAGATGACGTAGCGGTCCAGCACGCGCGTTTGTCCCCGGTCCTGCACAGCGACGGACATCGCGCCACGCCTCAGGGGCGCGACCTCCACATCCACCGGCCGCGGCCGGAAGGCCAGGATCACCAGCACCAGCACGATCAAGCCTGCTCCGCCGTAGATGAGAGCTCTGCGATTGACTGTCACGTCGTCCTACTCTCGTGTCTTCAGCACTTCGACCAGATCGAGATGCCGGATGCGCCTCAGAACCAGGAGGCTCGACGCCACGGCTGCGACGGCCACCACGATGAAGGCGAACGCCCACGTCTCTCGTGAGATCACCAGAGGCAGGCGGTAGACCTCGGAATCATAGGCCCGGACCAGCAACGCAGCCAGACCATAACCCAAACCGAAGCCGAGCGGAATGGCCATGGCCGTGAGGATGGCCTGTTCAGCGATGAGCATCCATCCGACCTCGCCGCGGGTGAAACCGAGGACGCGAAGACTGGCCAGCTCGCGGCCGCGCTCCGAGAGGGCGATGCGCGCGCCGTTGTAGATCACGCCCGCCGCGATGATGCAGGCGAACAGGATCCCGGCCGTGTTCGTGATGGCCAGACTCTGAGCGATCGTCTCCTTGAAGCTCTGGATCATGGCCTCGCGAATCGAGACGCCGGCCACGGCGGGCGCCTGCTTGAGCTGGGCAAAGAGCTCTTCGCGGGCCAGCGGATCGACGGCCAGATACGCCCCGGAGACGACGTCGCTCTCATCGAGCAGCCGGCGCACGACATCGATGTCGGCGTATGCGCCGAGGCCGAGCAGGTCGTCGATGATGCGTGTCACGGGAAGATCCACCACCGGCCTGATTCCCTCGAAGACATGCAAGGTCACCCGGTCGCCCTCGCGGACAGCGAGGACTTCGGCCAGCTTGCGATTGAGAACGATCCCTCCCGGCGGAATCTGCACGGCGTTGCCATGGCGGTCCACGAGACGGCGCAGCGATGCGTTTCCATTGAGGCCGACGAGGCCGGTGCGGCGCTCGCGGTTCCCGTGCCCGATCTTCACGGAAACGGCGCGGTATGACTCGACAGTCAGAACGCCGCGCATCCGGCGAAGATCGGAGACGGCCGAGCCGGAGCGAGGCAGGAGAAAGGGCACGGTGACGTCTTCGCGTTCGGCCTGGTGAAACTGCAGCGCCATCAGAGCGTCGACCGAGTCGAACATGAAATGCGCGACGACCAGAATGGCCACGGCCAGAGCGACGCCGAGAATCGACAGCGCGGCCTTGATCTTTCGGCGGAGCATGTTGCGCAGCACGATGCGCGTGGCGGGCGACGCAGAGCGAAAGAGGTTGGTGCGCTCGATGAGACCGGCGTGAAATCTCGGCGGTGACTCGGGGCGCATGGCCTCGGCCGGCGGAAGCCTGACCGCCCCGGCCACCGCGGAAATTGCGCCGAGCGTCGCCGCCAGGGCACTGATGATCACGCCACCAGCCAGCAGCGACGGCGAAAGATCGAGGCGGAAAATGGGGAAGTGAAAGAACTCCTTGTAGAGCGTCGAGAGAGAGATCATGAGGCGGCCGCCGACGACGATTCCGAGAATCGAGCCGAGGCCGACGGCCACCAGCGAGATTCCGAGATAGTGCAACCCCACGTCGAGGTTCGAGTAGCCGAAGGCCTTGAGAACGGCGATCTGATCGCGCTGCGTCTGCACCAGCCGGGAGAGAACGATGTGAATGAGAAAGGCGGCCACGCCCAGGAAAATCGACGGCACGATCGTGCCGGCGACGCGATCGCCGCGGATCTCGTCGGAGAGGAAGCGATGCGAGATCTGCTGCTCGCGGTCGTACGCGCCGGTCCCGCCGTACTGGGCCAGAAGATCATCCATGCGCCGGATGACCTCCGCCGGCTGCGTTCCCGGAGCGAGGGCCAGGGCGATGTCATTGAACGCCCCCTCCATGGAGAATGCGTTCTGAATGGCCTTGCGTCCGATCCAGAGAATTCCAAAGCGCCGCTTGTCCGGGAACACGTCCCCGGCCCGAATCTCGTACACGTACTCAGGCGAGAGACCGATACCGACGATCAGCAGCCGCCGCCAGCGGCCGTTGAGGATGGCCCCCACACTGTCGCCGGGATGGAGTTGATTCGCCATGGCGAACGCTTCACTGACGATGACCTCACCCGGGTTGCCGCTATCGATCCAGCGGCCCTGCCGCAGGTGGACGTCGTTGAGCTGCGGACGCCCGTTCTCCGGGATCGATACCAGGCGACCGGTCGCAGGCTCCGACAGACCCCGCACGTCCAGAGTGACATCGAAGACGATGCGAGGCTGGACAATCGTGACTCCGGGGATCTGCTCAATTGCACGGGCCACCGGGAGAGGCGCCCGCACCAGGCGGGCGAAGACGTCTGCAAAACGGTCAGCGGCGTAGTAGGCCTGCTGGGAGAGCACCAGCGACCGATAGGCGCCACGCATGGTGACCCACATGGCCACGCCACACATCACGACCAGCGCCACGGCGATGAGCTGGCCGCGGAGATGGATCACGTCGCGAAGAAGCTTTCGCTCCAGTGCTCTCATTCACCACTCCAGCTTCGAGGGGTCGACTTTCTGCGGATTGATCTCCACCTCGGTGATACGGCCGGAGCGCATGCGCACGATCCGATCGGCCATGCGCGCGATCGCGGCGTTGTGAGTGATGACCGCGGTGGTCGTCCCCAGCTTCTGGTTGATCGCGGCGATCACATCGAGCACGACCTTCCCTGTGGTGTAGTCCAGCGCTCCGGTCGGCTCATCGCAGAGAAGCACCTCCGGCCGTTTGGCGATGGCCCGCGCGATGGCCACCCGCTGCTGCTCGCCGCCGGATAGCTGGGCCGGGAAGTGGTCGATTCGCTCGGAGAGCCCGACCAGGGCCAGCGCTTCCCGGGCATCCATCGGATCGAGGGCGATGTCGGTCACCAGCTCGACGTTCTCCAGCGCGGTGAGGCTCGGAATGAGGTTGTAGAACTGGAAGACGAAGCCGACGTGCTCGCGGCGATAGCGGGTCAGAGCGCGGTCGTCGTCGATCGACAGATCGTGTTCACGATAGAAGACGTCACCGCTGGTGGGGACGTCCAGTCCGCCCAGGATGTTCAGCAGCGTCGATTTGCCACTGCCGGAAGGACCGAGGAGAACGACCAGCTCTCCTTCGAACAGATCGAGGTCGACCGA
>JADGNX010000093.1 GCA_017883265.1 Thermoanaerobaculia bacterium
GTGACGTTGAAAGTGCCGGTGTAGGAGCCGGTGGCCTGAGTGGCGCCGACATTGAGAGTGGCGCCCACGGTCAGTGTCTGGGTACCGGTGGTGGCGTCAAGAGCTCCGGTGGCGACTGGGCTGCTGGTGAAAGTGCCGACCGTCATGTTGGCGGCGCCATTGGTGATGGTGATCGGGGCGGCCGGGAGAGTGATGGCATAGGTGGCGCTCTTCGCTCCACCGACGGTGAAGGAGGCGGCAGCGACGCCGGTGCTGTTGCCGAGCGAGGCCCCGCCGGCGGAGGTGCGGGCTCCGGCCGGATCGACGATGACCGTGCCGATGGCGGCGCTCGGGATGACGTCGCCGAAGTTCAGGTCGACATTCTTGACCAGAGTGATCGGGGCGATGATGCGGGCGGTGGCGTTGGCGGCGGTGGTAGCGCTGTTCTGCGCGGCGCTCACGGTGGATACCAGGGTGAGGGCGGCGACGGTGGTCAGGGCGAAGCGGGTGATGGTTTTCATGATGTCTCCTTTTCGTTTGAGCGCCCTCAGGCGCCGGTTGTCGGTTGTGTGTTTCGGGCTCGTTTCAATGGAGTCCATCGTACGAAGCCGTCGTCAACGAAAAAGGACACGCACGTAAATCTCAAATCAATCGGGTCTCCTCGACGCCCAAACCGTCATCCCGGCGTCAGCGGACCGTGAAAAGACGAGCCAAGGAGCAGAGAGGAGGAGGAGCCGCTGCCGGAACGAGGCATAGCGCGGCAGGAGGGATGTTCTACTGCTCGGTGATGGTGACGTTGAATGTGCCGTTGTAGGTTCCGACCGGCTGCGCGGCCCCTACGTGCAGCGTGGCGCCGACGTCGACCCGCACCAGGATGGGGAAGAGATCGACGAGGGTCGCGTCGTAGTTGAAGTTGTCGACCACCATCGAGCTCGGGCCTCTGGTGATATTGATGCTCGTCGGCAGTACGACCCCGTAGATCGTTCCAAATGTTCCTCCGGGGTGCGTGACGTTGAAGCTGGCGTTGCTGGTCAGGCCATTCCCGAACGTCAGCGGACCGGTGAACGTCTTCACGTTAGCCGGCGACACGACGACGGTGCCCGCCGCTCCGCCAGCAACTATGTTGGCGAAATCGAGGTCTTTGGTCCTGGCCACGGCGATTCCATTGGTCACGTTCGTCAGCGCGCTCGCGGATCGCGTAGCCTTGCTCTGTGCCGCCCTCGCCCCTGCCGGTGCGAGGAGGAGGCCGGCCAGCAGACATCGGCTTATGAACGTTCGCATTTTCAAGTTTGTCTTTCCGCTTCTCGATTCCATCTGGAACCTGCCGGACGGATCGCAAAGCGTGACGGGGGCACGGAAAGCACCCCCGTCACGCTCGGACCTGCGGAACTACCGGGTTGCGGCTAGTTGTAAGCGACGGTGACGCTGAAGGTACCGGTGTAAGCGCCCACAGCCTGGTTAACGCCGACGTTGAGCGTTCCGCCGACGTTGAGCGTCTGCGTGCCGGTGCCACTGAGGAGGCCTGTGCCGGAGGGATTACTCGTGAACGTGTCCACGGTCATCGTGTTGGCGCCGGCGGTGACGGTCGCGGGGCCGGCCGGAAGAGTGATGGTGTACGTAGCGTTGTTGGCGCCGCCGACGGTGAAGGCGGCTGCGGTAACCGCCGCAGCGTTACCGAGCGACACACCTCCCGTGGACGTGCGGGCTGCGGCCGGAGTGACAACAACCGTGCCGACAGTACCACCCGGGACGACGTCGCCGAAGTTGAGGTCGGCGCCGACAACTTTCACGATGCTAATCGGAGAGATGATGTTGGCCTTGGCGTTGGCGCTGGTGGTCGCACTGTTCTGAGCGGCGCTAAGGCTCGAAGCGGCCAGGAGTGAAGTGGCTACCGTGATGACTGCAAAGCGTTTGATGTTCATTGAGTTCCTCCTTTTCGTGCTGCGTCGGTGATTTATTTTTACAACCGTCGGCCTTTGAAAGCGCCTGAATTCTGAACGAGTGTGCGTTTGTTATACAGTGTAACCAACCGGTAACAACGGATATTGCAAATTGGATAATAACTATTTCTCATTATGCGAATCATCCTTGAGTAGCTCGTCTATCTGCCCTCATTTCAATGACATACTGGGCTTCCCGCGACACCTCAATCCCTCGGCTGTTTGAAGCCCCGGTGGCTCGTCGGTGGAGTAAACCTTTCGCTGATCGACCGCTAACGTCGTCAACGCCATGATGGAAGGCCGCCCACATCGCGTCGCCATCCGAGTCCGGCATCATCTTCCCGTGCACCGAGTCGTCCGGATTGTCGACGACCGTACAGAAGGTGGACATTGAAGAGCTCCTTGCCCGCCGATCATCGACGGCCAGGCGCGGGCCCGCCGCGATGGCTGCCACTGATCGATGTGAGCCCAGTCACTCCCGCGTTGTGCCCTGGCCACGGCTCACGCAGCCTTCGGACGTCGTGGAAGAAAGGCTTTGGAGGTGTCGCCGGGCACATGGGACGTGCTCGGCGATAGCCGAGGATATGGATAATAGCCAGTCCGTTTCCCTGAGGGGCGACGGGATGAGGCGAGGAGGTCTCGTGTCCATTTTGAAAGTCGCACGTCTCGGCCACCCCGTCCTTCGACAGGTGGCGTCCGACGTGGACGTTGCTGACATCAAGGCCGGGAAGTTCGCGCCGCTGGTCGACGACATGATCGAGACGATGCATGAGTACGACGGCGTCGGCCTCGCGGGGCCCCAGGTCCACCTCCCCTGGCGAATCTTCGTTTTTGAGGTCAAAGACCGCGTTGCGAAACGACGCGGAGTCCAGAAGCTGACGGCCGGGGTCTTCTTCAACGCGACGTATGAGCCCGTCGGTGACGAGAGGATCACCGAATGGGAGGGCTGTCTCAGCGTGCCCTTCCTCGGCGGAGATGTGCCTCGCTACAAGCGACTCAGGATGCGCGGCATCGATTACGACGGAAATCCTGCGGAGCTGGAGATCGACGGGTTTACCGCCAGGATCTTCCAGCATGAGATCGACCACACCGACGGGCACGTCTATCTCGACCGGATGCCTGACCTGACCACGCTCGGCTACACGGTCGTGCTCTGAGCGGACTGTCTTCGGGTAAGCCAGGCTCTCTAGGGCGCCCGATCGGAGTCGCTCATGACTGGTACCAGTGGCATCGACCGCAACCGCAAAGTCGCGAGCAGAGCCAGGAAGACAAAGAACGTCCCGGCATAAAACGATCCTCGAGCCTGGAAGAGGTCGTAAAGAAAACCGGCGATGATCGGCCCGACGAAACGGGCCAGAGAGCCGAGGCCGGCGGCAATTCCGAGAATGCTGCCGTGCTGGGAGGGATCGGTGGTTTTGGTCACCAGCGATGTCAGCGACGGATAGGTCAGCCCCTGCCCGATGGCGATGAAGAAGGCCACCGCGTACAGAAGCGGCACGAGGTAGACCGACGGAATGAGCGCGAGGGCCAGCGTGAGGGATGCGGCTCCGATCGAGGCGAGCGTCTTCTCCCCCACCGTTTTCGCCAGCCTGCCGATGAGCCCCCCCTGGATCGTCGCCACGATCAGTCCCATGAAGATGAAGAACTTGGCCAGATCGAGCTGCCGGAAATTGAATCGGTCTCGCGCGTGAAGGGTGACGCTGGTCTCCATTCCCGCAACGGCGAGCAGCGTGAGGAACAGAGCGGCCAGGATCAGGGCCAGCGGCCGGTTGGAGCGAACCAGTCTCCAGATCTTCGGGTCAAACTGCGGAGGAATCCTGGATCGGATCTCGCCGACGGTCGTCTTCGACTCGCCCAGGACGAAGAAGGCAACCAAGAGAGCGACCGCCGACATGCCGGCGGCAGCGAGCCCGGGCAGAAGGTTGCCGGCCAGGCCGTGGTGCTCCCCCACCGTCGACAGAATGCCGCTGAGCGGAGGGCCGAGGATGAAGCCCATGCCGAACGCCGCGCCGATCAGTCCCATACCCTTTGCCCGGTTCTCGAGGGTGGTTGAATCGGCGATGTAGGCCTGAGCGGTGCCGATGTTGGCTCCTCCGATCCCGGCCACGAGCCGAGAGAGGAGGAGCACGACGAAGCTCCGGGCGAAGGCGAAAAGCGCGTACCCGCAGAGGCTCGCCGTGAGACTGATGAGGAGGACGGGCCGGCGTCCGATGCGGTCCGACAAGCGGCCCCAGATCGGCGCAAAGAAGAACTGCATGATGGAGTAAATGCCGACGACGGCACCGACGGCCAGCCCGCTGGCGCCGTACTCCCGCGCGTAAAACGGGAGAAACGGGATGACCATCCCGAAGCCGATCAGATCGATGAATACCGTCAGAAAAAGAACGAGAAGCGAGGTTCGGCGCATCGCCGCGGCAGTGTAGCGGATGTTCGCGCGGTTGCCACCCGGAGATTGGCAGGCCAGCCCGGGGGCCTCATCCGACTACGGCGTCGATCAGCCTCTCGGTCTCAATGGCGTTCTCGAACAGATAATCGGGATGCTCGGCCCGAAGGCGGTCGATCGGCGTCTTGCCTGAGGCCACAGCGATGGTCGTGGCGCCATGCGGCAATCCGCATCGGACGTCGTAGATCGAGTCGCCGATGATGACGACTTCACGCGAAAGAAAGCGGCAGCCGCTTCTCTCGAAAGCTCGCGCAATGGCGATCGGAGGCAATTCCTCACGGCGTGGCGAGTCGCTGCCGAACGCGCCGAATGGGAAATAGCGATTGAGGTCCGGCGGCGCCAGTTTGAGGCGCGCACCCGGCTCGATGTTCCCGGTCAGCAAGGCCAGCGTCACGCCGGGTATCTCTGCCAGACGAGCGACCAGCGCCGGGATTCCCGACAACGCGCGCACCCGATCGCCGGTGGCGCGTAAGGCCAGTCCGGCCAGATAGCGAACCCATAGTCGTGGCAGACGTTCCTCGATCGAGGGGGCGTCGAAACCGGCATCCGCGAGAACCATGTGGGCGATCTGGGGGTCGGTGCGTCCGGAGAAATCGTAACGTCCGATCTCGCCGCTGTAGCCGTAGACCTCGTGCAGCGCCGCCGCGAACGACTGGCGCGAGGCCCCGCCGTCCGTGGCCAGGGTTCCGTCGATGTCGAAGAGCACCAGCCTCTGCATGCGCCGCTGAGTCTACCGCGGACGGGAAAGAGCGGATCTCGAGGATCTGGAAATGCAACCGCCTCCCTTTCCGGTTCTATGCACTCGTCACCGACGAAGCTGCACGCATCGGTGCCTGCAGACGACACAGATACGCTCTTCCCGGCTCTACGCGGGCCTTCAGGAATCACCACACCATCAGAATGAGACCGGGTCGAATCGTCATCACAGGCGTGGGTGCAGTGAGCCCGAACGGCATGGGGCGCGAGAATTACTTCGCCGCCACCGCGGCGGGCCGCTCGGGCATCAGCAGAATCACTTCCTTCGACCCGGCAAGGCTCCCTGCGCGAGTGGCCGGAGAGATCGTCGATTTCGATCCCACTCGCTGGGTCGACGCGAAGAACATCAAGCACGTGTCGCGCGTGGTTCCTCTGGCCATCGCTGCCACGGACGAGGCGTTGCGCGACGCGCAGCTCGATCCGCGGGCGGCCGACCTCGAAACGCGGCGGCGCATGGCCGTCATGCTCGGATCGGGCGGCGGGGCCATCGAGTTCAGCGAGCGGATGTACGAGCTCTGGTACAGCGGCAACGCCAAGCAGGCCTCGGTTTACTCGGTTCCCTCCGGCACCATCGGAACCATCAGCTCCGAAATCTCGATGGCCTATGACCTCCACGGCTTTTCGCATCTGATCTCAACCGGCTGCACCTCGTCCACCGATGCGCTCGGATATGCGTACCACAACCTCCGCCTGGGGACTGCCGACTACATCGTCTGTGGCGGTGCGGACGCCGCGATCACCGAAGGGGTCATGACCGGTTTCGCCATCATGCGAATCGTCTCCACCTCGCACAACGACGATCCGGAGGGCGCTTCGCGCCCTTTTTCGGCCGACCGTGACGGCTTCGTCCTCTCTGAGGGGGCCTGGATGTTTGTCATGGAGCGCGAAGAGACCGCTCGCGCGCGCGGTGCGCACATCTACGCTGAAGTGGCCGGTTACGGGTCGACGTGCGATGCCTATCACCGGGTTCGGCTCGATGAATCGGGCGAAGAACCTGCCCGGGCCATGACCCTGGCCATGGAAGACGCCGGGGTCCAGCCATCGGATGTCGGGTATCTCAACTATCACGGCACCTCGACCGATCTGAATGATCGCGTCGAGACCCGCGCCGTCAAACTGGCCTTCGGGGCGCACGCCAGAAATCTTCCCGGGTCAGCCACGAAATCGATGATCGGTCATCCCCAGGGTGCCTGCGGCTCGGCAGGAGTGGCCGCAACGCTCATGGCCTTTCGCGATGGCATCCTCCCCCCGACGATCAACCTGGAGAGGCCCGATCCGGATTGCGATCTCGACTACATCACAGATCTCGGCCGAAAGGCTCACATCGACGTCGCCGTCTGCAACACCATCGCCTTCGGCTCCAAAAACTCGGCCCTGGTCCTCCGGCGGGTCTGAGAGGCAAAGCAGAAGGCAGAAGGCAGAAGTAAAAACAGAAACAGACGGAAAACCTCTGCTCTTGATTCAATTTCTGCCTTCTGCTTTCTGCTTTCTCATTTCTTGCTAGGATCATTCGATGATTTCGGACGTATCGTGGGTCTTCTGACACCGACGCGCATCGTGGAGGAAGAGCTTCTGGACGAGGAGAATGCTCCGGCCGTCGATGTCGACCGTTCTCTTCGCGATCTGCGCAGGATCAATCGCTACCTCGGCGGCAGCAGCATCTACCGGAGAATGATTCTCCGCCTCGCTCCACGCGCCGGCCGCCTCAGCATCCTCGATGTCGGAACGGGAACCTCGGATCTCCTCGATAGCCTGCCCGAGCCTCTGGTCTCCAGGCGTATCGGCCTGGACTTTAAGATCGACCATCTCATCTACGGGCGACGGGTGAACCGGCATCGGATCGCCGGTGTGGTCGGCGACGCCACGCACCTCCCCTTCCGCTCTGGATCGATCGATGTCGTGACCTCATCGCATTTTTTTCATCATTTCGAGGCAGACGAAAACGTGGCCATACTTACCGAGGCCAGCCGGGTTGCAGGCGTCGGAGTGGTGGTCAACGACACGCGGCGCCATCTCGTTCCCCTGATGCTGGTCGTGGCTCTATCAATGCTGCGCCTGGTCGGGCGGATCACCCGTTTCGACGCTCCGGCATCAATTCGCCGCGGATACACAATCGAAGAGGCGGAGCGAGTGGCCCGGCGCGTTACGGCCGGGAGGCGCGCAGCCATTCGTCTCTTTCCGTTCCGCTTCGGATTGCTTCTGTGGAAGTAACGGAACGTCTCGCCACGGACGTAGCGATCGTCGGAGCAGGACCTGCGGGCTCGACCCTGGCCGCACTGCTCGCTGAGCGAGGCATCAGCACGATCCTCATCGACCGCGACCAGTTCCCACGCGACAAGCTCTGCGGCGAGTTCCTCTCTTACGATGCTTTGCCGCTCCTCGACGCTCTCGGAGTGACTGCTTCACTGGATAGTAACCACTGCCCGACCATCACGCACGGCAGGATCGTCGGACGCCAACGCTCATGGGAGTTCGCTCTCCCTCGCCCGGCTCGCGGAGTGTCGCGCCTGCTTCTCGATGATCTTCTGCTGCGGCGCGCTCAGATGGCTGGAGCCGAAGTCCGCTGCGGATGGACGGCCGTCGAGCTTTCACCGCAAGGGGAGGGTGGGCCGGCGGTGGGTGGAGAAGCGCGCGCCACGGTGGTCATCGAGCGCGAGGGCGTTCGCGTGCCGATCGATGCAACGGTCCTGGTCGGCGCGTGGGGCCGATGGGGCCGATTCGATATCCAGCTCGGGCGCTCGTTCGTCCGCGACCGCACGCACCGACATTTCGGATTCAAACGCCACTACCGCGCAAAGCGCACCCAGAAGGAGCGCGGCTTCATCGATCTCTACTCCTATGGCCATGGCTATCTCGGCGTGTCTCCTGTCGAGGGTGACGAGATCAACATCTGCGGTCTGGTTCGGGCGAGCCGTCTGTCGGGCCATCAGGGTGGCTGGCCGCGCTTCGTCGAGGAGATCGCGGCGGAAGAGGATCGACTGGCCGCTCTCTTCGATGCCTACATCCCGGCCAGCAGCGATTTCCTGGCCTCCGAGCCGGTCATTTTCCGTGGCAAGGAGCCGGTGGCCCGAGAGATCGTGTTGATCGGCGACGCTTCCGGAATCGTCGATCCGCTGGCCGGCAACGGGATGGCCATGGCCATGCAGTCGGCGCTGATCGCTGCGCCGGCGGTCGCCGGCATCATCAGCGCTCCGAAAAATCGCCGCCGTCACGAACGCGCCTACACCGCTGCACACCGCGATCTCTTCTCACCGCGTATTCGATGGAGCAGAGCGTCAGGGTGGATCCTGTCGCGCCCTTCGCTCCTCGAGCTCGCTCTCCGCGTTGCCCCTTCACGGCCAACGGGCCGCTTCCTGGCCTCCCGTACCCGCGGGTCCTATGAGACTGTCAGCCGCCTCGCCGACCGTTGGTTCCAGTAGGGACGGTCTCAGTGGAGGGATGCCCGCTCTCAGCCCTCGTCGCTGTAGCACAGACAGAAGTGTCTGTTCGCGGCGGCCGAAGCCGCCGCCGCTCCACTCGGAGCTTGTCCCCCAGCCAACTCAATTGCGGCTTGGATCTCCGCCCCGCCGGAACGGGGAGAGAAACTGCAGACTCTCGACGCGCGCCTTCAGCTCCGTCGAGACCTGCTCGGCCCGCTGGACGACATCATCCATCTCCAGAAGTCCCTGCTTCACTTCGCTCTCAAAATTGAGGGACATGACCAGAGCGTTGGTCAGCGAATCGAGGCCGACGGTCTCGATCTCGGGAACCGGGATCTGGCCGGGCAGGTAATGGAGATACTGGCGCGAGAGGTCCGCCAGCCGCTCGCGTTGAACCTGCGCCTCGGGCGGCTCCGGAAGGATCTCACTTTGCCGTATGACCCGCGCGATTCGATACGGGGCCGAAGAGACCTCCTGAAGAATTCGGAAGCGATTCTGCCCATGAAGGAGCACGTTGTAGCGCCCATCCTCGAGGGCCAGCGACTGCTCGATCAGACCGACCGTACCGCAGGGATGAACAGCGGGATTCCCGTAATAGTCGGCCTCCCACCCGGGCCGAAGCAGCACGATTCCGATGCGTTGATCCGTTTGCAGGACGTCGGCGACCATCTGGCGATAGCGCGGCTCGAAGATGTGAAGGGGCAATCTCGTATTGGGAAAGAAAACGAGATTGGGTAGCGGAAAAATCGGGAGGAGAAACTCCTCGGCTGCGTCGCCGGCCATGGCCGATTACTCTACTGCAAATAGGCGAAAGCGCCGTCCCCGGCCCCCCGAACCGCCCTCTCCAGCTCGGCGAAAAGGACGATCTGCGCGAGACGGTGGATGGGCCGCGCTAGAATCACTGCCGGAGAACCAGGTTGCCATCCGAGAGCTCGCTCCCCTACCGCGACTTTCTTTATCCGCTGAATGTCCTGACCCACGTCATCCTGCGCGAGGAAGGAGCGGTGCCGTATCTGCATTACGGCCTTTTTGATGACGCCCACCCAACTCTGCTCGAGGCCCAGGAACGATCCACGGCTGTCCTCTTCGATCACCTGCCCGCCCCGCCTGCGCGTCTCCTCGATGTCGGCATCGGCCTCTGCACGACGCTCGATCGACTGCGCCGCGACGGTTACGCAATCACCGGCATCACCCCGGACGTCCTCCAGATCGCTTTCGCCAGGGCCCGCTTCGGCAACGACCTGCCGGTTCTCGCCGTTCGATTCGAGGATCTCGATCCGGCGGTGATCGGACCGCTGGATGTGATCTTCTTTCAGGAATCCTCGCAGTACATCCCTCACCAGGCTCTCTTTTCCAGGGCCGGAGCGTTGCTGCCGCTCGGTGGACTGCTGCTGATCACCGACGAGTTCGCCACCAGACCCCTGCACGGGGTGGGCGCGCTCCATCAGCGGGCGTCGCTCCTGGCCACCGCGCGCCACCACGGATTCGAACTGACCGGCGAGCAGGACTACTCCGCGGATGCGGCACCGACCATCGATTACTTCCTGGAACGCCTTCCGCGTTATCGACACTCAATTGTGGCGGAGCTCCATCTGACCGATCGGCACGTCGATGAGCTGATCGCCAGCGGCCGCGGCTATCGCGCTCTCTACCATGACGGGACGTACGTTTATCGCCTTCTGCAGTTCCGGCGGGTGGTCCTGGAGAGCTGAAAAATCTCTCTACTTCGTGCGGGCGAACACGCAGTTGCGGCAGATGAAATCGGCGGGCGCTTCTTCCAGGCCGTAAACCCAGCGGCGCATCTGCGCAAGCTGCGGACCGGCCAGGACACCTGCAACGCTCGTTTCGGTGAGATCACCCACGACGTAGTTCTCGTCGTAGTCCTCACAGCACAGAACGCACTTGCCCCGCGGCGTGATGTGGAGGTGCTGGAGAGGTCTCGATCCGACATTGTCGCAGCCAGCCAGCCGCTGATTGGGAACGGCAGGGCGCGCGCCGATCTCGAGCCACCCGGCCCGATCCATGACCTCGTGACGTTCCACGCGGAAGTGGCTGCCCGCGAAACGGTCGCTTATGGCCTCGAAGTCCAGGCGGTGACCCTCATCGCCGGTGCCGAGGACAGCGATCTTCATCTCGGCGGCAAGGGGGCGGGACTTGAGGTAATCGAGATTTCGCAGGACGGCCGGCAGATGATCCTCGCCACGATCGCGGATGTACTTCTCCCGGTCGAGAGTCGAGAGGTTGACCGTCAGAAGGCGGAGCTGACCCATCTTCAGCAGCCCGTCAACGCGGGCAGGAGTCAATCCTGTGGCATTGCTCAGGACTGCCACGGGAAGGCCTGCCGCGTACAGCTCGCCAACCTGTTCGATGAAGCGGCGATCGAGCGTCGGCTCGTTGTAGCTCTGGAGGAAGACCGCCTCGAGCGTCTCCCGGTACTGTCCGAGCTCTCCGACGATCCTGGTGAAGAGAGCGTCCTGCATCTCGTAGGCATCGCGCGGATCGACGGACACAGGGCAGAAGTAGCACTTCTGATTGCAGACGGTGGTAGTCTCGAGGGAGACGATCCGGAGATAGAAGCGGCTCCCGCTGGCGATCTCCTCTCCACGGTCGATCCAGCCGGCACGAGAAAGACGCTCTGCATCGGCCTCCGGGATCGATGAGCCGTTCGCGACGGAGGCCACGAGCAGAAAGTCGGAGTCGGCAAGCCCGAGGGTGCGGTGGGTGAGCGGGTTGTAGAACGACTCCGGCTGGCCATGGAGAAACGGGTTCACTCGCCATTTTGTGGCGCCGCTCTCCGTATGTTGTGTGGAATCGATGACTTCTGAAAACGTCGACAACCAGATCTCCTCGCCGTGCCGCCCTGAAGATACGGCTCTCGGGCAGCCGCTGTCCAACGGCAGCTGACCCGCGATTCTTCCGCAGCGGCGGAAGCGAACGTGTCGATACCCTCCCCGGCGAGCCAAGGTCTGGGAAGTGGAGCGGCGGCCGTTTCGGCCGCCGGGGGTGGGCGGGTGGCTTCGTTTGACGCCCCCGCGCCCGAGAGCGGGCGCCCCTCCACTCCACCGCCCCTCCCGTGACCAACCGCCGGTCATCCGGCCCGAGCCAGTGCTATCGTACGGACGAAGATTCAAATGGGAAACGGGGAGATCGATGCAGGAGACACTGGCGACTCTTTATCCGATTCATGTGGCGACGCTCGAGGAGCGATGGGACAAGGCTCTGGGGGAGTCTGGTTTCGATCGCGTCGCGATCTTCGCCGG
>JADGNX010000094.1 GCA_017883265.1 Thermoanaerobaculia bacterium
GGCGAGCTGACACTCGATCCCGAAGCCAACATCATCAAGCTGCCGAACATCAGCGCTTCGATCCCGCAACTGAAGGAAGCGATCCGGGAGCTGCAGGATCAGGGTTACAACGTCCCTGACTATCCTGAAGTGGCAACGACCGGCGACGGGAAAGCGATCCAGGCGCGCTACTCGAAGGTCCTCGGAAGCGCCGTGAACCCCGTTCTGCGCGAAGGGAACTCCGATCGCAGGGCTCCGCTGGCCATCAAGAACTTCGCCAGAAAGAACCCTCACAAGCTGAGTGCCTGGACTGCCGACTCGAAGTCCGAAGTCGCGCATATGAGCGATGGAGATTTCTACGGCAACGAGCAATCCATCGTCATGGACGCCGGTGGCGCGTTCCGGATCGAACCGGCCGGCAAAGACGGTGCGATCACGATCCTCAAAGACGGATTGACTGCGACGGCGGGCGAGATTCTCGATGGCACCTTCATGAGTGTGAAGGCTCTTCGGAAGTTTTACGAAGAGCAGATCGAAGAGGCCAGGAACAACGGGCAGTTGCTCTCCGTGCACCTCAAGGCAACGATGATGAAAGTGTCCGATCCGATCCTGTTCGGACATGCCGTCTCGGTTTTCTTCAAGGATGTCTTCGAGAAGCATGCTGCCGCCTTGAAAGAGGCCGGCGTCGATCCGAACCTCGGCCTCGGCGATCTGTACAAGAAGATTCAGTCGCTGCCGGAGGCCAAGCGCGCGGAGATCGAAGCCGATATCAAGGCCACCTATGCGAAGCGTCCGGCGCTGGCAATGGTCGACTCCGAGAATGGGATCACAAACCTCCACGCGCCAAACGACGTCATCGTCGACGCCTCCATGCCGGTCGTCGTTCGCGACGCGGGAAAGATGTGGAATGCGGACGGGAAGCTGCAGGACACCAAGGCCATCATCCCCGACCGCTGCTACGCCACGATCTACCAGGAGATCATCGCCAACTGCAGGAAGTTCGGCGCATTGAATCCGGCAACGATGGGATCCGTTCCGAACGTCGGCCTCATGGCGCAGCAGGCAGAAGAGTACGGATCACACCCGACGACCTTCGAGATTCCCTTCGACGGAACGATCTCAGTCGTCGATGCAGCCGGGAACGCGGTGATGCAGCATGAGGTCGAAGCTGGAGACGTCTGGAGAATGTCGAGGGCCAAGGACATTCCGGTCCAGGACTGGGTAAAGCTGGCGGTCAGGAGGGCAAAGGCAACCGGTGCTCCGGCCGTCTTCTGGCTCGACAGCAACCGCGCACATGACGTGAACATCATCACGAAGGTCGTGCGCTATCTCAAAGGCCACGATACCGAGGGACTGGAGATCAGGATCATGGGACCGGTGCAGGCCATGCGCTACTCGTTGGAGAGAATCCGGAAGGGTCTGGACACGATCTCGGTCACCGGCAATGTGCTGCGCGATTACCTCACCGACCTCTTCCCCATTCTCGAGATCGGCACCAGCGCGAAGATGCTCTCCGTTGTGCCGCTACTGGCCGGAGGAGGACTCTTCGAGACCGGCGCCGGCGGTTCTGCTCCCAAGCATGTCCAGCAGTTCGTCAGGGAGGGATACCTTCGCTGGGACTCACTCGGGGAGTTTTCTGCCCTGGCAGCGTCACTGGAACATCTGGCCGTGACGTTCAAGAACGAGAAAGCGCAGCTCCTTGCCGTCACGCTCGATCAGGCCATCGCGAAGTTCCTCGACAACAACAAGTCCCCGGCGCGCAAGGTCGGCCAGATCGACAATCGCGGGAGCCATTTCTATCTCTCCTTGTACTGGGCCCAGGCATTGGCCGAACAGTCGAGCGATGCGGAGCTGAAGTCGAAGTTCACCGCAATGGCCAGCCAGTTGACGGCCAACGAGGCGAAGATCAACGAAGAGTTGCTGGCCGCGCAGGGGAATCCTGTCGACCTCGGTGGTTACTATCACCCCGATTTCGAAAAGGCTTCAAGAGCAATGCGGCCCAGCGCTACCTTCAACGCCATCATCGATGCCGCAAAGCCCGCCGTTCCGGGGCGGCAATCACGCGACAACGTTCTGAAAGAAGTTCTGGTGTAGGGCGATGACCCGAAGCTAGTGGTCTTGACTAGGAAGAATGTGTTGCAGGTGAGTCGGCATTACAAACCAGAAACCAGAAACCAGAAACCAGAAACCAGAAACCAGAAACCAGAAACCAGAAACCACGGCCTTCTTCTGGTTTCTGGTTTCTAGTTTCTGGTTTGGAATGCCTCGTTAGCTTTGTGGGCGCCCCACAGCGCCCATGGGGTGAAGGACAGCACGCAGGGTTCGGGCGAGATCGTCCATATCGAAAGGTTTCTGAAGGAACTGAAACTCGTTTGCCGCGACTGAGGCCTCAATTACATTCGCAGCGGCGTAGCCCGACATCAGGATGGCCTTCATGTCCGGCCAGCGTTCGCGAAGTTTGCGAACCACTTCGATGCCGGGAATTCCCGGCAGCATGAAGTCGGTCAGCACCACTGAGAACGGCGCCGGTTGGGCCACGGCCTCTTCTCCGGTGCCCACCGCAACGACTGAATAGCCGAGCATCTCGAGAATGCCCGACAAACCTTCCCGCGCGGCCTCCTCATCCTCCACCAGCAGCACGCGCTCGCCGTGGCCGTCGGGCACATCTTCTTCTGACGGGGCGGTGGTATCGAGCTCAGCGGCGGGAGTCCGAATCGGCAACTCGATCCGGAATGTGGTTCCCCCCTCAGGGGGACATTCGACGTCGATGCGTCCTCCGTGAGCAGTGACGATTCCGTGTACGACCGACAGACCGAGCCCCGTTCCCTTGCCGGCCTCCTTGGTGGTGAAGAACGGCTCGAAGATCCGGTCGCGGATGGTCTCAGGAATCCCCGTTCCGGTATCGGAGACTTCGAGCCACGCCACCCCTCCGTCGCGGCCCGCGAGGAGTGATAGCAAACCCTGTCCCGACATTGCATCGATGGCGTTCACCGCGAGATTCATGATGACCTGTTCGATCTGTCCGCGATCGGCACTGATCCAGAGCGGAACGTCCGCCGGCTCGACGTTCAGCCGGACGTTAGCGCGCACGACGCGGCGCAAAAACTCCAGGAGATCACGCAGGATCTCATTGAGGTCGATCGTTTCGCGGTGGCTGATTTCGCGACGGGCGAACAACAGGAGCTGTCGCGTGAGGTTCGAGCCGCGCCGGATCGTCTTCTCCAGGTGTTTCAGATGATCGACCTGGCTCGGCGACTCGGTGATCTTTCTCTTGAGAAGCTGAACGATCGTGAGCATGGCCTGCAGGAGATTGTTGAAATCGTGTGCCACACCTCCGGCCAATGTCCCTATGGCTTCGATCTTCTGGGAGTGACGGAGCTGGTCGGCGAGGGCAACCTCCACCGTTACGTCGCGCTTGATGGCCGCGTAGTTGATGATGGTTCCCGAGGCATCGCGCACCGGCGAGATCGTAGCCTCTTCTTCGTATTGGCTTTGGTCCTTCCGCAGGTTGATGAAGTGGCCCTGCCATACACCGCCCTCGCTGATGGTGGCCCAGAGGTGTTTGTAGAACTCGACGCTCTGCTTACCGCTGTTGAAAATTCGGGGGTTCTTCCCGATGACCTCGTCCCCGGTATACCCGCTGGATCGTTCGAATGCCGGATTGACGTAGACGATCTTACCGTCGAGCTCCGTGATCACGATGGTCTCAGCGGCCTGCTCCACGACGGTGGCCAGTCGCCGGTGCGCTTCGTCCGATTTCCTCCTCTCGGCGATCTGCAGTTCCAGGTCGCGATTGGCAAGTTCGAGCGCACGCGCTGCACTGGTTGCGTCTTCCATCATGTTCAGGGCGGCCAATCGCGACTGGCGCACTTCCTCGTTGAAGCGGCGAAGAGCGGCCTCCCGCGCCCGAAGCTCGGTCACATCAGTCACGAGAATCGCCAGACTGGCGTCAGAGCTCACCCTGTTGGCCACGAACTTCAGGATTCGCACCTCTCCTTCCAGGCCATGACTGACTTCCAGGGAATCGCCACCCGTCCCCACCGTTGTCAGGAGTGTGTCGAGGCAGGTTCTAACCGCGGGCTGGGGGATGGCGTCGATCTTCTGACCGACGATCGCTTCCAACGACACGTTCAAGAGCTGGGCGAAACGGAGGTTGCAGAACTGGACAAACCCATCCGCACTGACTGTCAGCGCGCCCTCGCTCATTCCTTCGACGAAAACCCGATAGGCGTGCTCGGCGCCGTTCAGCGTGTACAACTGATCGTCACCGGGTCCGGAAACCACAATGCCGTCGACCTCGCCGCTGCGAATGGCACGCAGGGTCTCCTCGGCCTCTGCGAGCCTGGTGCGCAGATCTTCGATTTCGCGATGGGCAGCCAGGCCGGGATCGAGCACTGTCATGATTTGTTCGTCACGATGTCTCCCCGGCAAGCGCATGTTCCTGGGGAAGGACATAGGGCGCCGGTCGTCCCGACTGCGCGTAAAGATCATTGATCTGCTGCTTCAGCTCGATCATACGCAGCTCGCGGCCGACGGCGGCGCGGTTGAAACGATCGAGCTCGGCGTTGGATCGCTGCAGGCTCTCGGAATGCTGCCGAAGCGCCTCCTCGGCTGCCTTCTGCTCCGTGATGTCCTGAATCGTCCCGATCAGGCTGAATGGCGAATCGCCGGTTTCGCGCTGCCGGGCAACCGCTCGCACTACGCGCTGGCCACGCGCCGTGGCGATCCGGAACTCCACGTCGAGCCTCCCGCTGCCAACCGACGCGGTGGAACTGGCTGCCACAGCGGCCCGATCTTCCTCATGGACCAATTCGAAAAACTCCTTGATTCGCACGACCGGACGAGGATCGATTCCGAAGATCCGGAACGTTTCAGCCGAAACGCTGGCCTCACCTGACTGCGGATGGAGAATCCAGCTTCCGATGTGCGCGATCTGCTGCGCTTCGGCCAGCGCTACCTCGCTGTCGCGAAGGGCCTGCTCGGTGGCCACACGCCGCGTGATGTCCTGGATGGTTCCGTGGAACCCCACGACGCGCCCGGAGGCGTCACGATCCGCCATGACGCGCTGGGCCAAAACTCGCGAGGCGCCGGTCTGCATGGTGATCCGCGCATCAAAGTCGAGGTCGCGGTCGGCCCCGCCCTCGCCGGAACTAACAATACGGGCCAACTCCTCCTCCAGGATCCGGCGGTCAGGGGGATCGACCAGGCTCAAATAGAGCTCAAAGCTCGGCGGAGCGGAGCCGACCGGAATCCCGAGGATCCGATAGAACTCGTCGGACCACACCGCCGCGCCGGTCACCGCGGACCAGGCCCAATGGCCGACGTGAGCAGCACGCTGCGCCTCTTTGAGTGCTGCCTCACTCTTCTCGAGATTGCGGTTCGATCCCTCCAGATCGGCCATGGCCTTCTCCATCCTCTCCTCGGCGAGCTTCTTCTCGGTGATGTCGCGGAATACCCAGACCCTGCCGAAATGCGTTCCGTCATTTCCGATCACCGGTGCCGAGTAGCTGTCCAGGATCGTTCCGTCCTTGAACTCCACCTCGTCACGACTGGTCTCATTCGGGTGGCTGTAAAGATAGAGGACCTTTCCGACGAACTGTTCCGGATCCCTGGTCCTGTTCTTGACGAACTCGACCTGCTGTCTGTCGTCTTGATTCTCAGCGACTTGCCTGGGAATCTTCCACAACTCGATCAGTCGCGGGTTCTGAACGATCTTTCTTCCGTTTTCATCAACGATCAAAATGCCATCGGTGGTGGCGTTCAACTGGGCTTCGAGGAGGGCCGTTTTCGATCGTATTTCCCTCTCGATGCGCATGCGCTCGGTGATATCCATGTTCACGCCCAGCGCGCGCAACGGCTTGCCGTCGTCGGAGAAGAACACCTTTGCACGTGAGTGCATCCAGTGGATGCTCGCGTCCGGCCACACTACGCGGAAGTCGCAGGAGAATTCGCCCGAGGTCAGCGACTTCTTCATCTCGGCGTCCACCGCTGCAAGGTCGTCAGGGAACATCAGCGCTCTCCAACTCTCGTACCTTCCGCTCAAGCTGCCTGGCCGGAGACCGTACAGCGCCAACAATTCGTCGGACGGAGTAAGGATGTCGTTCTGAATGTCCCACGAGAAGGGACCGATACCGGCCGCTCGCTGCGCAAGCTGGAGGCGCTCCTCGCTACTCCGCAGGGCTTCTTGCTCCTGCTTTTGCAGCGTGATGTCACGAGCGAACCCGAGCACCTGCCCCGTCGTCCGCAACGGCGAGACACTGGCTTCGATGTCGATGATTCGGTTGTCCTTCGTCCGATGCTTCGTCTCGAACCGATCGAAGCCTGACTCGACGATGTTTCGGATGTGCCTGGCGGTCTCGTCGGGTGTTTCGAAGGCCTCGAGGTCGTGGATGGTCATTCCGAGCAGTTCCTCACGCGAGTAGCCGCTCATGCGGCAGTACGCCTCGTTGACGTCGAGCAGAAAGCCGTCGAGATCGGCGAGCCAGAAACCATCCGTTGACGTGGCCAGTAGAACCGCGTGTTGCTCCGCCATGCGGCGAATGACTCTTTCGTCGCTCTTGCGGCTTGTGACGTCGTGCGCGATCGTGGATGCCCCGACGATGTTGCCCGTGTGGTCCACAACCGGCGAGACGCTCAACAACACATCGACTCGGCGTCCGTCCCGGGCCACGCGCACCGTCTCAAAGGAATCGACCCGCTCGCCGCGCCGCACGCGTTCGAGCAGGAGCGGAATCTCGTCATGCTGCCCGGGAGGTGCGAGCATGGCGATCGATCGGCCGATGGCTTCGGCCGCCGAGTACCCGTACATTCGCTCGGCGCCGGTGTTCCAGCTTTCGATGACGCCCTCCATCGATTGGCCGATGATCGCGTCGTGGGAGGAATCGACGATCGAGGCCAGCCGGGCGCTCTCGCTTGCGCGTTTGTGAACGGTCGCCCCCGCGCCGAGAACAATCGCCGCGCCGAAGAAGACGTTGACGGCGACGATGACCGTGAGCCCCACCTCGGGGGTAAACCAGGGCCGGTCCGCAATCAGGTTGCGCAGAGCGAGGGCAAGGAAAGGCACGGCCAAAGCGGCCGGTAACATGAGGCGCGACATCATCCCTGCCGAAGTGCGCGAGAGCAGCGCAACCGCCCAGCCCCGCGGCCGTGCCATTACCACCGCCGCGGAGATCAGGCTAAGTCCGAGCGTTGATGCCGGAACCGGGGCCAGCCGTCTGGAAGGGTCGAGGAACGATGGAACCTCCAAAACGTATGCGAAGAGAAAGAGGACGCTCGTCAGCAGAACGATCGACGCGATCACGTGACTGGCAAAGTTCTTTCGCGTGGTGACCAAGAAGAGTGCTGCACTCAATCCGAGAGAGAGGATTGAGGTGATGGGAAACTGGTGAAGATACACGCCACCGCGCGCAGCCCAGAGCTGCCATCCCTCGTTGTGCACCGAGAGTGACGACAGCACATCCGCTGTGATGATGCAGGTCACGCCGATCGCTGCGCACCTCATCGCAAATACGCCGGCGGCAGCCCAACGAAGCGCCAGGAGTCCGGCCCCCATGGCGATGAGAACAATCGCGGTGACGGCAGCCATCGGTTTCCCGTTGGTGCCGAGTGCGGCGATCGATGCGTTGCCCAGGACATACCCGGTCAATGCGGTGATGCCGATGGCGATCGCGCCGAGGCAGAGGGCGGACGAGAGCAATTCGCCGCCCAGAGTGTTCTTCCGGTTCACCTCGACCGCCGCTGAAATCCGAGCCTTTCCAATCGGAACAGGCGACCGGAAGCGATCCATCTCTCGCTCTCTTCGCGGAAGGAGGCGTCAGGCTCTGGGTTGGATGGTTGCATTGCCGAATCGCTTCGGGCGTCAATCGGCAATGTGTCGGCTGGCGGCCGCTACTAGGGCTGCTCACGGCAATTGTATACCAAGTGCCATATTTCCGCCGGTACGATCTGTTGAAGGACTACGGTGAAGTCAACCTCGTGAGAGTGGCGTCGCGTCGAGCAGCGCGCGCCACTCGCGGGCGATGGCTACCGTCGCCCGTCGCGCCGCGGGGCAGATACCGGTCAGATGGATGAAGCCGTGTCCGAGGCTTGGGTGTTTCTGGAGGCGCGTTACGGTTCCGGCCGAGGCCAGGGCCTGCGCGTAGGCTTCCCCTTCATCGCGAAGAAGGTCGAAGCCGGCTGTGACTACCAATGCCGGCGGCAGGTTCGATAGATCGGAAGCGAGGAGCGGTGAGCGTAGAGCCGCGCTCTCGCGCTTGGCCGTTCCGGCATAGTACCGCCCGAATGCTACGCGATCCTTTGTGGAGAGGAAAAAGCCTTCGCCAAAAAGCTCATACGAACGCCGCGGTGTGGTGCCGTCGGTCGGCGGATAGATCAGCAACTGCGCAAGCGGCGGTTTTCCACGCGCCGTGAGGGAGGAGACGACTGTGCTCAGGTTGGCCCCGGCACTGTCTCCGCCGATCGAGACGCGCGAGGGATCGGCGCCGAGCGTGGCCGCGTTGGCCTGGGCCCAGACCAGCGCTGCGGCGGCATCTTCCAACCCGGCCGGAAACGGATGCTCGGGCGCCAGGCGGTATTCGACGCTCAGCACATGGAGTCGTGCGTAGTGGCAGAGGATGCGGCACGGCTCGTCATGCGTGTCGAGATCGCCGATGACGAATCCGCCGCCGTGAAAGTAGACCGTCAGAGGCGCTCCTTCGCCAGCATCGGGCACGTAGTGTCTGGCGCGCAGCGGCCCGCTCGCGCCGGCGATCTCCAGCTGGTGCACGGCGGCCACTCTCGTCATGGGGCCGCGAAAGGCCAGCGTCTCACGGCGAAAACGCGCTCGCCCGGCGGCCACCGTCGGCTCGACCAGTCCCAGAATTCCTTGTCGCCTGCGGATGGAGCCCAGCAACTGTAATTGTGGATCGAGCTGCTGCCCGTCCACGATCACCGGCGGCGTGCCGGAGAGCCGGATCTTCACGCGGTCCGGCAGGTGCGCCATTGCGCGCATTGCCAGGCATCGGGCGCGGTCACGCAGCGATCGTACGGTTGCCATTCGTCCCCTCCGTGCATATCCTACCTACCGATCGGTAGGTTGGCGAATATGAATGCGTCGCGAAGGGACGATCGAGACCGGCTCACCATGAAGGCCGCTATTTGCTACCAGAACAACGAGCCTGTGCGGGTGGAGGAGATCACCATCGACCCACCCGGGCGGAACGAGGTCCTGGTGCGAATGGCAGCCAGCGGGGTCTGCCATTCCGACCTTTCGGTCATCACAGGAATCATGCCGGCGAAGCTTCCCTGCGTCCTCGGGCACGAAGGAGCCGGCACGGTCGAGCGCCTCGGCGACGGAGTCGAACATCTGAGGGCGGGCGATCGCGTCCTGCTCTCCTGGGTTACACCGTGCGGCGTCTGCTACTACTGCCGCCTGGGTGACCCGCATCTCTGTGAGGTCGGAGCTAAAATCAACTCCACCCACCGGCCGGCCGACGGCACCACACGCGTTCATCGAAACGGTGCCGATCTGCAGGCCTTCTGCGGCCTGGGAGCGCTCTCGGAGATGGTGGTGGCGCCGGCGAACGCTTGTGTGAAGCTGCCGGACGACGCCCCGCTGGACAAAGCGGCGCTGATCGGTTGTGCGGTCATGACAGGCGTCGGAGCGGTCTTCAATACGGCCAAGGTTCGCCCGGGCAGCCGCGTGGCAGTCTTCGGTGCCGGCGGAGTAGGTCTGAATGTGATCCAGGGCGCGGCGATCGCCGGCGCGGAGCGCATCATCGCGGTCGATGTCACCCGGCGCAAACTCGACTTCGCCGTTTCGTTCGGAGCCACGGAGGTCATCGACGCATCGGAAGAGGATCCGGTGGCGGCCATTCGCGAGCGGACCGATGGTCGCGGCGTGGACTACGCGTTCGAGGCCATCGGCCGCAAGGAATCGATCGAGCAGGCTTATGCAGGCACACGGAAAGGGGGCACGTGTGTCGTGATCGGCATCGGCTCGCGCAAGGAGTCGGTGAGCCTCAGCGTGTTCTTCATCCCGGTCATGGAAAAGCGGCTGGTGGGCTGCTGGTACGGCGGCGCCGACGTCCATCGCGATGCTCTGCTCCTGCTCTCGCTCTATGGCGCCGGAAAGCTGAAGCTCGACGAATTGCTGACCAGGACGTATCCGCTGGGGGAAGTGAACCAGGCCTTTGCCGACATGACCGCCGGTCTGAATGCTCGAGGACTGATCCTGCATCCGTCGTCTTGACTTTCCCGTTGACTTCCGTATGCTCCCTACCGATCGGTCGGTAGCTCAGCGGAAACTACAATTCAGGCGGAGGGCGAATGGCCCTGAAGCGCGAGCGTGAACAGGTCCTGAGCGATGGACGCGCGGCGGAGGTTTATCGCACCGCGGCACAGATCATTCTGGAGAAGGGCTATGACGCCACGTCGGTCAGCGACATCGCTGAAGCTCTGGGCATCACCAAGGCCGGCCTCTATCACTACATCCACGGCAAGACGCAGTTGCTATTCGACATCATGCAGTACGGTCTGGGCGAGCTCGATCGTGAGGTTGCCGAGCCGGCCAAGAAGATTGCGGACCCCGAGAAGCGCCTGCGGTTCATGATCGGCATGCACGCCCGAATCGTCACGCGGGGTGAGGGTGCCGTGACCATCCTGGTGGACGAGGCTCGCGCGCTCACTGCGGCGCAGAACCGGAAGATCATCAAGCGGAAGCGCGCCTACCTCGACTTCCTTCGGGCCACGCTCAATGAAATGAAGGGTGAGGGAAAGCTGCGCGACGTCGACCTGACGGTGGCTGCTTTCAGCCTGTTGGGAATGATCAACTGGCTGTCGCGCTGGTACCGGGCGGACGCATCGCTCAACGAACAGCAGATTGCGGAGGCGGTCGTCGACATCGCTCTGAACGGATTGACCAGGCCGGAAGCGCGCGGACGGCGCGGTCTCCAGGCCATTTGAATGAATTCACGGTTTGTCCCGGCAAAAAGGAAACCTGCACGCAAACGCGTGCAAAAGGAGGCACAGATGGCGGCCAAGGTCCGAGTCCTTCTCATGGTTCTCTCAATCCTCGCAACGCCCATCGGTTTGTTCGCTCAGGGGCGCCTCACTTCCGCTGACATCGGGGGCACCATTCAAGACCAGAGCGGCGCGGCACTGCCGGGGGTGGCGGTCACGGCGACCAACACGGCCACCAATCAATCGCGCACCGCGGTCACGGACAAGGATGGTCGGTATTACATCGGCGCGCTTCAGCCAGGGGTGTACGCCATCGTGGCGGAGCTGAGCGGATTCGCGCCGCTGAACCGGAAGGATGTGAGGCTCGTGATCGGACAGCTTGCCGATCTGGACTTCACTCTGCGCGCGGGAATGGCGGAAGCGGTCACCATCAGCGCCAGGGCCCCGGTGGTCGACACCACGGAGACCTCGGTTTCCACGGTGGTCGGCCAGGAGCAGATCGACAGTCTTCCCACCAACGGAAGGAACTTCCTCAGCTTCGCCATCATCACCCCGGGAGTGACCACCGATCGGACCCCGCAACAGGGGGCGTCGGCCACCTCCGGACTGACGTTCGGAGGGCAGCGCGCGCGCTCGAACAACATCATGGTCGACGGCGTGGACAACAACGATCCGATCGTTGGCGCAGTTCGGGCCACGTTCAGCCAGGAGGCCATTCAGGAGTTTCAGGTGCTGACCAACTCGTACTCGGCGGAATTCGGGAAGGCATCCGGCGGGGTCGTCAATATCATCACCCGCTCCGGAACGAACGAATCGCACGGGAACGCCTTCGAGTTCTTTCGAAACAAGGACCTGAACGCGAAGTCTCGATTCGAGAGG
>JADGNX010000008.1 GCA_017883265.1 Thermoanaerobaculia bacterium
CTTCTTTCGCCGCTGCGCGTCCTGGGCGCGCTCCCGCTACCCCTTTCGCATGAGCATCACGTTCATGATCACGTCGTTGTAGATGACGACGAGCATGAGGGCGGCGAGGGCGGCGAATCCGACCTGCTGGATGCGCTCCTTCACGCGCAGCGACAGATCGTGGCGTACAGCTCCTTCGATCAGCAGGATGAAGATATGGCCGCCGTCGAGCACCGGGACCGGAAGCAGATTCATGATTCCAAGCTGCAGCGAGATCATGGCCATCAGCGAGATCACTTCGATCCAGCCGCGGCGCAGCATGTCGCCCGAGATGCGGGCGATGGAGATCGGTCCGCTCAGCTCCTTGACGCTTCCTTCCGCGCGGAAGAGCCGCGCCAGAGTCGAGCCCGCATACTTCAGCATCTTCCAGTTCTGCGCGAAGCTCTCCCGGAGTGCCGGAAGAAGCGACAGCTTGCGGATCTCAGTCTTCGGGATGAAGCCGCGATACGGATCTTGAGCCTGATTGACCGATCCGAGAGTGGTGTTCAGCGTCGATCCGGCACGGGCCAGGGAGAGGGGCAGCGGAGCACCCTTGGAAGCGTCGAGGGCCGTCTCGAAGTCCGCCAGCTGTGCCACCGGCTTTCCATTGGCCGCGACGATTCGATCGCCAGCCCGCAACCCTGCCCGGGCCGCGGCCGAGCCGGGGCGTACGCGCCCGACCGTCGAATCGATGAACGGCTTCACGCCAGCCCGGCCGATCGTGCCGTATTCCGTCGACTGCTTTTCGGGTGTCAGCGTCGTGACCAGCTGCCGGCCGCCGCGGTCGTACTCGACCCTCAGCGGTGTGCCGGCATGCATGCTGATTGCGAACTTCAGGTCGTCCCAACCTTCGATCTTCTCGCCATCCACCCGCACGATGCGATCGCCGGCGCGCAGGCCGGCCCGCGCTGCCGGTTGATTCGGAGTGACCTCGCCGATGAGCGGCGTGACCACGACGTACTCTGTGCCGACCATGCTGACGCCGGCGACGAAAACGATTGCGATCACCAGATTCATCAGCGGACCGGCAAGCAGGATGAGGAAGCGCTGCCACTTCGGGCGCGCCAGGAACTCGTCCGGATCGCCGCCTTCGCTCTCTTCCGGCGTGTCGCCGGCCATCCGTACGTAACCGCCCAGGGGGATCAGCGAGACGCGGTAGTCGGTGTCGCCGCGCTTGAATCCGAGGAGGCGCTTGCCGAATCCGAATGAGAAGACCAGCACGCGGACGCCGAACAGTTTGGCGACTATGAAGTGTCCGGCCTCATGCGCGAAGATGAGGACGCCGAGGACCAGGATGAAGCCGAGGAAATTCGTTCCGATTGTCGAAAGCATATTTTTGGTTAGCCCAGGGCTGGTTGGGGCATGCGAAAGGCATGCGGGTTTTTTCGTCGAGTTACTTCCTGAAGCTCACTGCAACACCGATTCCTCGGGCCTCATTGCGTGCCCATTGATCCCAGAAGAGGGCGTCCTCAATGGAGTCGATCGGCCGTACCGAGCCGGCGTGGCGATCGAGAACCCGCCGCACAATGTCTACGATCGCCACGAACGGAAGTTCCCCGGCTAGAAAGCGGGAGACGGCGATCTCATTCGCCGCGCTGAGCACGGCGGGCATCGATCCACCTGACCGCGCGGCCGCGTAAGCGAGCTCAACCGCAGGAAAACGCTCGCCATCCACCTCGAGGAAATCGAGCTTCCGCATGCTGGCGAGATCGAGCCGGGCGAAAGGAGCGGCTGCTCGCTCGGGATACAGGAGGCTGTACTGGATCGGGAACTTCATGTCGGTCGTCGAGAGTTGGGCCACGATCGAGCCGTCCACGAACTCGACCATGGAGTGGACGATCGACTGGGGGTGAATGACGATGTCGATCTTCTCGGCCGGCATCCGGAAGAGATGGTGCGCCTCGATGACCTCCAGGCCTTTGTTCATCATCGTCGCCGAGTCGATGGAGATCTTGTTTCCCATCTTCCAGGTCGGATGAGCCAGAGCGGCTTCGATCGTGATCTCCCCGAAGGTCGAGAGAGGCCGGCTGAGGAAGGGGCCTCCGGATGCAGTCAGGATGATCCGCTCGACTTCAGCCGGCGTGCCGCAGCGCAGGGCCTGATGCACCGCGTTGTGCTCCGAATCGACGGGGAGGATCTCGCCGCCATTCTCAGCCGCAGCACGAGTCATGACGTCGCCGGCAGCGACCAGAACCTCTTTGTTGGCGATCCCCACGCGCTTGCCTGCCATGAGGGCGGCATGAACCGGCGCGATTCCGGCGGCCCCCACGATTCCGGCGATGACGGCGCGGGCCTCGGGCATTGCCGCGACAGTCGACGCCCCGTGGCCCCCGCCGGCGATCTCGACCCGGAGGTTCCCGATGAGCTCCCGGAGAGCTGGAACATCGGCTTCGTCCCGAAGCGAGACGAGGAGAGGACGGTAGCGGAGGATCTGTTCGGCCAGCAGGCGAAGATTCGAGCCCGCTGAAAGCCCGACGACGCGCAGCCGCTCAGGAAACGCGTCGACGACGTCGAGCGCGCTTCGGCCGACCGAGCCGGTGCTGCCGAGGATTGCGACGTCAATCATGGGGCGATTATCTCTCCTAAGGATCGCGCGGGATGATTGCACTGCTCTGAATGTGACAGCCAGCGCGTCTCATCACGCGGACATGATCCGGAAGGTCTGGAAGTGATGAATGATGAGAAACCAATAGCTGTAGAGGATCGGTGCGGTGAAGAAGATCGAATCGAAGCGGTCGAGAAAACCGCCATGACCGGGGATCAGGGAGCCGGAATCCTTGACCGCCGCAGAGCGCTTCCACATCGATTCCGCGAGGTCGCCGATGACGCCGGTGATGGACAGGATGACTCCTGCGATGATGGCGTGGAACAACGGGAACTCGGGGAAGAAAGTCGAGCGGATCAGCAGAGCGATGAGGATGGCCACCAGGCAGCCGCCGATCCCTCCCTCCACTGTCTTCTTCGGGCTGATTCGCGGTGAGAGTGGAGTGCGCCCGAACTTCCTGCCGACGTAATAAGCCCCGGCGTCGCCGCACCAGACCACGAGGAGCAGGAAGAAGACCAGCTTGGCCCCGACGGCGCCGAAGTCGTTCCGCAGGCGGATGATCGAGCCGCCAAGCATTCCGACGTAGAGCGTGGCCAGAATGGCGATGGCGCTCGATGGCAGCGCCTGCTCCAGCTCTCCGCCAGTCAATACGTACGACGCCGGGATGACCAGCAGGGCGAGGAACACGCCCATCTCGACCGAGACCGGCTCGAGCACGAAAGCGGCGAGGATGAAGAGCGTGACCAGGATGCAGAGCGCGACCGGCATCGTGTAGCCCTTGCGCACGCCAAGGTTGAGGAATTCGTAGAGAGCGAGAGAGGCGATGACCGAGATCGCCAGATCGAATACGAGGGAAGGAGCCCAGCCGATGATCCAGACCGCCAGGGGAGCGGCCACCAGGGTAGTGAGCTCCCGCGTGAAGCGCGGCGGGCGCGCCCGGGACGACGCATCGTTGGGCGTGTCCATGATCAGGCGTGTTGCTCGTCGGCCTCGATGAACATGCCTGCGTCGTCCTGATCGACGGCGCCGTAGCGCCGATCGCGTGCCTGGTAGTCGATGATGGCCTCGTAGAGGTGACGGCGGCGAAAGTCAGGCCAGAGAACCTTGGTCACATGGATCTCGGCGTAGGCGATCTGCCACAACAGGAAATTCGAGACGCGCAGCTCGCCGCTGGTACGGACCAGGAGATCGGGATCCTTGACGTTGGCCGTGTAGAGATGATTCGAGAAGAAGTCTTCGTCGATGACGCAGTCGCTCATCTCTTTGTCGTGCAGGATGGTCATGATGCGGTTGACTGTGTCGATGATCTCCGCGCGGCCGCCGTAGTTGAGGGCGATCTGAAAAACCAGGCCGGTGTTGCCCGCCGTTTCCTTCTCCGCGTAACGCAGCTCGCGCTGGACGGATGGGTCGAGCCCTTCGATACGGCCGATGGGCGCGAAGCGGATGTTGTTGGTCATGAGAGTGGCCAGCTCTTTCCGCAGGTACTCCTTGAGGAGCATCATGAGAGTGGCGACTTCGTAGCGCGGACGCTTCCAGTTCTCCACCGAAAAAGCGTAGAGCGTCAGAGCGCCCAGCTCGAGGCGCGCCGCAGTCTCCACGGTCTCACGGACGGAGGCGATGCCGGCGCGGTGGCCCTCGACTCGCGGCAGATTGCGACCCTTGGCCCATCGACCATTGCCGTCCATGATCACTGCGATGTGAACGGGGAGTCTGGCCAGGTCCACCTTGTCGAGCAATGCTTCTTCGATCGAGCCGGCCTCGGCCAGTTTCTTGAGGTCGATCATTGCAAGACTCTCATCTTAGCATAGCGAATCGGGGGCGCTTCCGAGGTCCGAATAGGTGATTTCAATGAGGGTCAGCCCCTTTGCCGGAGCGGCCCATCGCGACGGAAAGAACCGCGGCTCGAGTGCGTCGCTCAGCGCCTCGACCGGCAGCCGTCCCCGCCCGATCTCGATGAGCAGACCGGCGATCCGGCGCACCATGAAACGAAGAAATCCGTCGGCTGCGACGGTGAAGAGAACGTTTCTGCCGTCCCTCGTCACCACGGCTCGGCTGATCGTTCGGACGGTCGAAGAGACCTCGGGAGCGAGCACCGTGAACGCGCGGAAGTCGTGGCATCCCACCAGCATGGCAGAGGCCCGGTTCATAAGTTCCGCGTCGAGCGGTTGAGCGACGTGAGCAGAGGTTTCGAAATGAAAGACATCGGCTACCGGATCGTTCCAGATCGCGTAGCGGTAGCTCTTCGAGCTCGGGGCGAACCGGCAATGGAAATCGCCGGCTACCGGCCGGGCCGCTACGATGCGGATATCGTGCGGAAGGAGATTGTTGACACCGAGGATGATTCCACGGCTGTCTGCCGCGATCGGCAGGTCGGCGTGTGCTCTCTGCGCCAGCGCGTGCGCGCCGGCATCGGTGCGGCCGGCACCTTCCACCCGCATTGGCTGCTTACAGAGCTCGCTGAGAGCGGTCTCCACGACTTCCTGAACCGAGATCGCATTGCTCTGGCGCTGCCAGCCGGCATAGTGGGTGCCGAGATACTGGATGGTGAAGAGCAGGCGCATTTGGCAGAGAAAGAGGTCAGGAGTCCTGTAGCACAGACACTTCTGTCTGTGCGGTTCTTTGGTAAGTGTGCGGCACCTGGCACACAGACAAGAGTGTCTGTGCTACAGAGAGTGTCTGTGCGACAGAGAGTGTCTGTGCTCCAGCTACCGCAGGTCCTGAGCGATGACCTGTTCGCGGGCGAAGCCGGTGGTGTTGGAGATCTGGTCGACTACGCCGACCGAGATCCGATTCACCCCTCGCTCCATGACCAGCTCCATCGTGTAGGCGTAATACTTTCCCTTCGTCTTCTGCATGTCCGTCGGCGGTATGCGGATCTGTTGCTGCTTCTGGGTGACGTCGGACATGTCACCGTCCTTGTTGGCTACGGCGACGTACAGATCGAAGCCGCCGGCGAAAATCTCTCCCTGCGGGAGGATGGTCAGCGACTCCATCGGGATCTGCACCTCGACAGGCACCTTGAAGTTTCCATCGTCCAGGGCCACCGGTTGGGTGGTCTTCATCAGGATCTTCATGTCATTCGCCTTGGTCTTGTAAAGCAGGTTGGCAATGATGCGGTCGCTCATCTCCGCGAAGGTCGACTTCTCGACGAATGTCTGGCGCGAGCGGACGATGTAGTTGCGGTTCGGTCTGGCCAGCCGCACTTCGAGATTGCGCTGTCTGTCGACCCGTTCGGTGCCGGCCCGATAGCCGAGCGAATAGTAGGAATCGAGGTCGCGGGTGATGTTTCTGAACACGGCGGCGAAGTTATTCGTCGACACGGCGGAGAGACCGCCCGTCATCTCCGCCATCATCTGCAGCGAATCGGTGCTGTTGGAGAGCCCGGCCTGCGAAACCGAGAAGGAGACGGCCTTGGCGTTCTCGGCGCTGTTCTCTATCGTCGCTCCCAGACCGCCGGCGTGAATGGTGTACATCGTGATGTTGTTGGCGTTCGCCGTTTTGGCGATCGACTGGATGAGCGAAGTGGAGTCGAAGCTCATCGACTCGACGATGCTGCTTCCGGCGTTGTTCCACTGCTTGTCCTTGGCCACGTCGTCGATGAAGTAGAAGACCTCCTTGCCCGGGCTGATCTGGAACCCTTCGCTGGTCAGAACCAGGATCTTCTTACCCTCCACTCCGGCCAGCGTGGACATCAGACCGTTCAGGGACGAAGCGGTCTGCCGCAGGTCATGCTCGACCGACTCCGAATAGCTGCGCGCCGTAGCCACGGCGTCGTCATATGACTGGGCGTCCCGAATGCGATCCTCGGTCTGGTTCAGTTCGCTCTTGTTGCTGGCACCCATGGCAGACTCGCCGGCGATTCCGTCGAGGGCCTGCTGGATCTGCTTGACGTCGCGCGTGAAGGGGACGCGCACCTTCATGCTGCGGTTGAAAGCGGCGATCATGGCCTCGTCTCCCGGGCGCATGATCGTCGATGCAAATTCCTTCATCTCCTTGAAGACGCGGTTGCGGTTGAACGGAGCGAGAGAGAGGTTGTCGACGAAAAAGATGATCCGGCGACGCATGTGCTCCGGGATGTCGTCCGCCTTGAGCGGCGGGGGAGGGGCGGTGGCAGTGGCCGGGGCTACATCGGCCGGAGCTGGTTCGCTCTCCGCATCGAAGGTCTTGTTGCCGCGGACCTCGTAGAAGTTCGAGACCTTCTTGGGCACTCCGTTCTCGAAGATCTGGAAATCGTCCCGTTTGAGACCCTGGATAGCCTTTCCCTTCTTGTCTGTGACCACGACGTCGACGTTGATGACGCGGACATCGACTGTCTCCATCAGCTTGCTGGCGCTGGCCGCCTGGTTTTGACTCTGCGCGGGCACAACGCCCGGGGTGGCCATCAGCGACAGGAACAGGACAACGGGATACGTGAGGTTCAACCGTTTCAAATCTTCCTCCGGGACCGGATTGTGCGCGCCTGGCTCTGCAGAGCAAGAGCTGCCCGGCGACTTCACCACGAGCGAGACTTCTGGTTTGAGACGGATCACCGAACGAAAAGGTTCAGGTGGACTGATGCTGTACAACTTTCGGCGGCCGCGGATCATTTCGTTCCTGACGACTTTGAGCGAGAATGCGCCCGTGGCCATCGTTTCCCAGACCGGCGGCGGCGTCCGCTTTTCGAAGATGTCCGGCGCGGGGAACGATTTCGTCGTCATCGACAACCGTGGCAGTGCTATCGCCAGTCCCGAGGCGCTAGCCAGGCAGATCTGCACCCGCCGGGCCTCGGTTGGAGCCGATGGCCTGATTCTGATCGAAGAGTCGAAAAGCGCCACCTTCCGGATGCTTTACTTCAACGCCGACGGCTCGCGGGCTGACTTCTGTGCCAACGGAACCCGCTGCGCAGCGCGCTTCGCCTTCCTCGAGGCCATGGCCGGTTCGGAGATGACTCTGGAGACGGATGCCGGTTCCATCGACGCCGTCATCCGCGGATCGCTCGTCACGCTCGTCCTCCCGCCGCCGCGCGAACTGGTTGCCGATCGACCCCTGGTGCTCGACGGGGCCGTAGCTCGGGGGAGCTCCATCATGGTGGGGGTTCCGCACTACGTACTCCCGGTGACGGAAGATCTGTGGCGCATGGACATCGCTTCTACCGGGGCCGCTCTGCGCAATCACCGCGACCTGCAGCCTGCAGGCGCCAACATCAACTTCATCAAGGTCACGGACCGCCATTCTCTCCAGATCCGCACGTACGAGCGAGGGGTCGAGGGAGAGACGCTTTCCTGCGGTTCCGGCGTGGTCGCTGCCGTGTCGGTGAGCGCTCTCGGTGCGTGGGTCGACTCGCCGGTGCGGGTATTGACGCGGAGCGGAACCGAGCTGGAAGTCACGTTCGCCCTTAGCGGCGGCACCCTGGCGGATGTGACGCTGACCGGCGACGCCCGGGTGGTCTTCCGGTCGGAGATGGGTCCGGAAACGATCTCGGGATTCGACCCGGCCTGGGTCCGCGATCCGACGGCTGTGCGCGGAGCTCCGTAAGAATCGCGTGGGAAACCGCGTCACTGCAACGATGGCGTGGCTGATCGCGGCCTCCGCAGCATGGCTCTCGTGCCAATCGCTGGCGGGAAGCCTGGCCGGCCGCACTCCGGTCGATCGGGATCTGCCGCTGCTCGGAGCGGCGATCGTCCTCATCGCCTGGTCGGCCCGGCGCACCGCGGCCGCTGCTCCGATCGTTCTTGGCGTTCCGCTCCTTCTGGTCGTGGAGATGGCCGTGGCGGACGAACGGTCGCGCCTCTTTCTGCTCGGAATGGTCGTGGCCGGCGCTCTGGCGGCGGCCATCGCGGCGTTGGACGATCGCCATGGCATTGCGACTGCGCCGGCGCGACTTCTGGCGATGCTGGCAGTCCTGTTGCTACGGACAGCAGGGTGGCATCCCCAATTCCGGGACCTCATTCAGGCCGGGATCATTCTCATCGGCGTGGCGGCTTTGATCCAGCTCTTTTCCTCGCCAGTTCGTCGCGTGCCGACCGCCTGTCTCGCTCTCGGCGTGGTGATCGGCATCGTCACGCCGTCGTTTCCGTTCGCGGCGTGCCTGTATCCGCTCGTTCTGGCTCTGCTCGGTCTCGTGATGCGCACGATCGTCCGCGAAGCATCGGGGGAAGTTCTCGATCGACCGCTTCTTTTCGCGGCGGCAAGCGGCGCGATCATCCTTTCCGTGGCCGGCGGGCGATGGCTCCTCTGGATCGTGGCTGCGACCCTCGTGGCCGCTATCATCAGCCGGTCTCGGTCGCGCGCCGTCGCCCTCGTCCCTGCCCTCGCAGCGGCTGGCCTGATTCCATCGCGCCTGTACGCCTCGATAGCATCTCTGCGCGTCTGGACCGTCGCTCCCTTCTTCGCAATTGGCGGCGGGACCAGTGCCCCGATCGTTCTGGTCTCGGCAACCCTCGCGGTTCTGGCGATCGTCTCGCGTCCGACGCTCGCTCCTCTCGTGGCTCTGGCCGTGGCGGTCTTCGGGGCCCTGCTCCCGCGGCCCTCACGCCTCGAAGGCGCGGCCCCGGTGTTCGCCATTCTGATCGTCGCCCTCCTGGCGTGGAGCGGAGTTCCGGCGCGCTTCTTTCCCCTGCCGCTCGGAGTAGCCGCTCTTGCCCTGATCGCGGCGACAGCTCTGAGCGGCCGTTTCGCCGTCGTCGTGGCCGCGGTCGGGGTGGCTCTCGTGTCGATCGAGCCTCTCTTTCCGAACGCCCTCGACAGCGTCGACGCGGTCGGGGTCGCGCTGGCTCCGGGCGCTTCGTTCCGATTCGAGGGCCAGGCACCCGCGGCGGTCATCGTTTCAGGGGCGAACATCGCCCACCTCCGTAGCGGGACGTTGCTCGGGCAGATGGCTGTCGTCGATCGGCGAGGCCAGGAGACGAAGCGCGACATCACGGTTGGCGACGCGTCCGATTGGGGCTTCCTCCGCCAGCGACTCTACTTCTACTCGCACAATCCTCTTCCCCGCGATCCGCGTGGACGGTTGATCGGATACGGCTATGACGCCTTCGTGACCGGTGGAGGGAGGGTGGCGATCGGTCCGACGGCGCGAGGGGCGACGGCCCGAATCACCGCCGCTGCGTCCCTTCCGAGAACCGCCCGGCTGCAGATCGACGCACTCGAGCGGGCGCCGTGACGCTGCAACCGCCGCTGATCGGCGTCATTTTCTGCGCCCTTTTCACGCTGCTTCCGATCGTGCTCGTGACGCGCGAGGGCTTTCAGCGTTACGCGACGATCGACGGGGCCGGGTATGCCCTCGCTCTCGGAACCTGGTTTCTCTGCCACCTTCTCGGCCTCGAACTGGAGCCCTTTCCGTCGCTGGTCGCTCTCGGCGTCGTCAAGCTGTCGCTGCTCTTCATCTTCTACGCTGCCGCGCCGGCGCACCAAGTCTGCTTCACGCCGGGGCGGATCGGCCTCGCCGCGGGGCTCGTCTACGTTTGCCTGATTCCCGCCATGCTTCAGGTCCCGATGGATGGCGACGAGCCCTACTACGTTCTGGTCGCGCACTCGCTGCTGCACGATCACGATCTCGATCTAAGGAATCAGTATCACGCGGCGGCCGGAGTCCTGGTCAATCGCCCGGACCTTGGTCCGCAGCTCGGAGATCCCGTCGGGCCACACGGCGAGCAATACTCCAGACACGAGCCCTTTCTGCCACTCCTGATCATTCCGGGCTACGCGGTGGCTGGAGTACCTGGCGCGATGCTGACAGTGGCGCTCTTCGGCGCACTCCTCATTCGCTCGAGCGCGCGATTGTTCGAGGAGGAGGGTGTGACCGACGCGACGGCCCGGCTGGTCCTGCCGTTTCTGGCCTTCGGTCCGCCGGTTCTCTGGTACGCCATGCGCGTCTGGCCCGAAGTGCCGGCTGCATTCTTCATGGTGGAAGCTGTCCGCGGGGTGCGGCAGCAGCGTCGGAACCGGTGGGCTCCCGCGCTTCTCGCTCTCGGATTGATGAAGGTCCGATTTGTTCTGGTGGCCGCTCCCCTCGCGCTGGCCGCGATCGCCCGGCAGGCCGACAGACGCCGCCAGGCTTTGCTGGCAGCCGCGATCATCGCTGCGCCGCTGGCCATTCTCTGGATCATCTCGGGCAATCCGCTGAACGTTCATAGCGTGGAGGAGCTGGCGCCGTCGCCCGCCACGGCCTACGCAGTGGGAAGCCTTGGCCTCGTGCTGGACGGCGCCACGGGAGTGGTGTTTCAAGCTCCCTTCTTTCTCCTGGGCCTGATCGCTCTCGCGCGGTGGCGCTCTACTCCGGCCGCCTTTCGCCTCGGAATGATGTGCAGCGCGCTCTATCTGCTCTATCTCATTCCGCGGGCCGAGTGGCATGGCGGCTGGTCGCCGCCGCTTCGTTATGTCGTTTTTCTCATGCCGCTGCTCGCTCTCGGCGCCGCCAGTCTCATCGATCGCGCAAGGACCATCGGCGATCGGGCTGCGGGTTGGGCGGCCACTGCTGTTGTGCTGGCCGGTCTCTGGACCGCCGGCCTGGTCGTTCATGGTGTTGCGTATCCGTGGAGGCTGTTTCATATCGCCAGCGGAGAGAACGAAATCGGCGAACGACTCTCGGCCGTGTGGCACTCCGATTTCTCGAGGCTCTTTCCCAGCTTCATCCGTCTGAACGAGGCGGCTGTCATCGGTAGTGTGATCTTCATCGGGGCGATGGTTGCCATCGCTCTCGGAGGCCATCGGATCCTCGTGCGAGTCGCTCCTCCGCAGCTCGTCGGTGCGGCGGTGAGCCTGCTTCTGGCCTTCGGTTTCAAGGCCGGAATCAGTCCCGCGCAAGTCCTTGAATTCGAAGACGCGCATGTGATCCACCGGGGCGGCGCGCTCTTTCCGGAGGAGTACCGGGTCGCTCGTTTCCTCTATCGCGGGGGATGGCGGCTGCGGAGCGGCGACTCGCTTTCCGCCCTTTTCCAGTCCGGACCGGCCCGCCTGCGTTACAGCGCGAGTGTTGAGACTCTGCTCGAGGTCAGCGGACAGGCCTACGTTCTGTCGCCGTCAGCGGACGCCACCATCGATCTCGTCGTCGACTCCGGCTCTCCGCGTGTGGTCGTTCGTTGCATCTCGGGCGATGTCATCGTCGATCAAATGGTTCATGAGTAACATCGATTACATCGTCCTCGACCGCGACGGCGGCGCAATGCTCGAAGCGTGCGTCGCATCGATCGACCTGCAGAATCCGCCGCCGGCCAGAGTCATCATCATCGATAACGGCTCGCGGGCTCCGGTGAGCGCACGGCTGGTCCGGCGGGCGAATCGAATCATCGATCGGTCGGAGACGAATCTCGGATTCGCCGCAGGGGCCAATCGCGGCCTGGGCCACGTCACTGCGGACTACGTTGCGTTGATCAACAACGACGTAGTCCTGGCGCCCGATTGGTCTGCCTCCGTCGCCGCTGCGCTGGGCAGCGACGATCGCTGCGGCGCCGCGCAGAGCGTGATCCTGCGGCCCGACGGGCGGGTCGATGGCGCAGGGGTCGATATCAGCGACGGTACGTATCGCCAGACTGGGTACGGCCTGCAGCTTTCGGAGCTGGCCGGTGGCGAAGCCGCTTCGACCAGCGGAGCGGCGGTCCCTTCGGCCGCCGGGCCGGCCGGCAATTCGTTGAGAGATCCACATCGGTATCCATGGGGTGTATCGGCGACCGCAGCTATCTACCGCACTGCGGCTCTTCATCAAGTCAGCGAAGGAGGCGAGATCTTCGACTCCAGGTTCTTCGCCTACTACGAGGACGTGGAGCTCTGCGCGCGTCTGGTTGCCGCCGGCTGGCGCATGGCGCTCCTCCCTATGCCGAAAGCGACCCACGCCGGCTCCGCCAGCGCGCCACTCCTCGGACGGCGCGCTCTCGGTCTGCGAACCCGCAACCGCCACTGGGTCCACCGCCTCCATCCGTCCGTCGGGCGGCTGGTTCCGCTTCTGAGAGAGGATGCCGGATCGATGGTGAGACTTCTGGCGAGGCTACGTTTCGCGGACGCGGCCGTTGTGGTCTGGGGAGTCGTGACCGGCCTTCTGGCGCCGCTCGGACGTCGTGGAACATAGGGCGAGGGTAACGTGATCGCTGCGGGCTCGCCTGGGGCCTCGGGCATTCTGGACAAGCCGGTATCCCCGATTAGTGCGCAACCTTTCATGAAACAACTCAGCCTCGTGTAATGTCGGCTCCGGTGAAGTCTGTCGTCGTCGCAACACCCGACATCGTCGGCCGCCGGATGGCTGGGCCGGGCGCGCGCGCGTGGCATCTCGCCGAAGAGCTGGCGAAGCACTTTGCGACACGGCTGGTCGCCGTCATCGGTGATAGTCCCGGGGGTGACAATCCTTCGGGCGCCGGGGTCTCCGCTGCGGACTATGCGGCCTCTCCCGCACCCCGACGGCGCGATCCCCCGGAGGTGATCCCGTGGGGCTCTCAGGCCGGCCTTTCGGCCATTCGAGATGCGGACGTGGTCATCGGTCAACCGGCGCGCCCGCTGCTTTCGATTCCCCGAGGACGCGTTGTCTTCGATCTCTTCGACCCGGTCGTGCTGGAGTTAGCCGAGTTGTACGGGCAACACCCGACGCTGCGACAGCGCCTTCACCTCGGGGCTGAATGGATGCGGCTGCGGCGCGCCCTCGTCCGCGGCGACGCCCTGATCTGCGGGTTCGCTGCTCAGCGTGACTTCTATGCCGGCGTCCACGCCGCGGCGTCGGGGAAGACAGAGAGATGGAGCGATCGCTGGCTCGAGATTCCGTTCGGCGTCGATGCCACGATCGTTGAGGGTGAGGTCCTGGTGCCAGACGGTCCGCCGGTGATCGTCTGGAGTGGCGGGATATGGGAGTGGCTGGAGCCGGAGCTGGCCATCGAGGCGGTAAGGCGGGTCAATGATGGCGGCGTCGCCTGCCGTCTTCTCTTTCTCGGCGTGGCCAGGCCGGGAGCGGCCGGTCCTCACGTCGGCCGGGTCGCCCGCCTGGAGCAGGCGATCGAGGCGGCCGGGCCGTTGGTGGTGGTGAATCGCGACTGGGTCGACTATCGGGAGCGTGGCCGGTGGTTGCGGGGCTGCAAAGTGGCTATCATGCTGCACCGTTCGACGATGGAGTCGGCCATGTCGATCAGGACCCGGTTCTTCGATTCCGTCGCCTGCGGTCTGCCGTTGGTTGCCTCACGCGGCGGTTTCGCTTCCGAATTGATCGAGAAGGAAGGCCTCGGACTGGTCGTCGAGCCGTCCGACGTCGATTCCGTGGCGGCGGCAATACGGACACTTTTGACGGACGACGCTCTCTACACGCGCTGCGTAGCAGGTCTCGAGCATCTCCGGCCGCGCCTGACCTGGCCGGCGGTGGTGGAGCCGCTCGTCCGGCGCATCGAGGAATGGCTGCAAAGGCAGGGATGAAACCGATTACCAAAAACGCAGGCGGCACCAAAGCGCCTCTCATTCGCGCGGCGACGAGGGTCGACCCCGCGCGCGTCGACGTGTCGATCGTCGTAGTGACCTGGAACAGCGAGCGCTGGATCGACGGATGTCTGCGATCGCTGGAGCAGACATCCGACTCTCTTCGATGCGAAGTCCTGGTTCATGACAACGCATCGAACGATGGCAGCCGGCGCATCGCGTCGTCGTACGAGCAGGTCCGCCTGCTGGAATCGGACCGCAATCTCGGCTTCGCCGCTGGAATCAACCGCGCCATCGCCGAGTCGAAGGGTCGTTACATCTTCCTGCTCAATCCGGACTGCGTGGTCGGCGCCGGCGCCGTCGAGGAACTGGTCGACTTCCTCGATCAGAATCCTTCGATCGCCGCCGCGGCACCGTTGCTGCTCGACGAGGAGGGAAAACCTCAGCGGGAGTTTCAACTGCGCCGCCTGCCGACGTTTCGCTCGCTCGTCTCCGAGATCCTTCTCATCGACAAGCTGTTTCCCGAGAACCGCCAGATCGCGCGCTACCGTTACCGCGATCTCGACATCAGCCGCCCGCAACTGGTCGAGCAGCCTGCAGCCGCTGCGCTTCTGATCCGGCGAACGATCTTCGACGAGACCGGTCTCTTCGACGAACGCTTTTCGCCGGCATGGTTCGAGGATGTCGACTACTGCCGCAGACTGCACGAGAGCGGTCACGCCATTTTCCTCGTGCCTGCCGCCCGGGTCGCGCATCGCGGAGGGTCGAGCCGCGAGCACCTCTCCTTCGCCGAGTTCACCGACCTCTGGTACCGCAATCTTTTTCGCTATGCCGAGAAGTGGCTGACGGCCGGACAGGCCGAGATGCTTCGCTGGACCATCGTTGCGGGAATGCTGTTGCGCTGCGCGGCGACCCTGGCCGGCGCGGGGGACGCCGGCGTCCCAAGGTTGCAAGCGATGCGCGCATATGGCGGCGTCTTCATGAGGGCTCTGCGACGATGGGACGGCGCGTCTCAGTCGCGCTGATCACGTTCGACAGCGCGCCGTATCTCGGTCGCTGTCTCGACGGAATCGCGCAGCAGCGCGACGTCGACATCTCGCTGATTGTGGTCGACAACGCCTCCGGCGATGCCTCGGTCGAGATCGTCCGGGCGTTGCGGCCGGATGCCACCGTTCTTCTCAACGAAGTCAATCGCGGCTATAGCGCGGCGGTCAATCAGGCCCTCGAGCAGGCTGACGGAGAGTTCGTTCTCCTTCTGAATCCCGATGTCTTTCTACAACCCGACTACCTCCGGCTGACCGTGGCGGCCCTTCTGGAAGCCGGTGAATCGTATGGCTCGGCCACTGGAAAACTCTTGAGAGGCACGGGTTCCGGCATCTTCCCGACCGGCCTCATCGATTCGAAGGGTATCCGGATGACGCGGAGCGGCCGCCATCTCGACATCGAAGCCGGCATGACCGACGTCCTGGTCGAGTCGGGGGCGCACGAGATCTTCGGCGTCTCCGGCGCTGCGGCGGTGCACAGGACGAGCTTCCTTCGCGATGTGGCCGTGAACGGGGAAATCCTCGATGAAGACTTCTTCGCCTATCGAGAGGACGCCGATCTGGCCTGGCGGGGGCGCCTCTTCGGGTGGCGCGCGCTTTACGTTCCTGCCGCCGTCGCTTACCACGTCCGGCGAGTGAGACCCGAGATCAGGCGCACCCTTCCTCCCGAGCTCAATCGGCATTCGGTCAAGAACCGCTTTCTGCTCCGGCTCAAGAACGAAGGGTGGTTGCTGGCGCTGCGCAACGCTCCCTTCGAGCTCGCACGCGACCTGGTCGTTGTGGCGGCCGCGTTGACCGTCGAGCGGACTTCGCTCCCCGCGTTTGCCTGGCTCTGGCGCGAGCGAAAGCGCCTTCTGGCCAGGCGAAGAGCCGTGCAGTCGCGCCGGCGAGTTCGAGACGCCGAGCTGGTCAGGTGGTTCCGATGAAAGGTGCCGATGACAGGCTATCGGTCGCCATACTCGGGACTCGCGGAGTGCCGGCGCGCTACGGAGGTTTCGAGACCTTCGCCGCGGAGTTGAGCAGCCGGCTCGCCGAGCGCGGTCACGATGTCACTGTCTACTGCCGCGGTGAAGCAATCGGGCATGCCTGGTGGGGCGCGGTCCGCACGATCACCCTCCCGTCGCTCAGCCACAAGTACCTCGAGACGGTGAGTCATACGCTGCTGTCGGCGCTCGACTCCCTGGTCCGCGGCTTCGACATCGTCCTTCTCTGCAACGCCGCCAATGCTTTCGTCCTCCCGCTCCTGCGAGCCCGGCGGCTGCCGGTGGCGACCAACGTCGACGGCATCGAGCGCAAGCGCAGGAAGTGGAACGCCCTGGGGAAAGCGGTCTATGCGATCGGCGAATCGTTCTCCGATGCTTTCTCCAACCGGGTCATCGCCGATGCCGCGGTCATCGCCGACTACTACAGCGAGCGATTCCACTCGAGACCGACGGTCATCCCTTACGGTTCTGAGCTTCCGCTCGAGCCGGAGAGCGGCATCCTCGAGGGGCTTGGACTGCGGACGCGGGGCTATATCCTCTATGTCAGCAGATTCGAACCGGAGAACAATCCTCTGGAAGTGATCGCGGCTTATGGAAAGGTTCGGACCGCGGTGCCGCTGGTCATGGTGGGAGAGGCGCGCTATGCGGCCGAGCTGCGACGGGAGATGGCGCAGGTTGCGGACGAGCGGGTGATCCTACCGGGGGCGATTTACGGCGAAGGCTACCGGACCCTGCAGCGTCATGCTCTGGCCTATATCCAGGCGACCGAAGTCGGCGGGACCCACCCGGCTCTGATCGAGGCCATGGGCTCCGGTGGTCTCGTGCTGGCGCACGACACTCCTGAGAATCGCGAGGTCGGTGGCGACGCGGTCCTCTATTTCGACTTGCGCCCTGTTGAAACGCTGTCGGCTGCTTTGGGACAAGTGCTCGCGGCGACGGACGACCTCGAGGAGCTGCGCACCCGAAGCCGCGCGCGCGTGGCCAGTCTCTACAACTGGTCCCGGGTCACCGACGCCTACGAGCAGCTCTTCCGACAGATCCTCTGAATGGACGGCTATAGCGGACCGTGTTTCGCCGGTCGCCCGTCGTCTGCCAGGCAGCGTGCCAGCACGAGAGTAAATCATTGGACATCAATGGTTTCGCAACCCAAAGCATGTCAGAATCAGGGTGCGGAGCGATCCGCGTTGGACGTTCATCCTGTCCCATCCGTATAGGTCTCGGGGACATCCGAAGTTTCACTTGATGGAGTCTGGCAGGAATAGGGCGTGCAGGCCCGACGGTGCCCAGCAACGTGGAACGGGTTCGCCGGATCGGGCCGCAGATGGTCTGATTCGACAAAGGACGGAATGCTCAAGCAGCAGGCGGGGCTGATCGCAAGAGTCGTTTATGTCGTCGACATGGCGCTGACGACGGTCGCGTTTTTCGCCGCATTCTTCATCCGCAACGAAATCTTCCCGAGGATCGATCCGAGTCACTTCCCGACCGGACTCTATCCGCTGATCGACTACATCAAGATCTATCCCTTGGTCTTCGCGATCTGGTCGGTTCTCCTCTTCAGCTACCACAGCTATCACAGCCATCGGACCGTGTCGGTGCGCCGGGAGACCCTGACCACCCTTCGCGTGGTGCTGGTCGGTAACGTCCTCCTGGCGACGGTCGCTTACCTGCTACCGCTGCGGCAGCTCTCACGCTCCTGGTTCGTCCTGTTCGCGGCGCTTTCGGCCGGGCTACTCGTCTCGGAGAAGCTTCTCCTGCGCGTGATGGCTCGTTTCGTCCGCTCGAACGGTCTGAATTACCGGACGATCCTCATCGTCGGTACGGGGAAGAGAGCGACCGAGATCGCCGGTCTGCTCGACGAGCACAAGTACTGGGGCTACAAGATCCTCGGCTTCGTCTCGGACGGGCACCGGCTCTCGAACGGCTGGTCGCGCTATCCCATTTTCGGAACCGTTCCCGAGTTGAAGGACATCCTCGAGCGCGGCGAACAGGGCGCGATCGATGAGATCGTCTTCGCGGTCACCCGGCGCAAGCTCGATGAGATGAAGGCGATCTTCCTTTTCTGCGAGGAGCTGGGAATCCGGACCCGGGTGGCCATGAATTTCTTTCCCAACCGCCTGGCCCGGATCGAGGTCGAGGAGCTCGAAGGGGTTCCGTTTCTGACCTTCACTACGACTCCCTCGAACGAGTCGCAACTCGCCGTGAAGAGGATGTTCGATGTCGCGGTCTCCCTGGTGATGCTGACATGCGCTCTGCCCGCTCTGGCCATCGCCGCCCTGGCCATCAAGCTGAGTACGCCCGGTTCCGTTCTCTTCAAGCAGCAGCGGATCGGTCTGAACGGCCGCATCTTCACGCTCTACAAGTTTCGTACGATGATCGCCGACGCTCACGAGCGGCGTGAGGAGGTCCGTCACCTGAACGAGATGAGCGGACCGGTCTTCAAGGCGAAATCCGATCCGCGGGTGACGACGATCGGCCGCTTCCTCCGCCGGTTCTCGCTCGATGAGCTTCCGCAGCTCTGGAACGTCCTGAAAGGCGATATGAGTCTGGTCGGCCCGCGGCCACCGATCCCGGAAGAGGTGGGCCGCTACCAGCGCTGGCACCGCCGGCGGCTGTCGATGAAGCCGGGCCTTACCTGCTTGTGGCAGGTCAGCGGCCGGAACAATGTCGACTTCGAGCGATGGATGCAACTCGATCTGCAATACATCGACAACTGGTCTCCTGCGCTCGATCTGAAAATCCTTCTTCGTACGATCCCTGCCGTGCTGAGCGGCAGGGGCGCCTCCTAGGCGACCGACCCCCGGGCGGTCAGTCTGTAATAAGCGCTCGTGGCGACTAATCTGTCCGCCCCGCCGGCGGCCGAAGCGACCGCCGCTCCACTTGAAGCGACCGCCGCTTCACTTTCCGGGGCACACGACTACACGCACTCTCTCTCCGCTACAATCCGCAGAGTGGTAACAGGCCGCACCCGTCGCCTCGCTGCGTTGATCTGCCTGACGGCGATGGTGTTTTTTCGCTTCGAGACGCGTCTGATGGAGATCCCTTTCACCGATCGCCGGCCGCTGGTGCGGTACTTCGCTCACCTGGCGGACCGAGGTTGGGAGCAATATCTCGATTTCCTGGTGGGAGTGCGGGCACACACTGCAAAGGGCGACAGCATCGCCATCATGGTTCCCGCGAGGCACTGGGACGACGGCTATGCCTACGCCTTTTACCGCGCCAGTTACATGCTTGCAGGAAGGCGGGTCATTCCGCTGGTCTCGCCTGACGATCGGATCGTGATGGGGAACCTGCGTCAGGCCACGTATCTCGCCGAATGGCGCCATGATCTGCCTGTGGACCAGCGAATCGTATGGAGCGGTGCCGGAGGCAAGCTCGTGAGGCGACGTTGACCCCTGCGATTCTGGCCATCGTGGCGACGATTTCGGTCGGTCTGCCGCTCGCTGTCCTGCTGTTCCCCACCGCCAGCCGCACGACGCTTCTCGCGCTTTCCTATCTCTACGGCAGCGGAGCGATCTTCATGACGCTTTTTGCGCTCTCGGTCGCCGGCGTTCCCTGGTCTCTGCCCGTGGTGGCCGCCTCCCTTCTCCTGATCTCCGGGCTCTCGATATTCGCGGTCAATCGAAGGCCTGTTCCGGCCTCAGTTCCGATGGTGCGGCCAAGGGCGCAAGGGAAGCGGTGGCACGCCATCCCCTTTGACCTCCTGACGCTGACGATGCTGGCCGGTTTCGGTCTCTTCGCCACGCTGGCCCCGCTCTCGGAGTGGGATTTCTGGGCCATCTGGGGTCTGAAGGCGCGAACGTTTCTCGAGGCCGGCGAGATCGACTGGAGATTTCTCGAGAGCCGCCTCAATTCCTTCTGCCATCCCGACTATCCACTCCTTCTCCCGCTGAACTTCGATTTCGTCGCACTGGTGAGCGGCGGCTGGGACGATCGCTGGCTCGGCATCATGTTCCTCGCGTTCGCGGCTTCGTTCCTCCTCCTGGCTCGTCAGCTCTTCCTCGAAGAGCTGCAGTACGGCTATGCCGCTCTCGGCACGTTCATCATGGCCTCCGCTGCCTCCAGTCATTTCATCGGATTGGCCGAGACCCCTCTCATCGTTTTCTCCGGCGCCGGCGTTCTCTTCATCCGGCGCGGCCTGCGCGACTCCGATGGTCAGTCGTTCCGCAACGGCGCCATCCTCCTCGGCCTGGCGGGTTCCTGTAAGAACGAAGGACTGGCGATGATCGCATCCGTCGCGATCGCTCTTCTGATCGTCGAACGGCGCCAGCTCCGGCGATTCGTCGAATTCTGGCCTGCTCTGGCGATCCCCATCCCCTGGCTGGTCTTGCGCGCAATCCATTACCTGCCTACCGATCTGGTCACCGGCTCGGTCGTACAGCGCGCGCTCTCACGCCTGCCGACGATGCATCTCGTGTTACTGACGCTGGCGAGCAGGATCACGTACCGCGGGTTCTGGATCTCACTGCTCGCTGCATGGACGATCATCGCCATCGGCCAGGCCACCCTGAAGCGGTCGAACGGCGAGACCTCCATCGTCCGGCGCGTCGATCTCTTCGTGATCGTGGCCATGGCCATCCAGATGATGGTCTACCTCGGTTCGTACGCCGTGACGCCGGCAGACGTCATGTGGCACATCGGTACGTCGTGGTCGCGCGTCTCCGAACAGCTGGCGGCCCCACTGATCTACGTCACCGTGGTCATGCTCGGTCGGATGACCGAGAGCAGCAGTCCCGGGGAGAAAGCCGCGTCGACCGATCCTGAGTCGATCGGCTAAAGTGACTCCATGCCGAAGCTCGACGAGAATGCCGCTGAATTCCGCGCCGCTGGTCACCGGATGATCGACTGGGTGGCCGACTACCTCGAAGGCGTGGCGCGGTACGACGTGCTTTCCCGGCTGGCTCCGGGCGAAACGGCGGCCCGATTTGCGGAGAGACCTTCGGAGCTCGGGAAGAGTTACGACGCCCTTCTCGCCGAATTCGAGAGCTCCATCCTGCCGGGAATCACTCATTGGAACCATCCGGCATTCTTTGCCTACTTCTCGATCACAGGATCGCAGGCCGGCATTCTGGGCGAGCTCCTGAGCGCCGCGCTCAATGTGAATGGAATGCTCTGGAAGACATCTCCCTCCGTGACGGAGCTGGAGCGTCTGGTGCTGGAGTGGCTGCGTGCCGAACTGGGTCTTCCTGCCGGGCTGTTCGGCATCATCAATGACACGGCATCGATCAACACGTTTCTCGGTCTGGCCGCCGCTCGAGAGGCGCTGGGACTCGGAATTCGTGCTGACGGGATGAGCGGCCGAGAGCTTCCGCAGCTCCGCATCTACGCTTCCGAGCACGCGCACTCCTCCGTGGACAAGGCCGCCTACGCCCTCGGATTCGGCGCGCGCGGAATTACGAAGATCGCCAGCGACCCATCCGCGCGGATGGATGTCGAGGCCCTCGGCAACGCCGTGGCCCGCGACCTCGCAGATGGGGTGCGCCCGTGTGCGGTAGTGGCCACGCTCGGCACCACGTCGACTGCCTCGGTCGATCCGCTCCCGGCCATCGTGAAGATCGCCCGCGATGCCGGCATGTGGGTGCATGTCGACAGCGCCTACGCCGGGCCGGCAACGATCGCCCCTGAATTCCGCTGGCTATGGAACGGCATCGAGGGAGCGGACTCGATCGTGGTCAATCCCCATAAGTGGCTCTTCACGCCGATCGACTGCAGCGTGCTCTACACCTCGAGGCCCGATATGCTCCGCGAAACGTTCTCCCTCGTCCCCGAATACCTGAAGACGAGCGACGGGGCCGAGGTGAATTACATGGACTATGGCCTCCAGCTCGGACGCCGCTTCAGGGCATTGAAGCTCTGGATGGTGCTCGAGCACTACGGCATGGAGCATCTGCGCGAGGTCATTCGCGGACAGATCAGGATGGCGGCGCGCCTCGCGGATGAACTGACCCGGCGCGGGGATGTCGAGCTGCTGGCGCCGCAATTGTTCAGCGTCGTGGTTTTCCGCCTTCTCGTCCGGAACGCGGATGGATCGATCGACGAAGAAGGATCGGAGCGCGCTACGCTGGCAGTGCTCGAGACGATCAACGAGTCCGGTCGGGCCTTTGTCTCCCATACCCGGCTGCGCGGTCGCTACGGCATTCGCGTAGCCCTCGGCAACGGGGCTACGGAATGGAGTCACGTGGAAGCCATTCTCGACTTCGTGGAAGAGGCCAGTGGAGCCTGACACGGAAGGGCTCGCTCGATCCGGAAAATGGAAAGGCATGGTGGGCCGGTTGCCGCCCTCTCCTGTGAAATAATGCAACCCGCCACCCTTTTGCAGCGGGGCTGCCCCTTATGACTTCAATCATTCCTCGGGTCACCGCGGCTCCGCGCCTTTATCGCGCCATCGTGTCCACCTCCGATCTGTTGACGCGGCTGAGGATTGAATCGGCGTTTGTCGGTTCGGTAGCGCACGCCGCCTGGCTCGGAGAGCCGATCGATGAGGACGCGCCGCTCGATGTCCTCGTCCTCATGAGCTCGCCCCAGAAGAACCAACTGGCGATGATGGCTTCGAACCGCGGCTTCGAGGTCGTTCGCGAGGAACTGGAGGCGACCGAAGAGCTCGACCTCGTTCCACTCATGTTTCGTGACCAGGAGCGGAATGTCCGGGTGCATGTGCTTCTGGCCACGAACGCGCTATACGGCCGGATGGTGTCGAGCGCTAGTGCGGCCGAGCTCGCCGGCGGACCTCAGATCCGTGTCGTGGGAGCCGCCGATCTCGCGCTTCTTCTGACGGTGGGGGGCGACGATCGGTCGATCGCCGTCCGCGATGCGCTGCTTGCATCGGGCCCCGATGTCATCGATCGGACGGCCTTCAATCAGCGCCTCGTTTCGCTCGGGTTGAGCGACATGGTGGTGAGCGAATGATCTGGATCGACTCCCAGGCGGCGTTCGATGAGCTGATGGGTCGGCTGGAAGCGCTTCCGATGATCGCTGTCGACACGGAAGCCGATTCGCTTCATTCGTATTTCGACAAAGTCTGCCTGATCCAGATCTCGTCAGCCGGCGAGGACTACGTGATCGACCCGCTTCAGAAGATCGATCTGGCCCGGTTCGGACGCATCCTGGGAAACCCGGGGATTACCAAGGTCCTGCATGGCAGCGACTACGACCTGCGGATCCTGAACCGCGACTTCGGATTCACGATCGAGAATCTGGTCGATACCATGATCTGCGCGCAGATGCTCGGCTACGAGTCGTTCGGTCTGGCGGCCCTTCTGGAGAAGCATTTCGGACTGAACGTCGACAAGAAACATCAGCGCGCCGACTGGTCGATGCGCCCGTTGACTCCGGACATGCTGACTTACGCTGCCCTCGATACCCACCATCTGTTGCGCCTGGCAGAGGAGTTGCGTGAGGCTCTGACCGGAAAGGGGCGGTGGGAGTGGGCCGTGGAGGAGTTCGGGCGGCTTGAAGCTATTCGGTTCCGCGGCGCCTCCGAAGAGTCGGAGGCATTCCGCAAGATCAAGGGCATCACCGGTCTGGACCGGCGGTCCCTGGGGGTCGTCGCCGCTCTTCATACGTGGCGCGACGGCCTGGCTCAGAAGGCCGACAGGCCTCCTTTCAAGATCATCGGCAACGATGCTATCGTCGAGATAGCCCGTCTTCTACCCCGCTCGCAGCAGGAGCTGGCGCGCGTCAAGCCGGTCGCCGCTTACCATCGCAGCCGGTACGGCAAGACCATCGTGGATCTGGTGGAGGGGGTCATGGCCCTGCCGGAGGATTCGCTGCCGGAGAAGACCGAGCCGAAGAGCTGGCTTCGTGACAAGACTCTGGAGCGCCGGGTCGATCAGCTCAAGAAGGTACGGGATCGCTACGCCTCTTCGCTCCGCATCGATTCATCCATCGTGGCTCCGCGACATGTCCTGACCGCCATCGCCACGCTGCGGCCGCAGACGGTCGAGGAGCTCGACTCCATTCCTGCGATGCGCAAGTGGCAGAAGGAGCTCATGGGCCGTGATCTCGTGGCCGCTCTGGCCAATTCCCAGATGGAGCTGGCCTGAGCGCGGGCTCATCCCCTCATCGGCGAGCGCTGACCCGAACCGCGTAACGTACAATCCCTGCCGAAATGGAAACCATCAAAGAATTCCGAGTGGTCATCATCGGTTCGGGACCGGCCGGCTGCACCGCGGCCCTCTATCTCTCCCGAGCCAATCTCATTCCGATCGTCCTCGAAGGGATGCAGCCGGGCGGGCAGCTCACCATCACCACGGAGGTCGAGAATTACCCCGGGTTTCCCGAGGGGATTCTGGGGCCGAAGCTGATGGATCTGATGCGGCAACAGGCCGAGCGCTTCGGCGCCGTCTTCCGGATGGAGAACCTCGAGAGCGTCGATCTCAGTTCCCGCCTCTTCCGCATCACGTCGGATCAGAAGATATACGAATGCGAGGCGCTGATCATCGCCGCGGGCGCGTCCGCCATGCAGATCGGGCTTCCGAGCGAGAAGGCTCTGCAGGGCTTCGGCGTTTCGTATTGCGCCACCTGTGACGGCTTTTTTTTCAAGGGGAAGGAGATCGTCGTGGTCGGCGGGGGAGACTCGGCCATGGAGGAGGCGACCTTCCTGACGAAGTTCGCATCGAAGGTCACCGTCATCCATCGTCGCGAGGAGCTGCGGGCTTCGAAGATCATGCAGGATCGTGCGAAGGGAAATCCGAAGATCGATTTTCTCTTCAATACGACCGTCGAGGAGGTGGTCGGAAGCAAAGATGGTGGCGTCACCAGCTTGAAGCTCCGGAATCTTCATACCAACGAGCTCTCCGAGATGAAGGCGCAAGGTCTGTTCGTGGCCATCGGCCACACGCCCAATACATCGGCCTACCGGGGAAAGCTGAAGCTGGATGAGCGCGGCTACATCATCACCAACCCCCATGCGACGTCGACGACGATTCCCGGGGTCTTCGCCTGTGGCGACGTGGTGGATCACATCTACCGTCAGGCCATCACGGCGGCTGGCAGCGGCTGCCAGGCCGCGCTCGACTGCGAGCGATGGCTGACTCACGAGCGGATCACCGAGCGCTGGGATCTACCCGCGGGCGAAGAGGACCGGAAGTGAATTAGGGCGGGGGTGGCCGGTTCGAGGAGTGTGGCATAGGCGGCTGGTTTCAGAATCGGCCGTGCTCCACTCTGGCGCGACGCACATTGCTAGATTGTTGCAGCCGAAGTCTGAGGCTTCCCCTCTCTCTGAGGATTCCTCTCTCAGAGTCTGAGGACAAAAGCCGGGCTCGGGCGGTTCATTCAGTGGGGCGTCGGGGTTTTCCCGGGCCCCGGGCCCGAGTCCGACCCCGGCTTTTGACTCTCAAAACGTAATCCTGCAAGCGTTCGGAGCCCGGAATGAAAACGATCCCTGATCTACTCGAGCAGAATCGGGTATGGGCCGCGACATACACGACGTCGGACCCGCAATTCTTCAACAGGCTGTGTGCCATTCAGCGTCCCGAATACCTCTGGATCGGCTGCTCGGACAGCCGCGTGCCTGCGAATCAGATCGTGGCGCTCGAGCCGGGGGCCCTCTTCGTGCACCGCAACATCGCTAACATCGTCGTTCCTGGTGATCCGAACTGTATGGCCGTCGTGCAGTACGCAATCGAAACGCTGGGGGTACGGCAGTTGATCGTGTGCGGTCATTACGGTTGTGGAGGCGTGCGCGCGGCGCTGGACAACAACTATGACGGCGCGGCACACGTCGAGCGCTGGCTCACTCCTCTTCGTCAGCTGGCAGTGGCGCACTTCGCCGAGCTAACGAGGCTTCCCAATGATGAGGAGCGGTGGGACAGGCTCTGCGAGATCAACGTCATCGAGCAGTCTCACCGGCTTCTTACGTCGGACATCCTGTCCAATGCACGGCTGCGTGGCACGCCCGTCCGGGTCCATGGTCTGATCTACAGTCTGCGCGACGGACTTCTCCGGCAACTGACGACGAATGCTTAGCCAGCCGGTCCGAGTAGAACAGCGGCACGCCGCAGGATCTGAGCTGCAACATCCGTGGGAAGATGGCCTGTCAGAACGCGTTGAGGATGTACGCCAGGGGATTGACCGGATTGTTGTTGAGGCGGACTTCGTAATGGAGGTGCGGTCCGGTGCTCCGGCCGGTCGAGCCGACGTAGCCGATGATGTCGCCGCGGCGGACGTGCTGGCCGGGTTTGACGTTGTAGGCCGAGAGGTGACCATAACGGGTGGAGTAGCCGTACCCGTGTGAGATGTAGATGACGTTGCCATAGCCGTTGGCCCACTCGGACTTCACCACGATGCCGTCGGCAGGGGCGCGGACGGCCTGTCCGACCGCAGAAGAGATATCGACTGCGTTGTGCGTTCCCGCCTCACCGGTGAAGGGGTCGGAGCGCCCACCGAAGCCATCGGTGAGGATGCCGCGGACCGGGGCGATCGAGGGGGTGGACGAGAGGAGCTGCGACTGCTCGGCGAAGCGCTGTTCCAGAACCGAGAGGTCCTTCTCCAGACGGTGCGAGCGGAAGCTCATCTTATCGACGTCGTCGCGGTACGGCATGTTGTTCTGCTCGTCGCTGCGAAGCCCGCCCACGCCGCCCTGATTGGACTCGTCGAGCGTGGAGATGCCGGCGATGATGGCTAGTTTGCGCGTCTTGTCTTCGACGGTATGCAGCTGAGTGCGCAGCGACTCGACCGACTTGCTGAACTGTTCGTTGGCGTGCTGCAGCTGGCTGTTCTCGCTCTTGAGCTTCGAAAGCTCATGGGTCTGTGAGAGGGACGTGAAGTACTGGACCGAGAAGAACGTCGAGAGGCAGAGCGACGAGGTGACCAGAGAGATCATGGAGAAGAGAAAGCGGTGCGAGATCTTCAGCTTTCTGAATTTGGCCCGCGCATGCGGGACAAAAATGATCGTCGAATAGCGCTTATCCATTCCCAACTCCCTTCACGAAGAACCGGTATTTGACTGTCATAGAACCCGCGTATTCTATGTAAAGAGTGTGGAGAGTCAACCCCAAACTACCCAGTAAAGCGATGATTTTGGAATCAGAAGACCTCTCGACTCTATGGGTCAGTCACTTACGATAACCTGATGAAAAGGAATCACTTTGCCGTTGCGTTTATGACACCTCAGCATATTTCCCAGTGACAAATCACCGGTTTGTGATAAAAGTCACAATAACTATCCGAGCGGTTCTTGTCGCGCGCCTCGCTATCCCTAACTTTACCGATGGCTCGGACATAGTCGTTTCGACCTCTTCATTCGGTTTCTCGAATGGGCGATTCGATCGGGTGGATGTCTTCTTCATGTTATCCTCCGTCGGCTCTTGCCCAGCGCGCTCGATCCCGGTGGTTCGCCGGTTCGACCAGAGCGCCTGAATTCCACATCAGGACGGCCGATGGAAACGAAGAAGCGCCTGCTCGATGCTGCTCGGATGTCCCGGGCCTTTCGCCGCATGGCCATCGAAATCGTCGAGAGAAACCGCGGACTCGATGACCTCATCATCATCGGGATCCGCAGCCGCGGCGTACCGATCGCTGAGCGGGTAGCCCGTGAGATCGAGGAGATGGAAGGGGCGCCGGTCCCGCTCGGCATTCTGGACATCACTCTCTATCGCGACGACCTGACGACGATCGCTCCTCAGCCGCTGGTCAAACCCACCAAACTCCCCGAGCCGATCGATGACAAGGTCGTAGTCCTGGTGGATGATGTTCTCTATACGGGCCGCACGGTGCGCGCTGCACTCGATGCCCTCATCGACTTCGGCAGGCCGAAGGCGGTGCAACTGGCGGTTCTCATCGACCGTGGACATCGGGAGCTGCCGATTCACGCCGATTTCATCGGGAAGACCATTCCGACAGACCGTCAGGAAGTCATCAAGGTGAAGCTGGTGGAAACAGACGGTGAAGACGAGGTGCTGCTCATGGAGAAGGGCGATCACTGATCGCGCCCGAAGCCGCATGACCCGGCGTCGCTCCCTCTAGCCGCCCAGGATGATGCAATCGATGCGAGCCCAGACTTCCGCCCTCCGATCCAAAGACCTCCTCGGCATCGAGCCGCTCACGCCCGAGGAGATCACTCTGATTCTCGATACGGCGGAAGGCTTCAAGGAAGTCAGCGAGCGCCCGGTCAAGAAAGTGCCGGCGCTGCGGGGTCAGCTGGTCATCAATCTCTTCATGGAGGCTTCCACCCGCACCAGGGTCTCCTTCGAGATCGCCGAGAAGCGCCTCTCGGCCGACACTCTGAATTTCGCCGCCTCCGGCTCGTCGGTGGAAAAGGGCGAAACGCTGATCGATACGGCGGCGAACCTCATGGCCATGCATCCGGACATGATCGTCATCCGCCACAAGTATCCCGGCGCACCGCGGATGCTCGCCGATCGCCTGCCGGCCTCGATCATCAACGCCGGCGACGGATCCCACGAGCATCCGACCCAGGCCCTTCTGGATGCGTTCACCATCCGGGAGCGTCTCGGCCGGCTGAGCGGCGTCAACGTATCGATCGTCGGAGACATCGCCCATTCGCGTGTGGTTCGCTCCAACATTCATCTGCTGACAAAGATGAAGGCCAATGTGACGCTCGCTGCGCCACCGACGCTCATTCCCGCGCAGGTCGAGGAAATGGGTGTGCGAGTCGTGCACTCGCTCGACGAAGCGCTGGAGGGAGCCGACGTGGTCATGATGCTGCGCATCCAGCTGGAGCGTCAGGGCAAGTTGAGCTTTCCGTCGCTGCGCGAGTACTACAACACGTTCGGATTGACAGGGGAACGGCTGGCCCGGGCCCGCGAGGGGGTGCTGGTGATGCATCCCGGTCCCATGAATCGCGGCGTGGAGATCGCTTCGGATGTCGCCGACGGGCCGGCCTCCGTCATTCTGGAACAGGTCACGAACGGGGTAGCCGTACGGATGGCCGTGCTCTATCTCCTGGCTGGAGGGCATCTGGCCGAATGACGAACCTTTTGATTCAGAACGGCCGCGTGGTCGATCCCAGCCAGGAGCTCGACGCCACGCTCGACATCCTCATCGAAGATGGAGTCGTCGTCAGGCTGGACAAGCACATCAGGGCGGATGTTCCGAAGCTGGACGCCGCGGGCCTTCTGGTCGTTCCCGGCCTCATCGATCTTCATACCCATCTGCGCGAGCCGGGTCAGGAGCAGAAAGAGACCATCGCCAGCGGCACGGCTGCTGCGGCCGCCGGCGGTTACACAGCCGTTTGCGCCATGGCCAATACAGTTCCTCCGAACGACGAGCGCGCCGTGACGGAGATGGTGCTGGCGGAAGCCGCGCGCCACGGCGCC
>JADGNX010000095.1 GCA_017883265.1 Thermoanaerobaculia bacterium
GGACGACCTTCGCTCGGTCAAGGGAAAGTTCCAGGATGCCTTTATCCGGGTCTGGAACAAGGAGGCTGAAGACGACGGCTTCAACCGTCTGGTACTGGGGGCGGAACTGGAGTGGCACGAGGTAGTCATTTTTCGGGCCTACAGCAAGTACCTGCGGCAGATCGGCGTCAGCTTGAGCGAGGCCTACATGCAGCAGGCCCTGGCGGCCAACGCCAAGATCGCCCGGCTCCTCATCGACCTTTATCGAAACAACTTCGATCCGGCGCTCGGGTCATCCGCTTTGCGCGGCGCAATCCCCGAATCAGCCGAGCAGCTGCGACGCCACACCGCAGCCACAGCCATCCGCGCGCAAATCGAAGAAGCTCTCGAAGACGTCAGCAATCCGGATGAAGACCGCATCCTTCGCCTCTACGTAAACCTCATCGACGGCACACTGCGCACGACGTACTTTCAGCGCACCGCTGCCGGCGAGCGGAAACCGTACCTGGCCTTCAAGCTCGATTCGCAGGTGGTCAAGGATCTCCCCCTGCCGCGTCCGCTTTTCGAGATCTTCGTCTACGCCCCGTCGATGGAAGGCATTCACCTGCGAGCCGGCCGCGTGGCTCGCGGCGGGATTCGCTGGAGCGATCGCCGCGAAGACTTCCGCACCGAGGTTCTCAGCCTGATGAAGGCTCAGAACGTCAAGAACGTCGTCATCGTCCCCATGGGATCGAAGGGTGGCTTCGTCGTGAAGAACCCTTCGGCTGATCGGACGCTGTTCCAGGCCGAAGGGGTGGAAGTCTACAAAACGCTGTTGCGCGGCATGCTCGACATCACCGATAACCTGCGCGGCGACGAGGTAGTGCCGCCGAAGGATACGGTCAGGCGCGACGGCGACGATCCCTATCTCGTGGTGGCCGCCGACAAGGGGACGGCGACCTTCTCTGACATCGCCAACAGCGTGTCGGCCGAATACGGATTCTGGCTCGGCGATGCCTTTGCCTCCGGCGGTTCGGCAGGCTACGACCACAAGAAGATGGGCATTACCGCGCGCGGCGCATGGGAGGCCGTGAAGCGTCACTTCCGCGAGCTCGGCATCGATACTCAAACCGAGGATTTCACCGTCGTCGGCGTCGGCGACATGTCAGGCGATGTCTTCGGCAACGCCATGTTGCTCTCGCCGCACATCCGTCTGCTCGGGGCGTTCAATCACTCGCACATCTTCGTCGATCCGACTCCCGATCCGGTCAGGAGCCTCGGGGAGCGCCGGCGAATGTTCGACGAGCGGCTGAACTGGAACGCCTACGACATGAAGCTCATCTCGCAGGGCGGCGCCATTTTTCCGCGCAGCGCCAAGACCATCACCCTCTCGGATGAGATTCAGCAGCTCTTCGAGATACCGCAGAAGGTGGTGGCGCCGGCCGATCTGATGCGCGCCATCCTCCGGGTCCGCGCCGATCTTCTCTGGCTGGGCGGAATCGGAACGTATGTCAAGGCCAGCTACGAAGATCAGTCGGCGGCCCGCGACCGGACCAACGATCCGCTTCGAGTCGACGCGACCGAGTTGCGCGTCAAGGTAGTAGGCGAAGGAGCAAACCTCGGATTCACACAACGTGCGAGGATCGAGTTTGCCCTGCACGGCGGCCGCATCAACACCGACGCCATCGACAACTCGGCCGGCGTCGATACCTCGGACCATGAGGTGAACATCAAGATCCTCCTCGACGGGGCGGTGACGCGTGGGGAGCTCGGCGGCGTCGAGGAGAGAAACCGGCTGCTGGCCGGAATGACCAACGATGTGGCCCGGCTGGTCCTGCGCGACAACTACGAGCAGACGCAGGCCATCTCCATCACCCAGTCCCTCGGCGAGGCCGTGCTGGACGAGCAGGCCCGCTTCATGCGTGCCCTCGAGCGTGCATCCAGGCTCGATCGCGCCCTCGAAGGTCTCCCCGACGACGACACCATCCTGGAGCGTCATGCCGCGCATCAAGGTCTGAGCCGGCCGGAGATCGCTGTACTGCAGGCCTACGCGAAGATCGTTCTCTACCAGGATCTGGTGGCCTCGGACCTTCCCGACGATCCGCTCCTGGTCGACGACCTTCTTTCCTATTTCCCGGAACTGTTGCGGACCCGGTTCCGCCCTGCCATCGAGCGGCATCGCCTGCGGCGCGAGATCATCGCCACGCACGTGACCAACAGCATGATCAACCGGCTGCGGCCCACGCTGGCCATGCAGGTGGCCGAGGAGACCGGAAAGCCGGCCAGCGACGTGGCCCGCGCCTTCGCCATCATCCGTGAGTCGTTCGACCTGCGCAGCATCTGGGCGGAGATCGAGGCCATGGACAACAAGCTCCCGGCTGCGGTGCAGATCGGGATGATGATCTCGGTCGGCCAGCTCCTCGAGCGCGCCATTCTCTGGCTCATGCGCAGCAATTACGAAAAGCTGGAGATCGCTGCGTTGGTGGCCGACCTTCGTCCCGGAATAGCGATGCTGGCCGAACGGCTCGATTCCTTCCTGCCGGCCGTACAGCTGACGGCGCTCCGGGCGCGGGAGAGCAAACTGATCGAGGAGAAGATCCCCCAGGCTCTCGCTCACCGCATCGCCCGCCTCGACGTCATGAGCTCGGCAATGGATATCGTACGCATCACGCGTCGCGCCGCGGCATCAACCGGTGCCGAGGGCGCGACGAAGGCGCTGAGCGTCGACATCACTCATGTCGCGCAGATCTACTTCTGCGTCGGCGCGCGCTTCGGTCTGGACCGCTTGCGGGGAGCGGGGGCGACCATCGCAGCCGACACTCCGTGGCAGAAGGCGGCGGTCGCTCTGGTCGTCGACGACCTCTTCTCCTATCAGAGCACGTTGGCATCGCGGGTCATCGCCGAAGAGCGCGAGGCGCCGGAAGGAAGCGATCGCTTCGAGCTCTGGCTGGCCAAACGGCTGCGCATCGTGGAGCGCGTCGATCAGACCCTCGCGGATCTCCGCTCGTCGCCGACCGTCGATCTGGCCATGCTGACCGTGGCCACGCGGCAGTTAAGGACGCTCGTGGAAAGCTAGGGGATGCTGTATGACGCGGACGCGCGCGAACGGCAAAGGTATGGCAAATAAGGCAAGGCCAGACAAGGAGACGATGCGAGACAACTACGACTTCTCGGGTGGCGTACCGGCAAGTACGCAGCGCGCTACCAGGGAACGAATGTCGTCGTCCTTGCTCCGGATGTGGCAGAGATGTTTCCCGACTCGATGGCGGTGAACGAGGCTCTCCGTACTCTTGTCCGCATGTCGGCAAAGACGGTTCGCGCCAAGCCGGTCACGAGAAAACGCGGCGGCTAACACAAGCCGAAGGAGGACGAATCATGTCCGCTAAGATTGAACAGGGGAAACCCAGGACCCGGTTCGAAGGGATCGAGCCGATTCTCAACGTAGCAGACATTACGAAGAGTCTGAAGTACTACGTCAACGTCCTCGGCTTCACCAAGGCAGCCTGGGGCGAGGCCTTTACCGCGGTCGCGCGCGACGGGCATGGTATCTACCTCTGCCACGCAGGCCAGGGCCATCCGGGCACCTGGGTCTGGGTCGGCGTCGAGGATGTCGAAGCGTTGTATGAGGAGTACACCCGAAGCGGCGCGACGATTCGACATCCGCCGCGGAACTATCCCTGGGCGTTGGAAATGCACGTCGAAGACCCCGACGGGCACGTGCTCCGGTTTGGCTCGGAGCCAAGGGCCGGCAGCTCTTTCGACTCATTCATCGAGTGAACAAACGATCTCGAGTCGATAACTGACACTCCTCCACACAACTTCAACCCGACCGGCACGACCTCCGCATCCCACGCTGTCGATGCTGAAAGCGGAGACTCTGGACGATCGCTCAATCGAGGATGGGGACGGTCCCGACGAGCCGAAGCCGTTCAACGTTCGCCTCCTCCGTTTCGTACCGATGATCGTGGTCCTCGGTCTCGTCGTGCACCTCGTTCTCCCGCGCATCGATTCGATCGAGGACTCTCTGGAGACGATGCGGACTCTCGTGCCGTGGGCGCTGGCCCTTGCCGTCGTGGCCGAGGGGCTGAGCTATGTGGCCAACGGCTCAGTCCTGCAGGCGGTCATCCACCTGGCCGGGGAGAAGCTCCCGTTGCGCCGTGCAATAGCGATCGAGATAGGCGCTGGGACTGTGGCCCTTGTGGCAGCGGGAGCACTCGGCTTCGGAGCCGCCATCTATAAGTGGACGCAGAACAGGGGTGTTTCGCGGAATACGGCGATGCTGGCCAGCTGGCTCCCTTCGATGTTCGATGCGGTCTCGCTCGTGCTCTTCGCTCTGGCCGGCGCGGTCGAGCTCCTTCTGGTCCATCAGCTCTCACGGGCCACGGAGATTGCCCTGTTCATCGTAGTCACCGCTCTGACCACCGTCATCGCCGCCGTGATCATCCTCCTGGCAAAGAACGACTGGGCCATGGCGCTGGCCCACCGGGCCACCCGGCTCCTGAGGCGCGTCCGCCCGAAGACCAGGGATGCGGCCCTCACAGATTCCGTGAAGCGCGCGGCCGACACATGGAACAGCATGCGCGATGGAGGGTGGATCCGTCCGGCGGTCAGCTCCATTCTGGTGCTCACGTTCGATGTTCTCTGCCTCGAGCTGGCCTTCGTCGCCGCCGGCCAGCGCATCCACCCCACACTTCTCCTGGCTGGCTACGGCGTCCCCATTCTCCTCGGACGGGCCAGCTTCCTCCCGGGCGGAATCGCCGTCATCGAGATCGCCATGACCGCAATCTTCGGTGGCCTCGGCGTTCCCGCCAACGCCGCCGTGGTGGCCGTGCTGACGTATCGCCTCATCTCCTTCTGGCTTCCTGCTCTGTTGGGAATCCCTTTCGCAATCAGACTGCAGTCGCGGCATCGCAGGATCGCTTCGGACGAAGCGGCTGGAGAAACAACGGCATGAAAGGATGACCATGAAAGCGACGTGGAACGGCACCACCATCGCAGAGAGTGACGACACCGTCGTCGTCGAGGGCAATCACTACTTCCCGGTGGAATCGCTTCGCACCGATCTGACGCGCGAGAGCACGACGCATACGACCTGTCCCTGGAAAGGGCAGGCCAGCTACTACGACCTGGTCGTCGACGGCAAGACCAACAAGGACGCAGTCTGGTACTACCCGCAACCGAAGGAAGCGGCCAGACAGATCACCAACCGCGTCGCCTTCTGGAAGGGCGTCCAGGTGAGGTGAAGGTTGTGCGGAATCAGTGGAGCGGCGGCTGCTTCGGCCGCCGGGGTGGGCGGCTCGCGCGGCAACCGCTCCGGGCGGGCGAGAGCGGGCGCTCACGAACCAGCGAGTATGTTGGATCAAGGAGAAGAGTGTGACGTCTGTCCTCACAGTTCCCGGATTGTGGAATTCGGGTCCCCAGCATTGGCAGTCCCACTGGGAGAACAAGCACCCATCCTGGGAGCGCGTTCAGCAGCGCGACTGGGATCATCCGGACCGGGATGAATGGGTCAGGACGCTCGACGAGGCGGTTCGCGCTTGCCCCTCACCCCCGGTCCTGGCTGCCCACAGCCTCGGCTGCGCTCTCGTTGCGCAGTGGGCCGCAGACCGCGGAGGAGAAGGCGTCGCCGGTGCGTTTCTGGTCGCTCCGAGCGACGTCGAAGCGCCGGACTATCCAGCCGAAGGGAGGAGCTTCTCAGCCATGCCGATGGGGAAGCTGCCGTTCCCCAGCCTCCTCGTCGCCAGCACGAGCGACGAGTACGTGTCGATTGAGCGTGCCCGAGCGTTTGCGACTGCCTGGGGGAGCCGCCTTCTCGTCCTCGGCGCAGCCGGGCACATCAACGGTGTATCCGGCTATGGACCCTGGCCGGGAGGGGAGACGACGTTCCTCGAGTTCTGCGATTCATTGCGATAATTTCGCCGGACCGGAAGGGCGGTGGAGTGGAGGGGCGCCCGCTCTCGGGCGCCCGCGCGCGGACCGTGGCTGGCCGGCCGCCCCATGGCGGCCGAAGCGACCGCCGCTCCACTTTGAGACGACTGCTTTACTTGGCGTCTGCACCCAACGAGTTGATGGAGTCCTGGACTTCGACGCGCTGGGCCATGTCGGAGGTCAGGGACATCGCTTTGTCGAACGATTCTTTCGACTTCGCCGGATCGCCGTTGCGGCCATAGAATTCGCCGAGAGCGGCGTAAGCCCTCCACGACTGAGGATGGGCGGCAGCCCACGCGTTCAACCGGGTGATGGCGTCGGCGTACTTTTTCGAGCCGGCCATCTGGTAAGCCTGCGACATGGCGTCGGCCTCTGGTGAGAGCGTGGCAGCCTGGGCGCGAAGCGCAGCAGCTCCCGGGGCGTCTCCCTTCTTCTCGAGGATGAAGGCCTTGGTCCGGAGGTTGTTGACGGTTGAGCCGAGCTCGATCGAGTTGTTCGCGTAAGTCAGCGCCGTGTCGAGGTCGCCCTGTCGTGCGACATAGCGCGCTGCCGCGGCCCAGGCATCGGCGTTCCAATGCTTGCCGCTGCGGAGCTCGTCCTTCATCGAGGCCATGACCAGCTTCGGCGTCTCGACTTCGATCTTGAAGGGGATGCGCAGCTTTTCCCATCGCAGCGATGCCACGGCTGAAGTGGCGCTCGTATCATCGAACGTGTAGAAGAGGCGCTCCTGCATCTCGGCCTGCTGCGGTGTCACCATGATCCGTGCGGCGTCCTCCGACTGGTCGTAGCTGTAGGCACCCCATCCTCCGCTGAATCTGCTGAAGACAACGGTCCACTGTCCCTGGGCCGGAATCATGAAGAGGCCGTAGCTTCCTGCCGGCAGCAACTGGCCCTCGACCTTCACCGGGGTGGAGAACGAGATGGTGGTGCTCTCGTTTGCGCCTGCGCGCCAGACGACGTTGTACGGGACGAGGCCGCCCCAGATCCGTCGGGCATTGGCCGCCGGGCGGTGGTAATTGATGGTGACGTCGGTGATGCCGATGGTCTCTCCGACGCTGGCCTTCTCGCTGACGTCGGGTACTCGGAGCGCAGGTTGTGCCACTGCAAGAGTGGCGGCGAAAAACAGAGAGGCTGCTGCGACGAACAGGCGCTTTCTCATGTCGTCTCCTTCGATCGTCTTCTGGTTTGGAGAGATCGTACGACGGGATGATGCGTCGCGGTTGTGTCGGGGTTGTGAAAAAGCCTTCGGGTCTGAACAGAAAGAGGCCGGCGACTTGTGGTCGCCGGCCTTCGTTTTCTGCGGAGGCGGTGATCAGTAGGGGCGTGTGTTGACGTTGTCGACGCGGTAGGCCACGAAGACTCCGCCGCGATCCCACTGACCGGACAGGGTCAGGTAGTCGCCGGGACGAACGTTGCGGGCGTCGACGCCGCTGGTCCGGCCGGCGCCACGCATGTCGACATTGATGAAGCGCCCGCTGGCCTCGTCTCGAACGAGGATCGTATTGGTGCGATAGTCGACCCTGTCGACGACGCCCTGCACGACGCCCTGGTCGTATGCCGGGACCGAGGCGTAGCCGTAGGCGCCCGGGTAGCTGATTGCGTCGACATCGATCAGGCTGCCGTTGAAGATGCCGCCGAGGCTGAGGGAAAGGCCGACGCGGAGATCATTCCGGTTACGGAGCCGTGATTCGGGAATCCAGAACGAGCGCCCGTCGCGGTCGAGGTGCACGCGGTAGCCGCCTCCTTCATGGGTGAACGAGCTGACGTGGCCGGACAGCGTGACGCGCTCGTTGTTTTGATTCGAGCGACCCTGTTCGATGCCGCGTACTGACTGCCGTTCGCCGGCTCCCCAATTGCCGTTGCCGGTCGTGTCATTGGCGCGCGCGGGCTGGTAGCCGCGGTTCGATTGCGCAGCGCTGCGCGAACCGCCGTCGCGCTGATTGATCCCGGCCTGGCGGTACTGGGGTGCAGTCTGCTGGATCTGCCGAGCCGCCTGCCGGACCTGCGGAGCGTTCTGCCGGTTCTGCGAGGGGGACTGGGCGTGATTGCGCGCGCCGTCATTCGAGGCTGCGGCTCGCTGGCGCCCGTTATTCCATCCCTCGCGCGACTGTGCATCACGGGGTGTGTTCTGGGCGAAAGCGGAGGTTGCGAGGAGCACGGCGAGAGCGCCGGCTCCGGCAAGTGTGACTGCTGACTTTCTCGTGTCTCTCATGGCTGTTTCTCCTTGTGACTTCACATGAGAAGACAGATTCGGACCGGCGTTCCTTTCGCCCGCAGCACCAACAGCATCCGCGTGTAACGAATGGAGAAAAACCGTGGAGAGGCGGCCGCTCCGGCCGCCTACCGTTCGGCGTCGAGCCGAGCGGTGTCCCGAAGTAAAACGAGGTGATCGAGATTCCCTCCCCCCTTTTTCACCCCTTTCACCCTTCACCCTTCATTTGATGGCTGGGATGTTCTGGTCGCGCACCAGCTTGTTGAAGGCCGGCAGGTCGGTGTCCCAGATCGCCTTCAGTGCGGCGAGCTGGACGTCGATCTGTGTCACCAGCTGGTCTCGTACGGCGATCTGCTGTGCGGTTGGGGCGGAGGAGCCTGTCGATGCGGAGTCGGCGACGCCGGCGAGCTTATCGTTGAGGCGGATCGGATTGTTGAGCGGATCCTGCGAACTGTGGTTCTTCGTCTGGTAGAGAGTCTCTTCGATCGCAGTCATCTTCTTGTCGAGAGCGTTCGCCGCGTCGACAACGGCTTTGCCACCGACGTCCGGTTTGGAGTCCTTGGCCTCCTTCGAAGCGCCAGCGCGCTTCTTGATGTCGGTCAGATCCTTGCGCACTTCGCGGATCCGGGCCACTGCGCCGTTGACCTCCGAGAGCTTGTTGTAAGCCGACGTCACGAAGTCGAACTGCGCCTTCAGATCGGCCGTTGTCGCAGTCGTCCGCGGATCCAGCCGGACCTCGAACGGCACCGTGGTGACCTGATCGCCGACCGTTAGACGGGCCTGATAGGAACCGGGGAGCACCTTGGGACCGGTGGTCCCCCCGGCCCAGAGGATCATGCCGGGGAACTTTTTCGCATCCGGATAGCGCAGGTCCCACGAGACACGGTTATGTCCGTTGATGATGTCCTTGAGCTTGTCGCCATCCCTCGCGCCGCCACGGCCCGACTCTTCTTCTTCCGGCTCGGCGGGGGTCGCCTCCGCCGTCGGATTCTGCTCGGCTGGGCCTCCCTCAGACTTGATGGCTTCGGAGCGCTCAGGCTTCTCGGCCGGCGTGGCCACGGTCTGAGCTTCAGTGCGGCTGGCTCCGCCGCCCGCTGCCGGCGGCTCGGCCCGAAGCTCCTTCGGCTTCGCTGGCTCGTTCTGAACCTCTCCCTTCAGCTCGCGGATCACTTTACCGTCCGCTCCGAGAAATGCGAGGGCCACCTTCGTTCCCGGCTTCTGATCGTGGAGAAGGAAGTCCAGGATGACGCCGTTCGGAGGATTCGTCCCTTCCGCGGCGCCGCCCCGCCGGCGGCCGCCACCCTCCATCCGCCAGGTGGGCGCCGGCGCGAAGAGATGCATGCTCTTGGTTCCCTCATCGGGCGCCAGTTGCCGGAGCGGCTCGATGTCGTCGAGCATCCAGAAGCCGCGGCCGTGTGTTGCCAGGATGAGAGCGTCTTCATGGATCAACAGATCGTGGATCGGCACGAGGGGCAGCTTCTGCTGCAGCGACTGCCAGTGGCCGCCGTCGTCCCAGGAGACATAGACGCCTCGCTCGGTGCCGGCGAAGAGGAGGCCGCGTCGCTTGTTGTCGCTGCGGATGACGCGCGTGAATTCGTCCGGCGGGATGCCGTCGGTGATCTTCGTCCAGCTCCTGCCGTAGTCGTTCGTCTTGAAGAGATAGGGCCGGAAATCGTCCCACTTGTACATCGTGGCGGCGACATACGCCGTCCCTTTGTCCAGCGGGCTGGCGTCGATCTCGTTGATCATGATCCAGTCCGGCATCCCCTTCGGTGTGACGTCGCTCCAGTTCTGGCCCCCGTCGCGGGAGAGGTGCACGAGGCCGTCATCCGAGCCGACCCAGAGGACCCCCGGCTCAACCGGCGATTCGGCCCCATAAAACACCGTGCCGTAGTACTCCACGCTGGTGTTGTCCTTCGTGATGGGACCACCACTGGCCTGCATCTTTTTCTTATCGTTGCGCGTCAGGTCGGGGCTGATGGCGCGCCAGTTCGCTCCCCCGTCCGTCGTCTGGAGAAGATACTGTGAGCCGGCATAGAGCTTCTTCGGGTCATTCGGGGAGAAGAAGATCGGGAAGTTCCATTGGAAGCGATGCTTCAGCTCCGCGTCTCCGGCCCCCATCGGATTGTCAGGCCAGGGATTGATGTCGCGTTCCTCACCGGTGCGGTGGTTGACCACTGTCAGAAGTCCGCCGTAGGAGCCGCCGTAGACGATGTCGGGGTTGGAGGGGTCGGCCACGATGTAGCCGCTCTCGCCGCCGGCGGTCGGCTCCCAGTCGCGCGGCCCGATCCCGGCGCCGCCGCTACGGTGGCGGATGCGTACGGCGGTGTTGTCCTGCTGCGGCCCCAGGATGTGATAGGGAAAGTCGGTGTCGACGGAAAGGCGGTAGAACTGAGCAGTCGGCTGATTGTCCTGCCGGCTCCAGTTCGCTCCTCCGTCGCTGGAGACATTCACTCCGCCGTCGTTGGCCTCGATCATCCGGCCGGGATCATTCGGGTCGATCCAGAGATCGTGATTGTCGCCATGCGGTGTCGGAACCGCCGTCCACGTCTTCCCCCCATCCTTAGTCCGATGGAAGCGGACATTGACGACGTACGCGGCGTCCTCGTTCTTCGGATCGGCGTAGATCCGGCTGTAGTACCAGGCGCGCTGGCGGAGATCGTTGCTTCCGCTCGTCTTCTCCCATGTGTCGCCACCATCCTTCGATCGAAAGACGCCCCCTTCCTTCGCTTCGACGATGGCCCAGATGTTCTGCGGGTTGGAGCGGGAGACGCTGACGCCGATGATGCCGAGAGTCCCCTTCGGCATCCCCTTGTTGCGGGAGAGCTCCTTCCAGCTGTCGCCGCCGTCGGTCGATTTCCAGAGGGCTGATCCTTCGCCGCCGCTGTCGAAGAAGTAGGCGCCACGGCGGAAGTGCCACGTCGAGGCATAGAGGATTCGAGGGTTGGAAGGATCCATGTTCAGGTCGACGGCTCCCGAGTCGCGGTTGACGAAGAGGACTCGTTGCCACGTCCGCCCTCCGTCGCGCGAGCGGAAGACACCCCGCATGTCGTTCGGGCCGAACGCATGTCCCAGAGCAGCGACGTAGACGAGGTCGGCGTTCGTAGGATGCACGCGGATCCTCGCGATCTGCTGAGAGTCGTCGAGACCGATGTGGCTCCAGCTCTTGCCGGCGTCGGTCGACTTCCACATTCCGGCGCCCGGCGACACGTTGCCGCGGATGGTCTCCTCACCGGTTCCGGCATAGACGACGCTGGGATCTGAGGGAGCGACGGCGACGGCACCGATGGCCCCGCCGAAGAATCCGTCGGAGACCGCTTTCCAGCTCTGCCCCGCGTCAGTTGTCTTCCAGACGCCGCCGCCGGTGGCACCGAAATAGTAGACATCGCGCTGAGCGGCGATTCCCTCGACTGCGTCGGCGCGGCCCCCGCGATAGGGACCGACTTCCCGCCACTGCATTCCCTTGAGCAGAGAGGCGTCGGGAGCCGAGCTCTGGGGCCTCGGCGGAGGCGCTCCCTGGGCGGCGGTGGCGAGGGCGAAGGAGATCAAGACGAGGGCCGTGGATGCGAGACGGAACATGGCGCGTCCTCCTGTTCCGATGTGTATCACAGGTAGACGCCTGGGAAATGTTCGTTGATCGTACTGAAGG
>JADGNX010000350.1 GCA_017883265.1 Thermoanaerobaculia bacterium
CAGCGAAGAGTCTTGCGGTGAGGACAGCGGTCGAGAACTGCGACGCGTTGGTGAAGCCGAGATTGGTGCGGAACGTTCCGCTCTGTCCAGGCTCGCCGGTCTGGCGCAGGCCGAGGACCAGGCCTTTGTCGAGGTGGGTCGTGTCTATGTTTACGTTGTTGATGTTCTTGGCGGTCCCGATGGAGCTGTACCACGGCAGGCCCGGAAAGTCCTGGCCGTGCGTGTTTCCCGCGGCATCCACTGAGTAGATGCGGCTCTCGACGATGATGTCGCGAAATCCGCTGTCATCTGTCCCGCTGCAATCCGCACCCTGCTTGCACGCATTGAACACGATCTGTCCCAGCCCGCTCTGCAGCCCCAGTGCCGTGGGGAAGAAGTCGATGATCTCGCGCCGCTCGTTCGGTGCGAGGGTGATCGGCGGGAAGTTGGTCTGCGGTGCGGCGAGCGCGGTGTTCGCTCCCTGCATCAGGAGCATGGTCACGACAACCGTATCGTTGGAAAGATTGGAAATGTCGATGTCCGTCTTGAAGTTCGCCACCTTGCCGGCAATGTTCAGATACACCTGGTTGGCAGCACGGAAATTGCTCGCTTGCGAAGCAACCGCGGTCATTAAGACAACGACAACGACCCCAAACCTCGTGGCCTTCGGCATCGGTCTACCCTCCGTTCAACCCTCGTACGCAATTGAGGCATTCTAGATTGAAAAAACGCTGTGTACTTTGGACGGCGCTCCCAGTGCGATCGTTACGACAACGTGTAACCTGTTTGCATGACTGACCTGAAGCACGTCTTCATCACCGGTGGCTCCAGCGGCATCGGGCTGGCGCTGGGCAGGGTTCTGGCCGGGAGGGGATACGCCGTCACGCTCTCCGCTCGAAGGGCCGTGGTGGTCGCGGAACACGCCGCGGCGATCGCGAGTGGAGGCGGCCGCGCCTTCGGCGTCGCATGCGACGTGACCGACCTGGCGTCGGTTCATGCCGCCGTTCGTGCCGCCGAGTCGGCCCTCGGTCCGATCTCGATCGCTGTGGCCAATGCCGGAGTGGGATTGCCGAGCCACGCCGCGAAATTCGTCATCGCCGACGCCGAGTTGATGGTCCGTACGAACATCCTCGGCATGATGTATCTGCTCGACGCCACAGTCCCTCAAATGGTCGAGCGCCGCAGCGGGCAATTCGTCGGAGTGGCCTCGCTGGCGGGTTTGCGCGGTCTTCCAGCGACATCGGTCTATTCGGCCACCAAGGCGGCCATGCAGGCTTTCCTCGAGGCCAGCCGCATCGACCTCGCTCCCTACGGCATCGCTGTCACCACGATCAACCCAGGCTTCATCGCCACGCCGATGACTGCGAGGAACGAGTTCAAGATGCCGTTTCTCCTGCGCGCCGACCAGGCGGCCGTCATCATGGCTGACGGCATCGAGCGCCGGGCGCGCGTCGTGGAGTTCCCGAGGCCGATGGCCTTCATCACGCGCCTGGCCCGCCATCTGCCGAACGCGGTCTACGATCGGGTCATGCGTCCCTATGCCGGCAGGGTGAAGGGTGAAAAGTGAAGGGTGAAGGGTGAAAAGTGAAGGGTGAAGGGTGAAGGGTGAAAAGAGGCCAAAAGCGCTTCTTTTCTCTCTTCACCCTTCACTCTTGTTTTCCGCCTCGAACGCTTCCCGCTCGAAGGAGATCTCGCGGTAGGCCTGCGGTCCGGTTCTGCCGCGGAGCCGGAGGCCGATGTATTCGGAAGCGTATCGATAGAGGAACAGCGTGAGGCCGAGCCGAGCCGCCTGCCGGACGTGCGTCAGTTCGTGCCGCAGGAGCGCTTCGACTTCCGCGACAGATCGCTCGCTCATCAGCGGAGTCAGGTAAATCCGCCGCCCAAGCGCGATGGCTGCGACCTCGCGGAAGAGCAGGGGACGCAGCCAGCGGGGAAAGCCGAATCGGACGCGCGCGCCACTCGATTCGAGATCGGCGCGAAGCGCATCGGAGATCTCCTCGAGAATCACGCGCTGCGACTGCTACGATCGCTTCCGCCGGCAGTCGATGTCTTGAGCGACAGTGTCAGCTCGAAGCGAGCAACCACTTCGTCGCCGAGTCTGGCCGGCACCGTAGCGACGACTCGGACGGGAAGGTTGCCGCGCTCGCCGCTCGTGGCGACTTCGTCGACCAGAGCTGCGATGGCCGCGCCGTCCTCACAGGTGAAGTGCACGTCGCCCTCGGCCCGCTTCAGAAACTCCGCACGAAGGTCTTTGAAACTGAGGCGGATCCGCTGGTCGCGTTGCCCGATCCGTCTCATGGCCATCAGGCCGCCGGCGCAGTCGGCTCCCACGGCCAGCACGCCGACGTACATCGAGTGAAGATGATTGCGCGTCCGCCACGTGAGCGGGATACGAATCACGCAACGCTGGTCGTTGAGCTCCAGAACCGAGGGCTGAACGAACCACAGAACGCGAACTTGCCGCAGAGCCCAGAAGCGAACGAAAGCGGTTTCCCGCCAGAGGCGTTTCATACTGAGCACTTCACGAGACCGTCGGCATCTCCTCGCCGGCCCGGCTGATGATGACGCGATTCTTGCCGAGCGATTTCGCCCGGTACATCGCCGCATCGGCCCGCTTGAGGAGCTCGCTCTTGGCCCTTTCTCGCGATTCGCGGGTCTCAGCAGGGATGTATTGAGCGATGCCGATCGATGCCGAGATGATTCCCTGCTGGTTGAGAGCGGGCATCCCCGCTCCGTAATCGCGCGAGAGGTACATATGTTTCTCGATGACCTCGCGAATCTCTTCGCCGATTGTCACGGCCTCGTCCAGCGAGGTCTCCGGGAGAAGCAGGACGAACTCGTCCCCCCCGTAGCGGGCCACGGTGGCATCGACGCCGTCTACGATTCGCTTGAGGATGAATCCGACCTCGCGCAGGACCTGACTTCCTGCCAGATGACCGTAGCAGTCGTTGATGACTTTGAACCTGTCGAGGTCCATGAAGATGAGGGCGGCCTCGCGTCCGCTTTCGTCCGCCTCGGCCAGGGTCTCGGTAAGTCGGACATTGAACCACCGATCGTTGAAGAGACCGGTGAGGTCATCCCTCTTGGCCAGCTCGTGCGCGCGTTTGGCATCCAGTGCGCCCTGCAGCGTGAAGGACGTGTAGCCGGCGAAGATCTCGAGCAGAGTCATGTCGCGGATGGTGAAGGGCGTGCCGTCCTGGCGGTTGATCAACTCCAGCACGCCGCAGACGTGCTTGCCGATGTAGATCGGGACGCAGACGATCGATTGCGACCTGTGTCCGACGATGTGGTCAATCTCCCGGAAGAAGAAACTGTCACCCTCCACGTCCGCTGACAGGTAGGGGGTCCCGTTCTGATAGACCTGCCCGACGATGCCGTTCTGCGCGGAGAGCCGCCGGCCGATGAGCTCGCGCCCGGCGGTGCCGAACGCCGCGATGAAGACGAGCTCATTTTCACTGCGGGTCACGACCTTGCTGAAAGGGTCGTCGAGGAGGATGGAGCCGGACTCGGAAGGGACGAACTCGTAGGCTTTCTGAAGGATCTGCCGCAGGAGCACGTTGAGATCGATCTCGCTCCGAAGCGAAAATCCCGCTTTGTGGCGTTCGAGAAAACGTTCGAGATCGGGGATCTCCAGCGCGTGAACCTGAATCATTGGACCTGCATCCCTCGGGAATGGCGGGGTTTATGAGAGGCCTGTGATTATAGGGTGGCAGGCCTCAAAAGCTCAATTTG
>JADGNX010000351.1 GCA_017883265.1 Thermoanaerobaculia bacterium
CTACCTAAACATGAATTTGAGATTTGAGAGTCAAAGACCGGGCTCGGGCCCGGGAAAGACTTGCGGACGCCGGTGGGGGACGCTTGAAGAGGGTTGGCGGGATTGAATCTCTCGGTCCTCCGCACCATCATCTTTCTGCGATGAAAGAAACAATCGGAGAGGACTGATGGTCAGCTTGACGAAGCTGTTCGGCAGCCTTGTCTCTTTCGTATGCCACTGTTTCGATTGCATCCTCACGCCCCGCTGAATGAACCACCCGGGCTCGCGTCCGAGCCCGACTCCGGCTCTTGTCGTTCGAGTCTGAGAGAGAAATCCTCAGACTTCGGCTGGAAGAATCTACAATTGAGCTCGTACATGAGGAGGATTCGACTATGTTGACGATTCCACGCATTTCATCACTGGTTTCTGTTTCGCTCCTGGTTGCCGGTGCGGCGTTCGCGCAGTCGACGGCCACGTCAGCGAATACCACGATGGGCACCAATCCAAATCCGCCCGCTACGCAGACGGCGCCCGGCAACATGATGAATTCCGGCAGCTCGGGCGGCGACAGCGGGAAGATGGGGGGCAAGATGGGCGGCAACATGGCGGCTGGCTCCATGTCCGGCGGTAAGAGCATGCATCACCGGATGCGGTCTCACTCCGGCGGCGCCAAGGGGCGCGTCTGGAACGACACGACGCGGCTCGAGGCGCTTCTCACCGACGCCCAGACCAATGTGAGCGTCAACGGCGACACATGGAAGAAGGTGGCCAATGAGGCCAACTCCCTGGCCAACCGGGTTTACATGCACGCCTCGGGCAACGCTACGGCCCGCTCGGCTGCGCGCGATCTGAGAACGCATGTTCGCGAGCTGCACAAGGCGGCCATGGCAGGCGACGCCGCCGGCGTGCGGACGCACGCATCGATGGCCCTTCCCTATGCTCACAAGCTCGTCGACTGGTCGACGCCGGCGGGTGGCTCGCACGGGATGTAGTCGAATGGATGCGGTGGCCGGGGCGGCTGCGAAGGCGCCTCTCCGGTCGTCGTCGCAGCGTTCGATTTTTCTGTTAGAGTTCCGGCCATCTCAGCGTTTCCGATGCACGCATCAGGAGCATCGACGCAGGCGCGGACGGGGAGCGGAATGGAATCGAGTCTCGAGATCGGCTTTCTGAGAGTGGCTGAGCAGGCAGCGATTGCCGCTGCGCGCACCATGGGCTACGGCAAGCGGAAGTACTCCGATCAGATGGCCGTCGAGTCGATGCGCGAGGAGCTGAACAAGCTCAAGATGCGCGGCACAATCGTCATCGGCGAGGGAGAGCGGGACAAGGCCCCCATGCTCTACGTCGGGGAGCCGCTGGGCCGCGGACACAGCGACGGCGAGTCTTATCAGGAGATCGACATCGCAGTCGATCCGCTGGAAGGAACGAACCTCTGCGCGGTTGGAGCGGCCAACGCCATCGCCGTACTGGCAGCCTCGGAAAAAGGGGGTCTGCTGAACGCCCCCGATGTCTACATGGATAAGCTGGTGGTCGGCCCGACGGCCGCCGAATACGTGGATCTCAAGAACTCCGTCCACGAGAACCTCAATCAGATGGCCGAGGCCTTTCAGAGGGACGTCAACGAGTTGACGATCACCGTGCTCGATCGTGAGCGCCATCATGACCTGATCGGCCAGATCCGCGAAGCCGGCGCGCGCATCAAGCTGATCAGCGATGGCGATCTGTCCGCCGGAATCGCCGCCGCTGTGCGTGGGACCGGGATCCACGGCGCCATCGGTATCGGCGGGGCCCCGGAAGGGGTGCTGACGGCGGCGGCCATGCGCTGTCTCAACGGGCGGATGCAGGGGCGCCTCATGCCGCTGGAGAAGTGGCAGGAGGACCGTCTCAAGCAGATGGGATACAAGGATCGGGACAAGATCTACGACACGGCCGAGCTGGCTTCGGGCAACGACATCATCTTCGTCGCCACCGGCGTGACCGAGGGCGACCTGTTGCGGGGCGTGCGGTTCATCGGAGGCGGAATCCGCGTTTCCTCTCTCTTCATGTCGCTCAAGACCAATACGATCCGTTTCGTCGACACGATCTACAAAGAGGAAGGCTCCCATCTCGCTGTCAGCTTTGCCTGAATGCTGTTGTTCGCCCGTTGCAGGAACGGCCGTGCCGGCTCCTGCTGTGAGGTCGACGCACCGGAAGCCTGTTGGCAACAGGCCCGGCCACCATCCTGCCCTCGTCTGGCTAACCCTCCCGAAAGGACTTCCACTCATGAAGCGACTGGCACTCTTGGTTTTTCCGCTGCTTCTGGCGGCGTGCAGCAGCTCCCACCCAACAGCCCCGGCGGTGACGAAGATCGCGGCCCCCGCGCCGCATGTGAAGGCGTCCATCGGCGAGCACGGTTTTGACATGGCGCTCATGGACCCGGCGGTCAAAGCGTGTGACGACTTCTATCATTACGCCACAGGCAACTACTCGAAGCTGCATCCGCTGCCGGCATCGCAATCGCGGTATGGCAGCTTCGAGACCGTGGAGGACCGCAACCGGGAGATCCTCAAACAGATCGCCGAGGAGGATGCGGCCATGAGAAATGCCGCAGCGGGGAGCAACGAGCAGAAGATCGGCGATTTCTACGCCACCTGCATGGCCACGGATGCAGTGGAGACCGCCGGCCTCTCGCCGATCCAGCCCGAGCTCGCGCGCATCGATGCCGTTCACGATCTCCCCTCGCTCCAGGATGAGTTTGCGCGTTTGGAGCTCGGTGCGGGCGCCGTCCCGTTCCGCGTCGGAGCGGAGCGCGACTACAAGAACAGCGAATCGACGATCGCTTCTGTCGGTCAGTCCGGGCTCAGCCTCCCCGATCGTGACTATTACATCCGGAGCGACGAGAAATCGGTCAAGACCCGCGACGCGTACCTGGCGCATGTAAGCCGCATGTTCCAGCTCGCCGGCGAGGATGGCGCCCGGGCCAACGACGAGGCCGCGCGCGTCCTCATGCTCGAGACAGCGCTGGCCACCGCGTCGATGACGCGAATTCAGATGCGCGACCCGAACGCCAGGTACCACATGATGACGCTCGGCGAGCTGCAGGCACTGGCACCTCATATCGAGTGGAGCTCCTATCTGCGCGCGCTGGGTGTCCCTGCCGGCGACCATCTGAACGTGCAACAACCCGACTATCTCCGCACTCTCGATCAGCTGCTTACCAGCATGCCCCTGGACGAATGGAAGAGTTACCTTCGATGGACGGTCATCGACAGAAACGCCGCCACGCTCTCATCGCGTTTCGTCGATGAGAGCTTCGCCTTCCGCGGCGCCGTGCTGAGCGGGACGAAGGAGAATCTGCCGCGCTGGCAGCGCTGCATCAGGGCCACCGACGCGGAGCTCGGTCAGCCTCTCGGGCAGGAGTATGTGCGCCGGGCCTTCACCCCTGAGGCCAAGGCCCATGCGCTGGAGTTGATCGGAAATCTGGAGAGCGCACTGCGCAGCGATATCCCGACGCTTTCCTGGATGAGCGATGCGACAAAGCAGCAGGCTCTGGCCAAGCTCTCGGCGTTCACCCGCAAGATCGGCTATCCCGACAAATGGCGCGACTACTCGGCCCTTACGATCGATCGCACCTCATACACCGAAAACGTTCTGCGTGCCCGGCGGTGGGCCTACAACTACGGGATCAACCGCATCGGCAAGCCGGTGGACAAGCTCGATTGGGGCCGCTTCACGCCCCCGACCGTCAACGCCTC
>JADGNX010000352.1 GCA_017883265.1 Thermoanaerobaculia bacterium
GGCCGCGCTCTCCGGCCAGCCTGCCGCGCCGATAGCCGGTGCGCCGCAGAAACCTCACAGACAGGAACCTTGAATGCCGCATAACACCTTCAATACCCTCGAATCCTTCGACAACGGCCACGGAAAAAGCGGCCGCTTCTACTCCCTTCCCCGCCTTGAAAAGGAGGGCATCGGCACCATCTCGCGGCTGCCTGTGAGCATCCGCATCGTGCTCGAATCGGTGCTGCGGAACGTCGACGGCAAGAAAGTGACCGAGGAGAATGTCCGCTCTCTGGCGGGATGGAAGCCGAATGCGGAGCGGACCGAAGAGATCCCCTTCATGGTGGCCCGCATTCTCCTCCAGGACTTCACCGGGGTGCCGCTGCTGGTCGATCTGGCGGCCATGCGCTCGGCAGCGGCTCGCTTCGGCAAGAAGCCGGAGATCATCGAGCCGCTCGTTCCGGTCGATCTGGTCGTCGATCACTCCGTTCAGGTGGACGTCTCGAACCGGCCGGACGCCCTCGACTTCAACATGGACATGGAGTTCAAGCGCAACCGGCAGCGCTACGAGTTTCTGAAGTGGGGAACGCAGGCTTTCAACGGCTTCCGGGTCGTCCCTCCCGGCATCGGCATCGTGCATCAGATCAATCTCGAATACCTGGCGCGCGGAGTCCTGGAGAAGGAGGGGATCTGGTATCCCGACACGCTGGTGGGCACCGACTCCCATACCACCATGATCAACGGATTAGGCATCGTCGGCTGGGGCGTCGGCGGTATCGAGGCCGAGGCAGGCATGCTCGGCCAGCCGGTTTACCTCCTGACGCCTGACGTCATCGGGGTCCATCTCAGCGGCCAGCTGCGCGAAGGGGTGACAGCGACCGATCTGGTTCTCACTCTGACCGAGATGCTGCGGAAGGCCAAGGTCGTCGGCAAGTTCGTCGAATACTTCGGCCAGGGGGCGACCTCGCTCGCTCTGGCCGACCGCGCCACCATCGCCAACATGGCCCCCGAGTACGGCGCGACCATGGGCTTCTTTCCGATGGATGAGGAATCGTGCCGTTACATGGAGCTGACCGGACGGACTCCCGAACAGATCGCGGCGGTTCGCAACTATTTCACTGCCCAGGGACTCTTCGGAATTCCGAAAGCGGGAGAGATCGACTACACCCGCGTCCTCGATCTCGATCTCGGCACGGTCGGCAGCAGCGTTGCCGGACCGAAGCGGCCGCAGGACCGGATCGAGCTGGGCAACCTGAAGAAGAACTTCCTGAAGATGCTCGGAGCGGCAGCGCCCGAGGGTTACGGAAAATCGGCAAGAGAGATCGAGCGCTCGCTCAAGACCGCCATCGGCATGACCGCGGCGGGTGAGGAGCAAACGCACACCGGCGGCGGCGAACAGGCAACGGCGACTGCTCCGCATCCGAAAGAGACTCGCAACACGAGCGAGACGACGGAATCGGAGATGATGAACAACCGTCCGACGCCGGATCGCGTGGAAGGGGCCGAGCTGACCGAAGATTTCCCTCAGACTGTGGCCGAGCTGCATCACGGGGACGTGCTCATCGCCGCGATCACCTCGTGTACGAACACTTCCAATCCCTCGGTGATGCTGGCCGCCGGACTCCTGGCGAAGAAAGCGGTCGAGAAGGGGCTGCGCGTGCCGCGTGTGGTCAAGACCTCGCTCGCTCCCGGCTCCCGCGTCGTGACCGATTACTACCGCAAGAGCGGGCTCCAGCAATACCTCGACGAGCTTGGCTTCTACCTGGTCGGGTACGGCTGCACGACCTGCATCGGCAACTCCGGCCCTCTCGATCCTCAGATCGAAGAGGCGGTCACTAAAAACGATCTCATCGGGGCCAGCGTCCTCAGCGGAAACCGAAATTTCGAAGCGCGCGTTCACCAGAGCATCAAGGCCAACTTCCTGATGAGTCCTCCTCTGGTCGTGGCCTTCGCTCTGGCCGGACGGGTCGACATCGACATGACCACCGAGCCCCTCGGACGCGGCCGCGACAATCGCGACGTCTATCTGCGGGACATCTGGCCGACGATGGAGGAGGTGCGGACGGCGCTGCAGGAATCCCTCGATCCCGAATCGTTCCGCGAGCTCTACTCGAACTTCGCCGATCAGAACCCGCTCTGGAACGAGATCCCCTCGAGCGAGGGGCTGCTGTACGGATGGGTCAAGGAGTCGACCTACATTCAGGAGCCGCCCTTCTTCCAGGACTTCAGCATGGTCGCAGGCAAGGCGGCCGATATCACCAACGCGCGTCCCCTGGCCATCTTCGGCGATTCGGTGACCACCGATCACATCAGTCCGGCCGGCTCGATCAAGGCCAATTCGCCGGCCGGCCGCTACCTCAACGAGCATGAGGTCACCGTCGAGAATTTCAACAGCTACGGTTCGCGCCGGGGGAACGACAAGGTGATGACCAGGGGGACGTTCGCCAACGTCCGGATCAAGAACCTGATGGTTCCGGGCGTGGAAGGAGGCGTGACCCGCTTTCAGCCGGCCGGCGATCAGATGCCGATCTACGACGCGGCCATGAAGTATCAGGAGCACAGCGTGCCTCTGATCGTCTTCGCCGGTCAGGAGTACGGCACGGGGAGCTCCCGCGACTGGGCGGCGAAGGGGACCAGGCTCCTGGGCGTCAAGGCCGTCGTGGCGCAGTCCTTCGAGCGGATCCATCGGAGCAACCTCGTCGGGATGGGCGTGCTGCCGCTTCAGTTCGAAGAGGGAAGCTCGCCAGCTTCAGTCGGTCTCAAAGGAGATGAGGTCTTCGACATCGTCGGCATCGAAGGGTTGCTCCGGCCGCGCCAGAAGGTGACGCTCGTCGTACGGCGCGATGGCGTCGAGACGCAGAGGGTGCCTCTCACGGTGCGGATCGATACGCCGATCGAGGTCGACTACTACGAGCACGGCGGGATTCTGCCGTTCGTCCTCCGCCAGTTGATCGCCGGCGCGTGAGAGGAGCTTTCCTTCATCCGGCTCGGTAGCCTTCGAGAGCTGGCGGGGAGGTGTGATCGTCGAACGGCGGCGGTTCGACCTTGCGCTGCATTCGACGGCAAACATGGAACATACATCTCCCGAAGAGCGGGTGAAGCCTGAAACGCCCGTCGGCGGCACGTCGTTCGCACCTTCGCAGGTGCACAACCAGGAGGACTCATGAGCAAGGAGAAGAACAACGTCAATCCGAATTTCTATAAGGATGGCGGACGCGAGCGTACCGAGGGGATGGACACAGGCGACGCAGGGACGCCCCAGCACCCGGAAGTGACGCGTGATCGCGAGGCCAAGATGCAGGGGAAGAAGGGTCAGCCGAACTTCATTCCGGGCGGGGCGCCGGTCGGTGAGCGGGGCAAGCCAGCTCAGCAGAGTCACGGGAGTAAGACGAAGAAATGACGTCGGTTCCGCAACCGGAAATCGTGCGAAGCTCTCCCGAGATCTCGGCCCGCGCCCGCGCCATGCCGGCGTCTCCGATCCGGCGGCTCGCGCCGCTGGCCGAGGCGGCGACGCGGCGCGGAATTCGCGTTCTCCACCTCAACATCGGTCAACCCGATCTGGAGACGCCTTCGTGCATGCGGGAGCAGCTCGGTCTGATCGACGACAAGGTACTGGAGTACTCCCCTTCGAACGGCACCCCCCAATTCATCGCATCGCTCCAGAGCTACTACCGGAAGCGAGTGGGCGTGGCGCTCGATCCAGGCCAGATCATCGCCACGACCGGC
>JADGNX010000353.1 GCA_017883265.1 Thermoanaerobaculia bacterium
AAGGTTCGCCAGCTGTTTGTGCGGGGGCTGACGGTTGAGAGATCATCGCTCGAATGACCGTATCGGAGACGCCAGCGGCCTTCATGGCAATCACTTCGTCGGCGGTCACAGCCGGCCGGTCGCGGAGGCTGTTTACAAATGCCACGATCGTGTCGTCGCCGACACCGGCTCGCGACATTCGGATCACATCATCGACGAGCTTCGTCTGATTCGCTGACAGCGGCACGACAGCGATCATCAGAAAGAACAGGAATCCGGAAACCGCTCGTCTCATCGCCACCCTCTCTCCTTCTCGGGAAACCGCGCGAAAGTCCGCAGTCAAGATAACGATGTGATGCTACGGGTGAGCCAGTTGATCCTCTCAGCAGTTTCAATACTTTAGCCACCACACATTCTTCGTATGGCGGCGAGAGACTCCTCACTTGAGGACAAGACGTCACCCAGGAGGGTCGAGAAGTTCGTGGTTTGACGACAAGAGCCGGGCGCGGGCTCGGGCGCGGGCGATCCATTCAGTGGAACTTCGGGACTTGCTGAGTTTCGGGAGCATCGGAGCGATGGGTTCGAGAAGGGCTTGCGTCCGCGACTCTCGCCCGGGCCCGAGCCCGACCCCGGTTCTTGATTCTCAGATTTCAAATATGTTTGGGTAGGGTTAGGACGATTCGAGATCGGCTGGGTCGGGACTCGAATTCCGGTACATGGTCAGATCGAGGAAGACGTCGGCTACTACCGGGAATGTCTTACGGATTGCGACGTCGAGCTCATCCATCGAGCTCGTCACTTCCTGGATAGTCAGATTCGGGGCCGGATGCACCTTGGCTGCGATGATGGCCTCCTCGGGGCCGATGTAGACGGCTTGAATCGAGACGACCTCGTCGATGGCCGATGCCGCGGAGAGGATCGCGTAGAGCTTCTCGACCTGGTTTGCAGGCAACGAACGTCCGATGAGAAAATCGGCGAGGGGGCGGGCCAGGCCGAACGCCGTGAGGGCCAGAAGAATCCCGATGAGCAGTGCGGCGACTCCGTCGGGCCGGTTGTTGCCAGTCACCTGGCCCACCAGGAGACCTGCTGCGGCGAGAACGAGGCCGATCAGCGCGGCACTGTCTTCGACTACGACCGCGCGCAGCAGCGGTTCGCTCGAATATCGCAGGTGATTCCACACGGATGTCCCGCGCTCGCGCGCTTCGGTGCGGGCCTGACGCAAGCCCTGCAGCCACGAGAGTCCGTCCGCCGCGAAGGCGATTGCCAATACGATCCAGGCCACGAGCGTGTGTCCGCTCGCATGGTTCGCGCGCAGCTCCAGAATGGCCATGCCGATTGAGATGCAGCCACCGATGAGGAAGGTGGCGATGGCGGCCATGAAGGCCCAGAGAAAGCGCTCCCGTCCATGACCAAACGGATGCGTGTCATCGGCCGGTCTCCTGGCCCGGTGCAGCGAGATGCCGAGAAGGACTTCATTGATCGAGTCGGCCGCCGAATGAGCCGATTCCGCGAGCATCGCTGTGGAGCCAGTCATGAGGCCGGCGATCAACTTCGCAACGGCGATGAAGATGTTCGCTGTGAGGGCGATTAGGAGCGTGCGGCGGCTGTCGCTCTTCTGCTCCGTTCGAAGCGCGGCGCGGGAGCGCCGAGCCGGCATGTTGCGCAACATCGATCATTCTCCCCGCGCCGATACGGTACGTTGCCTGGCGTCAGCGTTCAAGAGCGTCCACCACTCCAGGAATGGTGGATCCAGGCCACCGCAACCGCGCCCGGCACAGTGGTTGCTTTAAAATAAACTTGGAGGCAACCAATGGCAGAACAGAAGAAAGTGACCGAGACCGAGACCAAGGTGAAGAACGACATCATGGGGAATCCCAAAGAGCAGAAGACCACCACGAAGGAAACGAAGGTCGATTCGTCCGGCAACAAGCAGCAGACGAAGACCGAGTACAAAGAGAAGCGATAGCGGTTCGCTCCGCGGACAGTCACGCCTGTCTGGATGGTATCTCTGGAGCCGGCCTCGACATTCGCTGCGTTCGGGTTGCACTAACTGACCCGTGACGACACGAGCGAAAACCGGGAGGCAAGGCACCCAGAGACCACTACCCCCGTCCGCGAAGCCTCGAGCAGCGCAGCGTACGAAGGCCGTCGTTGCCGCCGTTGCGCTGCTCCTCGTCTTCCTGGTCTGGGCTCTCTGGCCCTCTCCTTTTTCCCGGGTCACGAACCTCGGGTCTCATGGAGCCTCGGTCATCGCGTTCGGCGATTCGCTGACCGCAGGCTACGGCGCTTCGTCAGGCCAGGACTATCCGTCCCGGCTCTCGAGCCTGATCGGTGAGCCCGTCGTGAACGCGGGAGTCAGCGGAGATACGACCGAGGCGGCTGTGGCCCGCCTCGAGCAGGACGTCCTCACGCGCAACCCGCGGATCGTGATCGTCGGCCTCGGCGGCAACGACTTCCTGCATGGAGTCGACGGCCCGTCGAGCGAAGCTCATCTGCGGACCATCGTCCGAAGGATCGAGAGCGGGGGAGCCATGGTCGTGCTTCTGGCCTTCCGCTTTCCGAGTATCACTACCAGCTACGAGAAACTGTACGCCAGGGTGGCCCATGACGAGGGATGCCTCCTCATTCCCGACGTACTCCACGGCATTCTCAACGACCCGGCGCTCAAGAGCGACGAAATCCATCCCAACGCTCGCGGCTATCAGCTCATGGCCGAGCGGATCGCCGGCCCTGTCGGGAAGTTGATCAGGAAGGCGAACGCCGGGCGATGAGAGTCTTCCACCGCCGCGTTTCTTCGCGGTAGAGTGCAGAAGAGTCGATGAAAGTCACACGCAATGCGGTCGCAGCGTTCACGGCAGAGTTCGAGAGTGAGGAGGAGCTTCGTCACGAGCAGCAGACGAATCTCTCGTTGGGGGCGCTGCTTCTGCCGACGAGCGAGAACGTCGCGCTCAACACGCTGCTCGGCGTCACGCTTCGCGGACCGTGGGGCGGCGAGGTCGTCGTGCGGGCCACTGTCGTTGCGCTGCTACCCGCAGGAATCGCACTGGCCATCGATGGCGATGCAGAAGAGAACCTCGCTCGGCTGCTGGTCAGGCCAGCAGAGGTTGAAGAGGAACGAGGCGAATCCGAGCCGTCGGATGCGGCCGCTCCCGCGGAGGACACTCAGGAAAAAAAGCAGAACGCCTGGGATCGCGTGCGGAGTCTCTCGCAGATGGAAAAGATCCTCCTGGCGGTGAAGGCCGAGCGGAGCGAGCGCGCGCTTCTTCTTCAGGACAACGACCCGCGGGTCCTGCTCTCGCTGCTCCGGAATCCGCGGCTGACGGTTGACGAGGTGTCGCGACTGGCCAGATCGTCATTTCTCACGTATCAGATAGCCGACGTCATCATGAAGGCTGCGCAGTGGATGGGAAATCTCGATGTGCGGCTGGGGCTGATTCAGAACCCGAAGACGCCGCCGGCCTTCTCTCTCCGAATTCTGCCGACGCTGCCGGAGTCGGAGGTGAGGGCCATCGCCCGCGCCGGGACCAACATGGCCCTCAAGCAGGCCGCTCTCCGACGTCTGCAGGGACGGTGATTGCGAAGGGTGAAGGGTGAAACGAGGCGTGAAGATTTGGGAGCGGTTTGTCATCCCGAGCCGTGGACGTCGCTGAGCGGCGCGCCTGAGGAAAAGAAACGGGGGCGCGACGAATTCGGCGATATCGATAGCCGCGGAGCGGCGACA
>JADGNX010000096.1 GCA_017883265.1 Thermoanaerobaculia bacterium
GAGGAGACACCAGGGGCCGTCCGGCGGATTCATCTCTCGAGGGTGGTCGCTGAAGTTGAAGGCGATCCAGACCTCTTGCCTTCCATCTGCCGCACTTCTACGAAATGCGAGAGTCTTCCGTTCCTCGTCGGCATGCGGTTCAACGAGCAGCAGATCGAGGGTGGAGAGTGCCGGCAGTTCCCGCCGCAAGCGGAGGAGCTCGCGGTGCAGGGCACGGAGGTGTGCGTGGGGGTTGCGGTTGGTGTTGAGTTTCCAGAGGTTCCAGTTTAGTTTCGAGCGTTGGAAGGTCTGTTCGTCGTGGGGGTCGGGGGCTTCGCCTTGCCAGGCAAAGGCTTCGAATTCCTCGTGGCGGCCTTTGCGGACTGCCTCGATGAGATCGTGGTCGGAGTGGCTGGTGAAGTACTGGAACGGCGCCGTTTCGCCGTACTCCTCGCCCATGAAGAGCATTGGCAGAAATGGGGAAAGGATCAGGGCGCCGGCGCTCACCTTGAGTTGCTCGAATGACAGCAGCGACGAGAGGCGGTCGCCGTGCATCCGGTTGCCAACCTGATCGTGATTCTGCACGGAGACGACGAAACGCTCCCCCTCTCGCATGTTCGGCGGAGCGCCGTAACGCCTCTGGCGGAACTGCGAGAACTGGCCGGTGAAGAGATAGCCGGTGGTTGAGACGGTGGCCAGGTCGGCCACTCTCCCGTAATCCGCGTAGTAGCCGACCTTCTCCCCTGTCAGGAGTGCGTGCAGGGAGTGATGGAAGTCGTCGCTCCACTGCGCATCAAATCCGAGTCCGCCGACCGAGGACGGGAGCAGGACTCGCGGGGCATTCAGATTGCTTTCGGCGATGGTGAAGACTTTCCGCCCGAGGCGTTCCGCGCGCTGACGCACCGCCGTGCAGAGATCCTGCAGAAAGGGCTGCGCCGAGTGGTCGACGATGGCGTGCACGGCATCGACGCGCAGGGCGTCGATATGGAACTCGTCGATCCACATGAGGGCGTTCTCGACGAAGTAGCGCCGCACCTCGTCGCTCTGCGGGCCGTCGAAATTCATCGCCGGGCCCCACGGCGTCTTGTAACGGCTGGTGTAGTAAGGGCCGAATTCGCTGAGGTAGTTTCCCTCCGGTCCGAGGTGGTTGTAGACGACATCGAGGACGAGGGCGAGTTCGCGGGCGTGACAGGCATCGACCAGACGCTTGAGGGCCAGCGGGCCGCCGTATGAGTGCTGCGCCGCAAAGGGGTGGGCTCCGTCATAGCCCCAGTTGCGCGTCCCCGGGAACTGCGCGATCGGCAGCAGCTCGATCGCCGTTACGCCGAGCTCTCTTAACTCGTCGAGACGGCCGATGATGGCGTCGAAGGTTCCTTCATTCGTGAAGGTGCCGACGTGCAGCTCGTAGATGACGTAGTCCTTAAGTGGCAGACCGCGCCAATGACTGTCCTTCCAGGCGAAATCGCGCCCTACGATCTCCGATACTCCGTGGACCCCCTCGGGCTGCAGTCGCGAAGCCGGATCGGGTCGTTCTTCACGGCCGTCGAGACGGAGCTTGTAGCGCGCTCCGGGTGCGAGGCCTTCGATGATGACCTGGTGATAGCCACCCGCCCCGGCGGCCGAGGCGGCCGCCCCTCCACTAGGGGCGACCATCGCTCCACTTGGCGCTACGGCCTCAGCGGCAACGTACCGGTCAAAGGGAGCGACTATGTGGACTTCGAGCTTTTTGACGCGGGGGGCCCAGACCCGGAAGAGGCACCGGCCGTCCGCAATCGGCATGGCGCCGAGGCCTTGCGGAAGCGTCATCGGTAGCGCCATTGCCATGGTCACGCCGTGAGCTCCTCGGCAGTGTCGTCTTCCTCATCCAGCGGGAGCATGACCACGTTGGCGCGCTCCGTCACCGTGTCGTTGATGAGGAAGATGGCTCCCAGAGGTGGAAGGGTGAGGTTTGCCGAGTACTTCCGGCCGTGGAGCGGGATGGGGACCGCCTCGACGCCGCCGAGGTTTCCCTGTCCGCTGCCGCCGTAGACGGGGGCGTCGCTGTTGAGCACCTCGCGCCAGTAGCCGCCGGTGGGGAGGCCGATCTGGTAGTTGAACCTCACCACCGGCGTGAAGTTGAGGACGATGACGACCTGAGGCTCGTCGTCAGAGGCGGCGCGCCGCACCAGACTGATGACGCTCTGCTCCGTATCGCAGCAGTCGATCCACTCGAATCCGCTCGGATCGACGTCGAGCTCGTGCAGCGCCGGATAGCGGCGATAGGCGGCGTTGAGATCGGCCACCCAATGCTGCAGCCCGCCGTGAGGCGCAGTCAGGGTCAGCTCCCAGTCGAGACCGGCGTCATGGTTCCACTCACGCCATTGGCCGAACTCGCCACCCATGAAGATCAGCTTCTTTCCGGGCTGCGAGTACTGATGGGCGAAGAGAAGACGGAGGTTGGCGAAACGCCGCCACTCGTCGCCGGGCATCTTCCCGAGGAGCGAGCCCTTGCCATACACGACCTCGTCGTGTGACAGCGGAAGGACGAAATTCTCGCTGTAGGCGTACATGGCCCTGAAGGTCAGGCTGTTGTGATGGAACTTGCGGTGGATGGCCTCGTGGCTGAAGTAGCGAAGGGTGTCGTGCATCCACCCCATGTCCCACTTCATCCCGAAGCCGAGTCCCCCGACATAGGTCGGCCTCGATACCATCGGCCAGGCCGTCGACTCCTCGGCGATCACCTGAACGTCGGGATGAGCCTTGTAAACATCCTCGTTCAGGCGCCGCAGAAAGGAGATGGCCTCCAGGTTCTCCCGCCCGCCATGTTCGTTCGGAATCCACTCGCCCGCCTTCCTGGAGTAGTCGAGATACAACATCGAGGCGACGGCATCGACTCGCAACCCGTCGGCGTGAAAGCGCTCGATCCAGAAGAGAGCGCTCGAGAGGAGAAAGCTCCGCACCTCGTTGCGCCCGTAGTTGAAGATGAGGCTTCCCCAGTCGGGATGAAACCCCTTGCGCGGGTCGGCGTGCTCGTACAGATGCGTGCCGTCGAAGTAGGAGAGCGAGTGCTCGTCACTCGGGAAGTGGGAGGGCACCCAGTCGAGGATCACGCCGATGTCGTGCTGATGCAGATAGTCGACGAGGTACATCAGATCCTGAGGAGAGCCGAAGCGACTGCTGGCAGCGAAGAAGCCGGTGACCTGGTAGCCCCAGGAACCGTAGAAGGGATGCTCCATCACGGGGAGGAACTGGACGTGTGTGAAACCCATTTTGATGATGTATTGCGCGAGCGGCTCGGCCAGTTCGCGATAGCTGAGGAAGCGCGAGGGATCGGCCGGATCGCGTCGCCAGGAGCCGAGATGCATCTCGTAGATGGAGTAGGGAGCGCTCAGAGCGTTGCGCGCCGCGCGGCTTCTCATCCACGCCTGGTCCCCCCATTCATAGTCGAGATCCCAGACGATCGAGGCGGTTCTCGGCGCAACCTCGCTGCGAAAGGCGAACGGATCGGCCTTGTCGACGACGTAGCCGCCGTGCTGCGACACGATGTGGTACTTGTAGACTGCGCCCTGGCCGATGCCGGGAACGAACCCTTCCCAGATTCCGGAGTTGGCCCGGAGCTGTAGCGGATTCGCATCGTGGCCCCATCCGTTGAAGTCACCTACGACGCTGACTCTGGCCGCGTTGGGAGCCCAGACGGCGAAGGTCGTTCCCTTCCTCCTACTGCGCTCGATGACGTGCGCGCCGAGGCGGTCGTAGAGCCGGCTGTGGCGGCCCTCGTTGAACAGGTAGATGTCCTGATCGGTGAGGATGGAGTCCTGTAGCACAGACACTTCTGTCTGTGCGCCTTCGGTCTGTGCAGTCTGTTCCATCACTGTATTCTGCGCCGAAGCCGTCTCAGTCCGAGGGATGACGGCCGCCTCCGATGGCTCAGGCACTGGAATCTGCCATGGTGCCTTCGCCTGACGCGCGTTGGCGCTCGGCGCGGGCGGCGGTGGAACGGACGCTGATTGCGCCGGTGCGACTACCTGTTCACTGATTGATTCGGCATCGACCCCCATTGTGAGGTCGATGCTCTCCCGCAGCGGTTCGTCGACGGAGGAGACGATCGAAGCGCCGGCGTCGTCCGATGGAATGGGTTTCCGCGATTTCGATCTCGTCGACGGTGATTTCGCGGGCGGTTGATCTGGCTCGATTCCTCCGCCCACCCCCGGCGGCCGAGGCCGCCGCCGCTCCACTTTCTCAGTGGACTGTTGCTCCACTTTTTCGCTCGGCTTCACGCTCTTCTTCGCTGGCGCTTTTCTGGTCGGTTTCTTACTCTTCGTGGCCATCTACACGTCCTGATTCCTTCGAGTGTGATCAGAACGACCTCTGCTGGACTCCTGGCGAGAAACTGATGCGCGCCTCGAAGCACAGCCGGATCGTCTGCATCACTCCAGTAGCCGATGCTCCTTCAAGAAATCGGCCAGCGCGCTCCTCATCAAGGCTCGCGCCTGGCGGGGCGGGCTCTCGAAGGCCTGCGAAGGAAGAAAGGCCGTCACAGACTGCCGATCCCAGCCGGTTCCCGGGCGCAGCGCGTGGACACAATTGACCGGGCTTCCGTAATCTTCACACGTGCCAGAGGAGACGACCGAGGCCGAGCTGCGCGAGCTGGCGCAGAAGCTTACCTGGCATGGACCGAGCCCCAGTGAGGAACGCTTTCTGATCGTATTCATGGATCAGAACAATAAGTGCAACCTTCGCTGCAAGATGTGCGGCTTCAGCGACCCGCGGGTCGCGGCCCTTACGAAATATGACATGCCTCGATGGCTCTTCGAGCGCATCGCTGCGGAGGTCTTTCCTCGGGCCAATTACCTCTGCTTCTCGCTCATGACCGAGCCCTTCATGACGAGAGACTTCGGGGAGCGACTCTCGTTCGCTCGTCGATATTCCGTACCGTTCAGTGAAGTGATCACGAATGGGACACTGCTGACGCCGAAAACCTGCCAGGAGATCGTCGGTGCGCAGCTCTCCAGAGTGATCATTTCGATCGACGGCGGCACGAAGGCGAGTTTCGAGGACATCCGCGTCGGAGCCCGATTCGAATCGGTAATTCGCAACTTCGAAATGCTGAAGGCAACGCGGGTCGCGCTCGGCGCGCAACTGCCGCTCCTGCGGATCAACCACGTGCTGTCGGAATTGAACATCGACTCGTTCGACTCCTTCCTCGCGCTCGTCGGCCGCCTGCGGCCGGAAGAAATCGCGGTCCGTACGATTTCCCGCATGAGCAACGCCATCCTGCAGCAGAGCGCTGAACCGTGGTTCTGGTCCGGGGTGCGCCGTGCGCGCGTCGCGCTCGCGGCCTTCTGCGAAGCCACCGGAATCCGCGACTCGGCCTTCCTTCGCGACCGCCCCACGCCGATCGATCTCGTCACCGACAGCGGAGAGACGCTGGTCTGCCCGAAGCCGTGGGATACGCTGGCGATTCATCCCAACGGCGATGTTTATCCATGTATGGCATGGTCCCGCCCGCCGATTGGAAATCTGATCTCGGATACGTTCGACGACGTCTGGAATGGTCCGGGGCTCGCGGAGCTCCGGCGGGAGTTCAGCGAGCGGCGTCCCGGCGTCGACTGTCTGAACTGTACGATCAGGCGTACAACCGACGACGATCCGGACGACGACTTCTTTTACCGGAAGCTCGCGAAGGCGCCCCCCCCATTCGCACCTCCTGCCGTCAGGTAACCGCGCCGACAACCAGCTACCTTTAAGGTCAAAATAACCGCTGAATGCGCTCTGATCCCGGGGTTCCGCTGCCCGACACCTCCGTGGAGCGTCGGGCAGGCCTTGCCAAAGGCGGTATGCGATTCGCGGGGCCCGATCTGGACACGAGCTCGAAGGCGTGCCGGAGGAAGGATTCCGAGCCTGTTCCGGTTCTCGGGGACGGGCTTACGACGCAAATAACTCTGAGTTGTCCCGGACGGCCTCCCGCCGGCGCCCGTATCAGGTAGCAGCCATGAAACGTCCCCTGATCCTCAGCGTTCTCTTCCTTTCTGCCGCTCTCTCCGCGGAGGCGGCACGTCCTCGCCCGGCGCTCCATCCCCTGGCTCCGAACCCATTCATCGACGTCGGCGCCGAGCAGGCGTTGAGTGACGTCGTCTCCTACGTAGCGGGTGACGGCGCATCGGCTCCCCGCGTTGCCGTCGGGCCGGCGCAGTCGCTCGTCGTCTGGCGCAACAACCAGGCAGTCAGGATCGGGGCCTCTGGTGAATTGCTCGACGTGACACCGATTCCGGTCCTTCCGGCGGCGCCCTACCAGTCAACCGCGTGGGACGCGGTGTGGGACGGCTCGCGCTACATCGTCGCGGCGACCGCTTACACCGACGCTGGGGATGGCATTTTCAATCTCGTCTATCTCTCGACCGCGGGCCGGGTTGAGTCGATCCGCAAGCTCGACGCGCCCGGCATCGGATTCAGGTCCATCAGGCTGGCGTACAGCGACGGGGAGCTGGCGTTGCTGTACGACACCGATGACGCAATCGACAGGAGCGACCTGGTTCGCGGGCTGCTCGTCTCCTCCGACGGCGTTGTCACGCATCGGTTCAACCTCGGCACCACCGGCCGATCGAATCTCGACCCATCATTCGACATTGTGGCTTCGCCGGCAGGATATCTGGCGCTCTGGGGCGACCAGGCTGCGCTGATCTCTCGCGGCACAGGAGCCGTCACGCCGGCGGCGCTTCCACTCGTCAACGTCGCGACCTCCGCGGCCTGGAACGGGAACGCGTTCTTCGTAGTGGCCACGAGCGCGAGCGGCGTGTACGGGTTCGAGCTCACGGGCGCGAACTCTTCCGGTCCGCTGGTCGCCATCCACTCATCGCCGTTCGGCGCGCGACATCCGGCCGTCGGGTATGCCGATGGATTTTATCGCGTCCTATGGAAGGAGGCGGCCAACGCTTCCGAGCCCTACGGAGGCGTTTCATTCGATCTGTTCACCGCGGCCGTCGCCAGGACCGGGACGGTGGTCGGCGCAGGCCGGTTAGATATCGGTCCGGACGGCACGGATCACTATGCCTTTGATGTCGACACGCCTGCGGTCGGGACCAGAGATGGATCCATGGTCGTTGTCTGGACACGACAGTTAGGGACCTCAATCACTAACTTTCGAAACGCTTACACGGCGGTGCTGCAAGGCGACGAGATTCCTTCGCCCGACGTTTTCGCGAGCCGCGCGCAGCTCCTGACCCGCGCCGCGAGCACCGAGACTCTCTTCTCCCTTGTACCGCAGCAGAGTGAGGTCCGCGCGCTCCTCGGCAGATACGACGAGCGCTTTACACCGAGTATCAATGTCGTCGAGGTCGGCCGGGAAGGTCGAACCGAGCCGGTACCGCTATCAGCACAGATCTCGAATGCCGCCGCCGTCGTCGCTGCTTTTAATGGTGTCGATACCACGCTGGTATGGAGCGAGGCGGATGCGAGCAATGTCGCCACTGTCTGGGCTGGTGAGATGGACCGGAACGGTCAGGTAGTCAGCCGCTTTCCGCTTCCGATCAGCGGTGGAACCGCATCTCCCACGCTCGTCTGTGGTCCTTCGGATTGCGCGGTGGCCTTCTCGCCACGGAGGGGCTCGAACGATATCGGGTACCTGCAACGCATCGCACCCAATGGTGCGCCACTCTATGCGGCAGTTCGTCCGCCGGGACCGTTCTTCGTTGCACCCCTCGGCAACGACTATCTCGTCGTGATGCGCTTCGTATCCGGCTACTCGAACGCCACGACATTCGCGCGCCTGATCGAGGGACAGCTCACTGACGTGACCTATCTCTTCCATGAGTCGACATACGACGTTGCTTTCGCGATCTCGCGGGGGAACGAGTGTCTTGTTGCGGTACGGCGAGAGGATCCTCAGATTCCCAACGCGGAGACGGACTTCTTTCGGATCGATGTCGCCGGCAATGTCGTCGGTACTTCCAAGCTCGCTCTTCCACCGGGGACCCTTCAGGTGTGGGATGGCCGGAACTGGCTCATCGCCTGGACCCAACTCTCCGCCTCGGACATCGTCGCAGCGCGGATCGCGCCGGACCTCAGCCGTGTCGATGTGGTAACGCTTGTCGGCGCCGCGTCGCAGCCGATCCTTGTAAACCTCGTAAGCATCGGCGACGGAACCTCCGCTCTCGCCTACTACCATCGCGATTTCGCTCCAAAGTATGGCGGCGCAGGGCGCATGTTCCTGCGATGGTTGGACGATCGACCGTGAGGCATTGAAGCGATCCCGTCTTCTCATGTCGTGGGCGCGCCGCCCGCCCCGGCGGCCGAAGCGGCCGCCGCTCCACTGCGCGTCGCTTCGCTCCGCTGCTTCTTACAGCATTTGCAGGAGGCCGCGGATCGGGATCTGGACCCAGTCGGGGCGGCTGTTCAGTTCGTAGCGGATCTCGTAAAGGGCCTTTTCCATCTGGTAGGCGTCGAGGAGGACGCCGATTTCTGCGCGGCTCTTCGGGAGGTGGCTGCCTTTGCTGCTCTCGGCGAGATAGCCGCGCAGAAATGCGGCGCTCACCCAGCGATACCAGAAGCGTGCGCCGGCCTCGAGGGCCGACACGTCCTCCGGGCGGATGACGTTCCCGGGAGCCTGGCCCAGGATCACGGCATGGGGGGCGTATTGGAAGGAGCGCAGCATTCCGGCGACATCCCGCAAGGCCGACACCTTGATGCGGCGCTGCGAGAGCGGCCTGCCGGGCTCGCCTTCGAAGTCGATGATCATGAAGTCGTTCGATGTCCGGAGAACCTGCCCGAGGTGGTAGTCGCCATGAACACGCAGTCGATCGGAGATGATGCGTCCTTCGAGCACGCGCCGGATTGAAGCCTGCAGGTCGGCCTCGCGATCGAGCAGAGCCTGCGCCTCCGGCCGCGACGCCTCCGGGATGGTGGAGAGACGGCGGCGCAGGAGGTTAAACGACTGCACTGCCTGGGTCCGGATGTGCTGGTAGATGGATCGCTGGTAATGAGGCGTGAAGGGCTCCGGAGCAAACGCCTTTTCCGATCGCGACGAGGCCAGCGCCAGATGCATTTCGGCCGTTCGGCGGCCCAGAAGCTCCGCGTTGCCGAGGTAGGTTCCTATGAGCTCGGTGGCCAGATCGGGAACCGGGCGGTCGATTCGATCGAGAACCTTGTCCGCTGTCGGCTCTTTCTGAACAGCCTGGGCCGCCTTCTGATCGCTGACCAGGAGCTCGAAGAAGCGGCCGATGGCGTCGAGCGTGTAGCTCCAGGCATCGCCGCTGTTCTCGGCGTATCCCTGCAGGATGGCCAGCGTCAATCGCTCCTGCCCTTCGTTCTGATACTCGAGCCAGCCTGCGAGCGGTGGAGTGAATTCGAAGGAGGTCTCTTCGTTCAGGAACCTGGTCACCTCGAGATCGGTGTTCACGCCCGTCTCCAGCCGGCGGAAGAACTTGAGGAAGAGCTTTCCGCCATAGACGATCGCCGTGTTGCTCAGTTCGTTGCGCAGGACCTGCGGCTGGAGGTTGGTCACATCGGCGGTGAGCGTCCTCCCCTCCTGCGTGGTCTGGCCGTGCAGCGTCCCGTGGAGGCCGCGGAGAGTGCGCCGTCGAGCGATCGTCTCGAGCAGAGTCCTGGCGAAGGCCTCATCGAACACCGGCTCGTAGAGCAGCGGCCCTCCATCGCCCACCCGGGCGATCCGCGTTGCACGGCTCTGTTCGTCTCCCTCCGGCGGACGGCCGGTCGAGATAGCCAGAGGAAGGAGATAGGTCTCCGGCTCCCCATCGGTGTACTCGACATCGACCAGAGCGAGCGTCGAGCTCTTCTGCGGCAACGCGATGTGCTCTCGCACGCGCAGCGCGGCGATCCTGCGGGACTTGCCGCCGAACCACCGCCGGCTCGTGATGTAGGGGAGAAGCGCGCGCTGCAGAGCGTCTCTCTGCGAGTCGGCGAAAAGAGTCTCCCAATTGCGTCCGCCGAGGAGTGGCAGGTCTTCCACGCCCCGATCGGCAAGAGCAGCGGTCACGTGCTGCGCCTCCTGAAGAGCAAAGCAGTAGAAGGCATAGGGACCGAGGTTCAGAAAGAAAGGGCGCTCGGTGATCCTGGGAAACTCGGTGCCGCCGGAAAGCTCCACCGGGATCTGCCCGCGGAATGGCTGCAGATCGAGCTCGACGCACTGCACCAGGCGCGAGAGGTTGGCCACCACGAGGATGGTCTCGTTTTCAAACCGCCTCAGAAACGCCAGCACCTTTCGATTCTCCGGCTGCAGGAACTCCAGCGTTCCACGGCCGAAGGCGCGATAGCGCTTCCTCATGGCGATCAGCCGTTTCATCCACCAGAGCAGGGAGTCAGGGCTGTTCTGCTCGGCCTCCACGTTGAGCGCCTCGTAGTGATAGGCCGGATCGATGATCACCGGGAAGAAGAGCTTCTGCGGATTGGCCCGCGAGAAGCCGGCGTTCCGATCGGAGCTCCACTGCATTGGAGTGCGGACGCCGTTGCGATCGCCGAGGTAGATGTTGTCACCCATTCCGATCTCATCGCCGTAGTAGATGATCGGAGTTCCTGGAAAGGAGAAGAGAAGGCCGTTCATCAGTTGGATGCGGCCGCGATGATTTCCGAGCAGCGGAGCGAGTCTTCTGCGGATGCCGAGGTTGATGCGCGCCTGCTGGTCCTGGGCGTAGGCCCGGTACATGTAGTCGCGATCTTCGTCCGTCACCATCTCCAGGGTCAGCTCGTCGTGGTTGCGGAGGAAGACCGCCCACTGGCAGTTCTCGGGAATCGATGGCGTCTGGGCCATGATGTCGACGATCGGGAAGCGATCCTCCTGCGCCAGGGCCATGTACATGCGCGGCATGACCGGAAAGTTGAAGGCCATCTGGCATTCGTCGCCGTCGCCAAAGTACGGCCGCGAGTCCTCCGGCCACTGATTGGCCTCGGCCAGCAGCATGCGCCCCGGGTATTTCTCATCGATCCGCTTGCGCAGGAGCTTGAGGAAGACGTGGGTCTCGGGAAGGTTCTCGCAGGTCGTTCCCTCGCGCTCGTAGAGGTACGGCACGGCGTCGAGGCGGAAGGCGTCGACTCCCATCTCCATCCAGAAGTCGAGGGCCTTGAAGATGGCCTCGTGCACCGCCGGATTGTCGAAGTTGAGATCGGGCTGATGCGAATAGAAGCGGTGCCAGTAGTAGGCCCTGGCCACCGGATCCCAGCTCCAGTTGGACGTCTCGAAGTCTTTGAAGATGATCCGGGCGTCGGTGTACTTCTCCGGCGTGTCGCTCCAGACATAGAAGTCGCGCCAGGCAGATCCCGGCTTTGCGGTACGCGACTTCTGAAACCAGGGATGCTGATCGGAGGTGTGGTTGATGACCAGCTCGGTGATGACGCGAAGCCCGCGACCATGAGCGTCGCGAAGGAAATTGCGGAAGTCGTTCATGGTGCCGTAAGTCGGATTGATGGCCGTGTAGTGGGCGATGTCGTAGCCGTCGTCCCGCAGCGGCGAGGGATAGAAGGGAAGCAGCCAGATGGCGGTGACGCCGAGGTCCTGCAGGTAGTCGAGCTTCTGAGCCAGGCCTCGGAAGTCGCCGATGCCGTCGGCGTTGCTGTCGTAGAACGCCCGGACGTGAGTCTGGTAGATGACCGCGTCTTTGTACCAGAGCGGGTCGCCGGCAAAGGCCGGCTCTTCGACTTTCGCTTTTCGTCTGGCCATCAGAGGTAGTACTCGAAATCCCGCTCCGA
>JADGNX010000354.1 GCA_017883265.1 Thermoanaerobaculia bacterium
GAAGACGGTGGCGCGGCTCGCGGCCCATGACTTCTCCCGGTCGAAGTAGAAAAGCTCGCCGTCCAGATCGTTCGTACCGCTCTTGGTGATGGCATTGACGACGGCTCCGACGCCGCGGCCATACTCGGCGTCGTACTGCGTGCGGATGACCTGAAACTCCTTGATGGCGGCCTGCGAGAAGGTGAACGGCGCCCGGGTGCCGCCCGTCTGCTGGCCGAAGAAGTCATTGTTGGAGCTCGCGCCGTCGATATTGAAGTCGGTCGACAGAGGGCGCGCACCGTTCGCCGTGATCGAGGCGGTGTCGAACGAGCCGGCGCTGACACCGGGCGTGAGCGCGGCCAGGGAGCGGAAGTCGCGTCCCAGGAGCGGCAGGTTTTCGATCTGCTTATTCGTGACCGAGGTCGCCGTGCCCGAGCGGGTCGTGTCGATGACCGGAGCGGCGGCGCTGACCGTGATCTGTTCGGAGAGTTGCGGCGCGAGCTTGATGTCCGTCTTCGTAGCGTTGCCGAGAAGAACGATCACGTTCGTCTCGCTGGCCTTCCCGAGGCCGGCGAGATCCGCGTCGACCCGATAGCGCCCGGGCGGAAGGAGCTGAAGCTGGTACATACCGTTGTTTTCGGTGACCGCGTTACGAGTCAGTCCGGTGTTGGCGTTGGTCGCCGTCACGGTCACTCCGGGCAGAACGCCACCCGAATTGTCCGTCACGGTGCCGATAATGGCGCCCGTGCTGACGTTCCCCTGAGCAAAGACCGCGGCGCTCAGACCGATCGTACAAAGCAGCACCATGAACACGGTGCGATAGCTGCGATTCATAAATCCTCCTGGATGTTTTTGGGAACCTGCGCTGCCCGGCGATCTCCCCGGTTTACCGCAGCATTTGTGGGTGACTTACGTTACCGCAGGTCGGTCGGCAGGTAAAGAGCCCTGGAGGTAATTTCCGCATCAAATTTCTGCGCCTCTTTCGCCTGGCGTTCGTCTCGGCTCCGCGACCTTCTTCGATTCGATTCGAGGGGTCGCGTTTTTTCGACTTGCGGCCGCTACGGCTCCGGCGGAGCGGCTGCCGGATGCAGCGTTCGATCGGCTGGTCTGCAGCTTCGGAGCACCCGGCGGTTGAGAGTCTTTATCCCATCCCGCACCGCGTGGCCACGATTTATCGCTTGCTTTTCCTGTGGCGCTTTCCGCATACTAGTGTTCGCACCTCGTGCGACGAGCGTGTTAGGCATCCTGCCGGGCGTTTGAGAAAGATTCTCCGCCGCGACTTCGTCAGTTTCCCGGTTTCGTGAAGGTGAATTCCTTGATGGCTTTTAAGACGCATGACACCAGACAACCGTCCGCCGCGTAGGCGCCGTCGTCGCCGACGGCGTCCTCAGGACACTCCCAACGGTCAGGCTGCACCCAACGGGAATCCTTCCCCGGGGAACAGCGAAGTCTCCGCACCTCGACCGCAGGGCGACCACCCGTCCGCAGGAGCCCGTCGGAAACGATCGCGGCACCGTGGCAAACAGCGCCCCGCTTCGCAGCAGCAGCCGGAAGCCGGCACATCTCCGGAGCCGATCAATAGCGCCGAACTGGTCCCCACTGTGGGCGTTCTTTTCATCAAGCCGAACGGCGCAGGCCTTCTGGTCAAGGCGGAGAACAACTACGTTCCCCAACAGGGCGACGCAGTCGTTTCGCGATCGACGATCGATAAGCTGCATCTGCAGCCCGGCCTCAAGCTTGCCGGCATGGCCCGACGCACGAACAACGGGATGGAGTTGGTCGGTCTCGAGCAGGTCGAAGGTCTGGCCATCGAAGACTTCCGCGAATCGCGCCGCCCGTTCTCAGAGCTCATCTCGGTCGATCCCGATCAGATGTTCAAACTGGAGACGGAGTCGGACCGGCTGACCACCCGAGTCCTCGATCTGCTCTCGCCGCTCGGCCGCGGACAACGCTGCCTCATCGTGGCTCCTCCCAAGGCAGGAAAGACCACGCTGCTCAAGGACATCGCGCACGGGCTCAACGTCAATCATCCGGACGTGGTGCTCATGGTGCTGCTGGTCGACGAGCGTCCCGAGGAAGTTACGGACTTTCGCCGTTCGGTGGCCCAGGGAGAGGTCATCGCCTCGAGCTCCGACGAGACGGCCGAGAACCACATCCAGATCGCAGAGGTCGTGCTCGAGCGGGCGCGCCGTCTGGTCGAGCTCCGCCACGACGTCGTCATCCTCTGCGACTCGATCACCCGGATGTCGCGGGCCTACAACAATGAACAGCGTGGCAGCGGCAAGATCCTGTCCGGCGGCATCGATGCCCGGACGATGGAAAAGCCGCGGCGCTTCTTCGGCGCTGCCCGCAATGCGGAAGAGTGGGGATCGCTCACCATCATCGCTACCGCCCTGGTCGACACCGGCTCCCGCATGGACGAGGTCATCTTCCAGGAATTCAAGGGAACCGGGAACACCGAGGTCGTTCTCGACCGCGGTCTGTTCGAGCGCCGGATCTTTCCGGCCATCAACATCGCACAGACCGGAACGCGGAAGGAAGAGAAGCTGCTGCCGCCTGCGGTGCTGCCCAAGATTCACACGCTTCGCCGCGCTCTGGCCGGTACTGATCCGACGACGGCGATGCGGATGCTGCTGGACAAGCTCCAGAAGTTCCCGACGAACGACGCATTCCTCAAGAGCTTCTGAGGGTATCCTTATCGCTGCCACCCATGCCGGACAACATCCTCGTCATCGAGTATGAGCCACGTTATGCCGAGCGCCTTCGTCAGGTGCTTACTCAGGAGGCGTTCGCGCCGACGTTCGTCAAGGACGGCGAAGAGGCCCTCCAGGCGATTCTCGATCATTCCTGGCAGCTCATCGTCCTCTCCTCGGTGACGCCGAAGGTCAGCGCGGCCGACCTGGTCCGCGAAATCCGGACCTTCGACAAGGTGCAGGTGACCCCTGTGCTTCTGACCGTCTCCGGTTACAAAGGCTCGACGCCGAAGGCGGACGCGGTCCGTTTCGGAGCCTCTGATCTCCTGGCCAAACCGTACAGCGATGAAGAGCTGCTGGCGAAGGTCAACGGGCTTCTCGGCACATCGGCCAGGCTGCCGCCGAAAGAGGGGGAAGGCGTCCAGACGCGAATTCAGTCGCCTCTGCCGGTCAAGCCGGGTGAGATCCCTTTGACTTCAACGGACATCTTCGGCGACCTGCTCGATGACTCCGCCTCCCCGGTCGCGACCCCCAAACGCCCCTCCCGGCCAACTGATGACGTCGACAAGATGCTGGCAGACACTCTTTCGGGCGTCCGCCAGCCTCAACGAAAGAAGGAGGCGGACAAGCCGGTCCCGGCTGGCTCGTCGCCTGCTGGCCCCTCAGCGCCTGCCTCCTCCCCCGATGGTTCTCCGGCGCCTGGCTCTTCCCGCTACCCGACGTCTGGCGGACACGCTGCGCCGGCCAGGTCCCGAACCGAGGTGGAACTGGAGAAGCTGTTGAGCGAGACGATGTCGGGGCGGGAGAAACGGCCCCGGACGCGAGCAGACGAGCCTGTGCCTCCGCCTCCAGCCGTGCCGCTATCTGCATCGCAACCGCCATCTTCATCACAGCCGGCAGCCGCGTCAGCGCAGCCATCTTCATCAGAGCCGGCGGCCGCTCCGCCGGCCGTCCCCTCCGTCGAGCGCCAGGAGAAAGTTGCCATCTCCTCTCCCATCCTCACGGCGCCGCT
>JADGNX010000355.1 GCA_017883265.1 Thermoanaerobaculia bacterium
GTTTCTGGTTTCTGGTTTCTGGTTTCTGGTTTCTGGTTTCTGGTCCTACTGCTGCCGGTTCATGAGGCGGAAGAGAACGGCCGTTCCGATGCCCCATCCGCCGTTCACGATCAGGCCGATTGCCATACCCGCCGGCTTCCATCCCGCGGCCATCGGCTGACCCTTGAGCGGCGCCGCTACAAACCAGGCCACGAGCGTCGGCAGAAACGCGCCGAAGAACAGCGCCGCGATCCACCATGCTGGCCGTCTCCGAAGCGGATAGAGCGCCGCGATCATGATGATGCCCCACAGGCCGCCCCAGAATGCGAGCGATACGACGCTCGGAACGCCGAACGGCGGGACCGGCTTCATGCCATACGGAGCGTTCGGCGCGATTCCCATGGCATGCAGCAGGGCGATGATCGGCTGATGCGCCAGAAGGGTCGCGCCGAAGCCGGCGATAAATGCCAGGAGGGTCCGCCGCAGCGTGAACCGAGAGTCATTCGCCCTGGTCATGACAACCAGGGGTGCAAGAGTCACGCACAAGCGCGAGGCACAGGTCGCCCGGAAGCGACGTTCAGCCCTTCCGCAGCAGACGGCGATACGCATCCAGGACCTCGTCGCTGAAACAGGCGAAAAGGATGGAGTGGAGCGTCTCCACCTCGAGGACGAAGGCTTGCGCCGTGGCCACAGCGATCTCTGCGGCCTCCTCGATCGGATAGCCGTAGATGCCGCAGCTGATCGCCGGGAAAGCGATGCTTCGCACTCCGTTCCGGACGGCCAGGGCGAGAGATGACCGATAGCAGGAGGCCAGCAGCCCGGACTCCCCCGCCGCGCCACCGTGCCACACCGGCCCTACGGTATGGATCACGAACCGCGCCGGCAGCCGATAACCGCGAGTGATCTTCGCCTCTCCGGTACGGCAGCCGCCAAGGGTGCGGCACTCGGAGAGGAGCTCGGGACCCGCAGCGCGATGGATCGCACCATCGACCCCTCCTCCGCCCAACAGCGACGAGTTCGCAGCGTTGACGATCGCGTCGACGTCGAGCGTGACGATGTTCGTGCCCAGGGCCTGGAGGGTCGTCGTCATGCCGTGCGTCGAATCCTGGGCACGGGAGTTGTCATCCCGAGGCCATGGACGTCGTTGAGCGGCGCGCCTGAGGAAAAGAAACTGGAGCGCGACGAATCCGGCGATATCGATAGCCGCGGAGCGGCGACATCTCGGTAGCCCAACGCGTGAGCGTTGGGACCGCACGATCGCCAACAAAAAAGAGGGTAAGCCGCGGAGCGGCGACATAGCCTCCTCTGCCGAGCACGGCAAGCTGTTGCGCGAGAAAGGCGATCTTCTCTTTCGAGCCGCAAAATCAGATAGGTATGACGCTGGCTCAGCGACTTCCTCCACCGAGATGTCGCCGCTCCGCGACTCGCCTTATTTTTCATGGCGATTCCATTCCCAACGCTCACGCGTTGGGCTACCGAGATGTCGCCGCTCCGCGGCTTGCAGGCGTCGAGAAGTTCGAGAACCGATCGCATGGGCGATCGCTCCGGCCTATGGCTAACCTCTCAAAGGACCACGGTCCGGAAATAGTCGATCGTCCGCTGAAGTCCTTCGGCCAGCGGCACCTTCGGCTCCCAGCCGAGGAGCTTTCTGGCCTTGGTGATATCCGGCCGCCTGATCTTCGGATCGTCCTCCGGAAGCGGCCTGAACTCCAGTACGGCCGTCGAGCCGACCAGGCGCCTGATCTCCTCGGCAAACTGCCGCACGGTCATCTCCGCCGGATTGCCGATGTTCGTCGGATTGACCTCATCCGACATCAGCAGGCGATAGATGCCTTCGACGAGGTCGGAGACATAGCAGAACGAGCGGGTCTGCGAGCCGTCGCCGAAGATCGTCATCGGCTCGTTGCGCAGCGCCTGGGAGATGAACGCCGGAACCACGCGGCCGTCCTTGACCCTCATCCGCTCGCCGTAGGTGTTGAAGATCCGGACGATGCGCGTTTGAACGCCATGGAACCGGTGATAGGCCATGGTCATCGCTTCGGCGAAGCGCTTGGCCTCGTCGTAGACGCCGCGCGGCCCGACAGGATTGACGTTGCCCCAGTAATCTTCCTTCTGCGGATGGATCAGCGGGTCGCCGTACACCTCGGACGTCGAGGCGATCAGATAGCGGGCGTTCTTGTCCTTGGCCACGCCGAGGGTCTTGTGCGTTCCCAGCGAGCCGACTTTCAGCGTCTGAATCGGCTTCTCCAGGTAATCGATCGGGCTGGCCGGAGAGGCGAAGTGCAGCACGTAATCGAGCGGGCCGTCGATGTGAATGTGATTCGTGACGTCGTACTTGACGAACGAGAATCCCGGCTGGCCGAAGAGGTGCTTGATGTTGGCCGGATTGCCGGTGATGAAGTTGTCCATACAGACCACTTCATGTCCCCGGCTGAGGAAGAGATCGCACAGATGCGAGCCGAGGAATCCGGCGCCGCCGGTGATGAGAGCACGTCCCATCAGACGTTCCCCGCGCTCTCGCCCGAGCGCCGGACATGGGTGCCGCGGCCGACGCAGATGTACCTGAAGCCCGCGGCCTCCATCCGCTTCGGATCATAGATATTGCGAAGATCGACGATGACCGGAGACTTCATGACGCTGTGGATTCGCGGGAGATTCAAGGCTCGGAACTGATTCCACTCGGTGGCGATCACCAGCGCGTCGGCCCCTTCCGCAGTCTCATAAGCATCGCGGCAGAAGCTGACGTTGGTGAACATGTCTCGAGCGTTCTCCATGGCCTGAGGATCATAAGCCCGGATGGCCACGCCTCGTTTCTGCAGCCCGACGATGAGCGGAATGGTCGGAGAGTCGCGCATGTCGTCGGTCTCCGGTTTGAAGGCCAGGCCGAGCAGACCAATCGTCTTTCCGGATGTCTCACCGAGGGCTGCGGAAACCTTGTCCACCATCCTCTCCTTGATGTCCTTGTTCACACGCAGGACGGCCTCGATGATCTCGAACTCGTAGTCGTATTGCCGCGCGATGTCGGCAACAGCGGCGGTGTCCTTCGGAAAGCAGGAGCCGCCGAACCCCGGTCCGGCCTGAAGGAACTTCGGTCCAATCCGCGAATCGAGCCCCACGCCGCGAGCCACATCCTGAACGTCGGCGCCCAGCCGCTCGCAGAGGACGGCGATCTCGTTGATGAACGAGATCTTCACCGCCAGGAAGCCATTGGATGCGTACTTGATCAGCTCGGACGATTCGACGTTGGTCACCACGAAGGGGATCTCCAGCGAATGAAGCGGCGCGTAGATCTCCTTCATCAGAGCGACAGCCTCATCGTCGGAGGCTCCGATGACGACACGGTCGGGCCGCATGAAATCCTCGATGGCCGAACCCTCGCGCAGGAACTCCGGATTCGACACGATCGACGCCGGAAAGGGATGTCCGGCCTCTTTCAGGATCTTCTCGATCATCCGACCAGTCCCGATGGGAACAGTCGATTTGGTGACCACCAGCTTCGGCCCCTGCATATGTCTGGCGATCGATCGCGCCACCTCCTCGACGTAATGGAGGTCCGCAGAGCCGTCGGGACGGGGAGGTGTGCCGACGGCGATGAAGATGGCTCGGGCGCGCTGCACCGCCTGGGCCAGATCGGTCGTGAATCGCAAGCGGCCTTCGCGCGAGTTTTTGCTGACGATCTCTTCGAGACCCGGCTCGTAGATC
>JADGNX010000356.1 GCA_017883265.1 Thermoanaerobaculia bacterium
GACCGCCAAGAAAGGCCGCGATGAAAAGGCTATGCGCGTTTGTGTTGGCCACGAGGGCAACGGCCAGCGCATAGCGGAGCGGCCGGTCGAGCCGCGTCCTGTACAAGCTCGCGATCGCCAGGAGCAGGAGGACGCTCAAGGCGTAGCTGCGCACTACGACCGCGTACTCGTACGCGAAGTAATAGGAGAACGCCGCTGCCACCCTCGTCAGCGGGGGAAACGGTGACCGCAGAAGGATCAGAGCGACAGAAGCGGTAGCGATGCAAAGATGGAGGATCTTCTGGGTCTCATACGGCGCACCGCTTCGCGCAAGAGGAAGGAGTATGAGGTGCCAAAGCTCCGGTGTTCCTCCCAGAGAGGCCCGCTTGATGAACGTGACTGCGTCGGCATCACGCGCGACCAGCCACGGGTCGGCTTCATCGCGCCACGGTTCGTGATGAACGGCGACGATTGAGGTCAGAACGACATACAGGGCAAGGGCCGCCAACGCGTAGCGCGGTCTGAGGTGCGCCGGCACCGTCGCGACGGAGATAAGCGGCTGTGCAATGCTTCTCAGAGTGGCGATCACCTTAGAATTCCGCCTCTATTCCCAGCCACTCGAGAGGGACCGCCCCACGACAGACTTCGTAGATGTCTCGGACCCCCGAGGGGCACGGCTCGTGGCTCGGCATTTGTCTATCTTAGTGTCACATCACCATCTCCGGTCCGGCCGGGATTCGTCCGTCGCGGTCGGACCAGGCGCGGATGGAGGAGACGTTCTGGTAGCCCCGCGGCAGCTTGAGTCCGCGCTGGGCGCGCTTGCCGAGATAGGGCTCGAGGTCGGCAGGCTTCATGTTGAGGTAGCGTTTGCCGGCGTAGACGACAAGCGTTCCTCCGTCCGGCACAACCGCGGTAGCCACGACCGATTCGGCGGGAAGCAGATCCTTCGCCTTGTGCACCTTGACGGTCTGCACTCCCTTGCCTCGCCCGAGTTGCGGGAGGTCGCCGATGGGAAAGAGGAGCAGCTTCCCTTCGCTCGTTGCCGCGGCCATACGGTCCGTTTCCATGCTCCCCACCCGCTGCGGCTTCAGCACATGCGCACCAGGCTGGACGTTGATGATCGACTTGCCGTTCCGTATACGCGTCATCAGATCATCGAGGCGGGCGATGAAGCCGTAGCCGTCGTCCGTAGTCAGTAGGTAAAGGTCGTCGGGCTCGCCCATGATCGCACCGATGAACGTCGCCCCCGCCGGCGGAGCGACCATGGAGCTGAGCGGCTCGCCATGTCCTTTCGCCGACGGCAGCGCGTGCGCGGGGATCGAGTAGCTGCGACCGGTGGAGTCGAGGAAGACGACGAGCTGATTGCTGCGTCCGCGCGCCGAATGAAGGAAGGCATCGCCCGACTTGTATTGAAGGGTGTTGGGGTCGAGGTCATGACCCTTCCCAGCGCGCACCCACCCCTTCTCCGACACGACGACCGTCACCGGCTCGGAGGGGATGAGCGCCGACGCATCCATAGCTTTGGCCGCCTCGCGCGCCACGAGAGGCGAACGGCGGCGGTCGCCGAACTCCTCGCGGTCGCGTTCCAGTTCGTCGCGCACCTGTTTGCGGAGTCTTGTCTTCGATCCCAGGACCTTCTCGAGCGTGGAGCGCTCGCGGGCCAGGGCATCCTGCTCGCCACGGATCTGCATCTCTTCGAGGCGGTTGAGAAAGCGCAGCTTCAGCTCCAGGATCGACTCGGCCTGCAGGTCGCTCAAGCTGAATCGCTTCATCAGCACCGGCTTCGGTTCGTCCTCCCGGCGGATGATGCGGATGACTTCATCGACATTGAGGTAGGCGATGAGGTAGCCGTCGAGGATATGGAGCCGGCTGTTGACCTGATCGTAGCGGTACTGGAGGCGGCGGCGGACAGTCTCGATTCGGAACTCCAGCCACTCCTCGAGGAGCGACTTGAGATCGAAGAGGCGCGGACGGCCGTCGAGCGCGATCATGTTCATGTTGACCCGATAGCTCCGCTCCAGATCGGTCGTGGCGAAGAGATGAGCCATCAGCTCCTCGGCGTCGACCCGATTCGACCGCGGCACGATGACCAGGCGCGTCGGGTTCTCATGATCGGATTCGTCGCGCAGATCGTCGACCATCGGAAGCTTCTTCGCCTGCATCTGCGCGGCGATCTGCTGCAGGACCTTGCTGCCTGAGACCTGAAACGGAATCGCGGTGATCACGATGTCACTGTCTTCGCGCTCCCACCGGGCCCGCATGCGGATCGAGCCTCCGCCGGTCTGATAGATCTCCCGGATCTCGGCCGCGGGGGTGATGATCTCGGCGTCGGTCGGAAAGTCGGGCCCCTTCACATGTTTGCAGAGCTGTGCGAGCGAGGCTTCCGGGTTGTCGAGAAGCTCGAGGCAGGCGCCGACGATCTCGGGGACGTTGTGGGGCGGGATGTCCGTAGCCATGCCGACGGCGATCCCCGACGCACCGTTGAGAAGGACGTGCGGGAGGCGGCTGGGAAGCAGCTTCGGCTCGCGCAGCGTGCCGTCGAAGTTCTGGCCCCATTCGACTGTCCCCTGCCCCAGCTCACTGAGGAGCGAAGCGGCGAAGCGGGTGAGACGCGATTCGGTATACCGCATGGCGGCGAACGACTTCGGATCGTCGGGCGATCCCCAATTTCCCTGTCCGTCGACGAGCGGATAGCGAACGCTGAAGGGCTGGGCCATGAGGACCATGGCCTCGTAACAGGCGCTGTCGCCGTGCGGGTGAAACTTGCCCAGGACGTCGCCGACGGTGCGGGCGGACTTCTTGAACTTGGCGTTGGCCGAGAGGCCGAGCTCCGACATGGCGTAGACGATGCGGCGCTGCACCGGCTTGAGGCCGTCTGCGACGTGCGGAAGGGCGCGGTCGAGAATGACGTACATCGAGTAATCGAGGTAGGCCTTCTCGGCAAAGGTGGCGACGGGAAGCCGCTCGACGTCGGCGATGGTTGGCGGTGGGGAGCCGCCGCCGGAGCGCGAGGCACTCTTGGATCTTCTGGGTTGTTGTGGTTTGGCCATAGACCTTTTTCCTGCGGGCGAAATGGGCGCTGCAACATAGCATGACGCACGGTGGCCACGGATCGAGTGGAGCGGCGGTCGCTTCGGCCAGTGGAGCGGCGGTCGCTCGGCCGCCGGGGCGGGCGGGCTCACGATGGTCCAGCGCGCGGGCGCCCAAGAGCGGGCGCCCCTCCACTGAGGCGAGGAGGACTCCATGGCCACAATCGAGGAGTGGAACGAGAAATACCGCTCGGGCGATACGGCGGCTCGATCCCCGTCGACGGTCGTTGTCAGGGCGGCGGCCCTCTCCACTCCTGGTAGAGCGCTGGACGTCGCCTGCGGCACCGGCCGCAACGCACTTTCGCTGGCGCAGCAGGGATGGGAGGTTGTCGCGATCGACGGCGCGGACGAAGCCATTCGCCGCCTCAGGGAGTCGGCCGAAAGAGAAAGCCTCTCCATCGACACGGCGGTGGTCGACCTGGAACGGGAACCGCTCCAGTACTCAGCAGGTTCGTTCGACCTCATCGTCATCACCCACTACCTGCAGCGCGACCTCTTTCCCATCGCGTCGGAGCTTCTCAGGCCGGGAGGACTCTGCGCCGTGGCCGTCCGCCTCATCGACCCGCGCGAATCGGACCTGCCCGACGTCGGCCCGATCATC
>JADGNX010000097.1 GCA_017883265.1 Thermoanaerobaculia bacterium
GGATGGCTCGCTCATCGAGGACGCGCAGCCATGGTCGAGGCGGCAGAAAGTATTCGACGTAGGGGACCATCGAGTAGGCGACATACAGCCGATCGCGAGCCGGATTGAGCGTCCGCCCGGTGACCTCGATGGCCTGGAGCGGTGGAGAGATGGTATTGCGAACGACGGCCAGGGCAGGGAGTGTCCAGAGAGCAAAGGCCAGCGTCAGTACCGTTGCGATCGCCCCCTCTGTGGCCATCCGATTCCAGGCGAAGCGGCGCTCAGCCATGACGGCCAGCCGGCGAATGCCGTCGGCGGCCAGGCAGGCAAAGAGCGGGATGTAACCGATGGAGAAGCGCGAGATGCTGAACCGGTCGAGCATGGCCCAGGCCACGAGGCAGAAGGGAGCAAACGCCGCTGCCACGTAGCCGATCCGCCGATCGCGCGTCCGGATGGCACCGGCCGTCGAGATCAGCACCAGGATCGAAGTGATGATGCTGAGGGGCGGAGAGTTGTACTGCTTGATGAAGAAGCGGTCGAAGATTCGCCATAGCGGCGGCCGCTGCGCGCTGCGGAACGAATCGATGTTCCAGATGTAGTCGCGGTGCGCCTGGATTGCCGCGAAGTAGCGGCTCCATCCGGTCAAGGCGATCGCGGCGCCGTAGCAGATCCCTACCGTAACGACTCCGACGAGTGCCGCGACAATCACATCGCGCCTCCGCTCGCGCCATCGAAACCAGGTGGCCAGCGCTCCCGGAAAAAGTCCGACCAGCAGATTCTGCGGTCGGATGCCGATGGCCAGCGCCAGAAGGAAAGAGCCGGCCAGGTAGGCCCGTGCGTCGTCGACGCCTCGAAAGAGCAGGGCCACACCGGACAGCACCAGAACGATCGACGGGATGTCGCTGAACGCTGTCCCTCCGAAGAACCAGACATTCGGAAAGAATGCGCAGAGGACCCCGGCGATGGCCGAGGTAGAGAAGCTCATGCGGACGCTGCGAGCGAGGAAGTAGACGGCTGGAAAGAGGAAGAGGCTGCTGATCACGGTGACGCTCTGCAGAGCGCGAAAGTCAGTCGGCGCGATGAGCCTCATCACCTTGCCGAGTGCGATGAAGAGCGGAAATCCCGGTGGATGCGGATGGTGCTTCGCGACGTCGTAGCCGCGCATCCCGAGACTGAAGAGCGCCTCATCCCAGTCCCAGAGCGAACGGGAGATGGCCAGGAGCCGGCTCAGCGCGCAGGCCATGGCGAAGGCAAGGAAGAGCCTTCGCTGCGCAGGCGTCAGCGGATCGAGAACAGTCACCATACGCCGCAGGAGGGTAGCCGAGCGGGGGCGGCTTTGTCATCGGATCGGCGAGGGATGCGCGACACCGTTACGCCGCCGGTCATCTGGTCTCCCATAAGGTGCGAAGGGGTACCGCGAAAAAGCGGTCGCCAAAGCTCGCGGTGATCTCTCCGTCGTAGAGCACCACTCCCGCAGCGAAGCGTTTGCCGGCTGCTTCCCGAAGCTTGCGCATACCGCGGAAGTCCGCAACCGTGACGGTGGCCGACGCCTTCACCTCCACCCCCACCAGCTCGCGTGCACCGCGCTCCAGCACGATATCCACCTCGGCGCCGTCCTTGTCGCGAAAGTGGAAGAACCCGATCGGCTCGTCGCGCCAGCTTGCCTGTCGCCGCAATTCCTGAAAGACGAAGGTCTCGAGAAGTTGCCCGAACAAGGGCCGATCGGCAGCCAGCGACGCCGCATCGGCGCCCAGCAGCGCACACGCCAGCCCGCTGTCTCCGAGATGCAGCTTTGGCGTCTTGACGAGCCGGCTCAGCCTGTTGCTGTGCCACGGCGGCAGCGTCTCCAGGAGGAAGACGCGCTCGAGAAGCGTGACGTAATCGCGGATGGTCGGCCGGCTGAGCTGGAACGGGGCTGCCATCTCGGTGATGTTCACCAGCCGCGCCGTCTGCGCGGCCGCCAGCGAGAGCAGCCGCGGCAGTGCGTCCAGCGCGCTGATGCGGGCCAGATCCCTCACGTCGCGCTGGACAAGAGCTTCGAGGTAGTCGCGGTACCAGGTCGCGCGTCGCCTCTCGGATGGCCGCGCCAACGCCGCCGGATACCCGCCCGCAACGATCCGCTCGGCCAGCTGGGGTCCCAGCCGCTCGCTCCGCCGAATCTTGAATCCACCGCGGAACAAGTTGTCGAGAAAAGCCGGCGCATGCCGCGCCAGCTCGCACTGCGCCAACGGGTGAAGCCGAAGGATCTCCATGCGGCCAGCCAAAGAGTCCGCGAGCTTCGGCACCAGCAGCACATTGGCCGAGCCGGTAAGGAGGAAACGACCGGCGACGCGCTTGTGATCGACCGCCATCTTCAACGCGGCGAAAAGTTCCGGTACACGCTGCACCTCGTCCAGAATCGTGCGCTCCGGCAGATCGGCTACGAAGCCCGCCGGGTCGGCCAGGGCCGCATCGCGCGCAACATCGTCGTCGAAGCTGACGTAGAGGCAGCCCATGCGCTCCCCCACCACCCGCGCAAGGGTGGTCTTACCGCACTGACGCGGACCGTGGATCAGCACAACCGGCGAATCGGCCAGTGCCTCAGTCAGGCGCGGTTCGGCGTAGCGGGGGTAAAGGCTGGCCTCAGACATCGGCTGATCGTAACCTTTTGCTTCGGCCAATCGCAAGGTTAGTTCTCGGCCAATCGCAACGTTATGCTGCGGCCGATCGAAATGTTAGCGTACGGCTGATCGAAAGGTTATGGTTCTGCCAATCGCAAGATGAGCCGGTCGATCGCCTCAATGACGACTACACGCGCGATGGATAAGCCGCGTAGAAGGTCGTGCCGCTCTGAGCCAGCCGGCGAAGCGCCTCGCTCGGTGCGAAGCGGGGGCCGAGCGTCTTCTCGAGTCCGCTCATCGCCTCGGCGATCCTGGCGATACCGACCGAGTCGGCGTAGCGCAGGAGGCCACCGCGGAATGGAGGAAAACCGGTTCCCATGATCATGGCCAGATCGAGCTCCGAAGCCGAGGCCACGATCTTATCGTCCAGGATGATGGCCGCTTCGTTGACCATGGCATAGACCATCCGCTGGACCATCGAGGCGCTGTTCCCCGGATGAGGAGTCTTACCGCCGAGAAGTGCATACGCGGTCTGGTCGGGTCCCTGACGCTTTCCTTCCCGCCAGACGTACATCCCCTTGCCGTTTTTCCTGCCGAGGCGTCCGTCGCCCAGGAGCTTCGTCACCGCGGTGGAAGGGATCATGCGTCCGGGGAAAGCCTCACGCAGAATGCCCGCAGCCTTGGCCGCCACATCGATGCCGACTTCGTCGAGAAGAGCCAGAGGACCCATCGGCATGCCGAAGTCGAGCATGGCCCGATCGATCGACTCGATCGAGTTACCCTCTTCCAGCAGATATCCCGCTTCGTTGATGTAGGGTCCGAGGATTCGATTGACGACAAAACCGGGGCCGTCGTTGCAGATGACGACCGTTTTCCCCAGCTTGCGCGCGAACGCCGCAACCGTAGCCATGGAGACGTCGGAGGTTTGCTCGCCGCGAATGACCTCGACCAGCGGCATCCGATCGACAGGATTGAAGAAATGCATCCCTACGACCTGATCCGGACGCTTCGCGCCGCTGGCGATCTGGGTGATCGGAATGGTCGAGGTGTTGGTGGCGAAGATGGCGTTCGGCCTGGCCATTCCCTCGAAATCGGCCAGTACCTGCTTCTTGATCGCCAGGTTCTCGACGACCGCTTCGATGATCAGATCGGTGGCGGCGAAGCCTGACCAGTCGGTCGTCGTAGTGATCCTGGCAAGCTTGCGCGCCATCTCCCCACGCGTCATCCGCCGCCGGTCGACCTTCTTCTTCCAGACGCGCGACGCGGCCTTCATTCCGCCGGCCAGAGCGTTCCAGTTGATGTCCCGCATCCGGACCTGCGCCTCGCTCTTGTCGGCCACGATCTGGGCAATGCCGCCCCCCATGATGCCCGCGCCGAGGACGCCCACTTCCTGCACGTCGCGCGCGGCGGCGCCGGTCCGATCCTTCTTCGACTCCTCCATCATGAAAAAGACGCGAACCAGGTTCTGCGCCACGTCGCCCATGATGAGTCTCGAAGCGCGCGACACTTCGGCCACGAGGCCGCGCTCCACTCCCTCGGCCATGCCGATGGCCATCACGTCGATCGCGGCGAGCGGTGCCGGATAGTGACCGTGGGTCTGGGCCAGAACGGATTTTCGGGCTTTGGAGAAAATGATGCGACGAGCGATCGGATTCCCCTCGATCCAGACCCGCGTTCTGCCACGTCCGGACCGTTTGCGATCCATCTTCCTGGCGTAAGCCTTCGCTGTCTCGATGAGAATTGACGGCGCCACGACCTCGTCCACCAGCCCGGCCTTCCTGGCCCGTCGCGGGTCCAGGCTCCTGCCGTTGAGAATGATGTCGAGCGCCGCCGGAAGACCGATCAGCCTCGGCAGCTTCGTCGTGCCGCCCCATGCCGGAAAAATTCCGAGCTTCACCTCGGGGAGGCCGATGGTCGATCTGGGGCTGTCCGACATGATGCGGTAGTCGCAGCTCAACGCCAGCTCGGTACCTCCACCGAGACAGGCTCCGTGGATGGCGGCCACCGTGATCTGCGGCAGACGGGAGAAGCGGTGGAGCGTCTGCTGACCGAACCTCGTGTACTCCGACGCCTGCGCCTCCGTAGTGGCTTTCGTGAATTCGGTGACGTCGGCCCCGGCGATGAAGATCGACGGCTTGCCCGACGCGATGACGATCCGTTTCAGCTCCCGATCCGCTTCCAGGCGGGCCACGATCGAAGCGAACTCCGTCATCGCCGAGGTCGAGAACTTGTTGACCTTCTCGCCCGGCAGATCGAACCAGATGACGGCCAGATCACCGTCACGCTCCATTCGAAACGCGCTTACAGACTTGTCGATTGCCACAGCGCTCATGCCCGTCTCAGCTCCGATACATCAACGAGATCCTCGTCCGCATACATGGCGTCGATCATCTGCTTGTATTTCCTGTCCACCATCTTCCGTTTCACCTTGAGGGATGGAGTGATCTCATCCTCCTCGATGGTGAAGTCGCGAGGCAGCAGTGTGAACTTGCGGATCTTCTCCTGCCGGTCGAGATTCTTGTTGAAGCGGTCCAGCTCTTCCTGAAAGAGGTGCTTGATCTGCTCGTGCGCGATCAGCTCCTCGCGCGTGGAAAAGGTGATCCCCATCCCCACCGCATCGCGTTCCAGCTTTTCGAAATTCGGAACGATGAGCGCGGCCATGTACTTGCGCCGGTCGCCGATCAGGACAGGGGTTCCGATGTACGGGGAGCTCTTGAGCAGGCCCTCGAGCGGCTGCGGCGCGATGTTCTTGCCGTACGCATTGATGATGATGTCCTTCTTGCGATCGGTGATCCGAAGAAAGTTGTCGGGGTCGAGCTCGCCGATGTCGCCGGTATGGAACCATCCGTCCGCATCGATGGCCTGGGCCGTAGCCTCAGGGTTGTTGTAGTAACCCTTCATCACATGCGGCCCACGGGTCAGGATCTCCCCATCGTCAGCGATGCGCACTTCGACGCCGGGAATCACCGGCCCGACGGTCCCGATCCTGCGCCGGCTCGGCGTGTTCAACGAGATGACCGGCGAGGTTTCCGTGAGACCGTAACCCTCCATGATCTCCACACCGGCTCCGATGAAGAAGGCCGCGAGCTCTGCCGACAGCGGTGCGCCTCCGGACAGCACGCAGCGGACGCGCCCGCCGAGGCGCTCCCCGATCTTGTGAAAGACCAGGCGATCGGCGAACGCCGACTTCCACCCCAGAAGCAGCGGCATGGTCCTTTTCTCGACGCGGTACGGCAGCCGCTCTTCCGCAACCTGCAGAGCCCAGCGAAAGACCTTCTGTTTCCCGGCCGACTGAGTCGAAACCGTTTCCATGATCCGGGCGCGCATCTTTTCGAACAGCCGTGGCACAGCGGCAAAGACCGTCGGATGAATCTCCTGCAGGTTGTCGCTGACTTTCACCACCGACTCGGCATAGGCCACGCAGGCTCCGGCGAAAAAGTACCCGAAGTCCGCGGTGCGCTCGAGGATGTGCGAGAGCGGAAGGATGGAGAGCGCAGTGTCGGTGCTGGTTATGGGAAGGACTGAGAGCACCGATTCCACGTTGCTGGCGATATTGCCATGCGTCAGCATCGCCCCTTTCGGATTGCCGGTCGTTCCCGAGGTATAGACGATGGTGGCCAGGTCGCCTGCCGTACAGGAGTTGAGAATCTCCTCGAACCGGGCAGTCCCTTCACCGCGCTCGCATTGCTCGCCGAGCGTGATCACATCGGCGAACGTGCGCACGCCGGCTGGAAGCGGTCCGGCCGGCGGATCGCAGACTACGATGTTGTGTATCGAGGGGCAATGATCTCGAATCTCCAGAAGCTTCTGGAGCTGCTCTTCGGTCGAGGCAATGACCGCTACCGCTCCGGAGTCGTTGATGATGTATTCCACCTGCCATCCCAGCAGCGTGGGATAAATCGGCACGCTCACACCGGCGGCGGCGAGGGTGCCAAAATCGGTCAGAGCCCATTCCGGCCGGTTTTCCGAGAGGATCGCCACGCGATCTCCGGCCTTCACCCCCAGGACGCGCAGACCGGTCGCCAGATGCCGCACCAGGTCGCGGAATTGAACGAGCGTCGTATCGACCCATACGCCGTTCTTCTTGAACTTCATCGCCACCGGGCGCTCGATCCGACAGGTGAGTCGGTAGATGTCGTTCAGCGTCTGGATCGTCATCGACTCCTCACTTTTCCGGGCAAGGAAATCCGCTGCAGGACCGGGGCTGGATCATAGCAGAGCCCCAACGATGCGCGGAGGCGCTTCGTCACGTGGAGCGGTGCGCTCGCAGGTGGGAGCAGGAGCGCTTCGCCGAGGGGAGCGGAGAAGTCGCTTCGCCCGCCCGGGGGTGGCGGCTGCCACGATTGGCGCATGGGCGCCCCGAGAGCGGGCAACCCTTCAGTCGAGGGCTTCCCTGCGGTGCTTTCCCCTCAGGCCATGAGCCCGTGCAGGACGAAATCGGCGACGTGCGAGGCCTGGGCCGCCAGGTCGTATTCCTTTTCCGAGAGGATCCACGAGGTGACCAGCTCGTCGAGGATGCCGAAGATCGATTTCGCCACGAGCTGTGGATGGAGACTGGCCCGGAACGCCCCCTCGGCCTGACCTCGCTCGACGGTGTGGCGCAGGATGTTGAGATATTCGGCCACCTCGGCCTGCGAGAACAGACTCATGAATTTCAGCGTGTGACGAAGCTCGACCTGCGACACCACGGCCAGCGCACGGTCGCTGCCAAGGGTGGTCAGATGATGACGGATGGCGCAGCGGATCCGCTCTCCCCAGCCGGTGACACCGCTCAATTCCCCCTCCAGCGAAACGAGGTAGCTCTGAGCGTGCTCCCGGAAAATGGTGATCAGCAGATCTTCCTTATTTTGAAAGTAGAGATAGATCGTGCCGTCGGCGACCCCGGCGGCCTTCGCCACCTGCGAGACCCGGGCATTGAAATAGCCGACCTGCGCGAATACGTCCGTCGCCGCGCGGAGGATCCGCGCCCGCTTGTTCCCGCTCCGGGGTGGTGCTTCGACGAGTTCCGTCATTTTGAATGAGGCGTCATTCAGAATTGCTGAGACGCCAGTTACTGTCAAGTCGACACTGGTCGGCGGCGATTGGTCAAGGAACCTTAAACGGAGTAAATGCTTGACCTCATCACCTTCGATGTTCATCTCCCTCGTTCATCATTTCACCGCTTGATTCGTCATTGTCTCAGCGCGAAGAGCGTCGAGGGTCCGCATCCTGCACGTCTTGTTGTGCACCATGCCCCGCCCCTTGTGCAACCTGGAAAATCGCAGCGAAATCGCACACCCCAGCCCCGGTTTGAATCTGCTAACATCCGCCGTCCACAATCCAAGGGCGCAGGTGTTTCCCATCCATGTTCCGTCTTGAAAAGCTAGAGATTGCCGGCTTCAAATCGTTTTACGACCCCGCACAATTGATGTTCCCCAAGCCGTTGACGGCTGTCGTCGGGCCGAACGGCTGCGGAAAATCGAATATCTGCGACGCCATCATCTGGGTCCTCGGTGAAAACCGCGCGTCGCACATCCGCGGCGAGACGATGGAAGACGTCATCTTCCAGGGTTCCGCCCGCCGTCGCGCGCTCGGCATGGGCGAGGTCACCCTCACCCTGGCCACCGACAATGGTCACCCGGCGGCCGACGACGGCAGGATCACGCTCAACCGCCGTGTCTTCCGCACTGGGGAGTCGGAATTCCGCCTCAATGGCAAGCGGGTCCGGCTCAAGGACATCTCCGACGTCCTCATGGACACCGGCCTCGGGATCCGCAACTACTCGGTCATGGAGCAGGGGAAGATCGATCTGATTCTTTCCAACAAGCCTCAGGATCGGCGCCGCCTGATCGAGGAGGCCGCCGGGATCACCCGGTACAAGACCCGACGCCGGGCTGCGGAGCTCAAGCTCGACGAAACGCAGGCCAACCTGCTGCGAATCGACGACACCCTGGCCGAGGTCACGCGCAATCTCAATTCGCTCAAGCGTCAGGCCTCCAAGGCCCGCAAGCATAAGGAACTGATCGAACAGCTCTCGACGGCGAAACGGTCTCTCTATGCAGGGCGGATCGTCGCCGCCCGCGGCGAACAGGAAGGGGCCGAGCAGGGCGTCGCCGAGAGGCAGAACCGCGAGAGCGAGGCTGCGGCCGCCCTGGGACAGGATGAGGCCTCGCTGGCCGAGTCGCGGCATCAGCTGACGCAGCGCGCCGCGCGAGCCTCCGCTGTTCGGGAAGAAGCCGCAAGACTCGGCTCCGATGTCGAACGATTGCGATCGTTCCTGCAGCAGTCGGAAACCAACCTATCGGAGCTGATTCAGCGACTCGAGAACGGACGCGGCCAGATGGCCACTCTCGAGAGCGAGGGAAACGACCAGCAGACATTGCTGGATGAGAAGACGGGCGCTCTCGAGGTGGCCCGCGCCGAGAGGAACCGGCTGCGTGAAGCAGCCGACGAGCTGGAGCGGCAGCGTCAGGAGCGCGGCGACTCGGTGCGCCAGAATGAGAAGACGCTGGCGGATGCGCGCGAGAACCTGATGAAGACGATCGCGCGGATCTCCGAGGCGCGGAATCAGGTTCACCAGATCGAGATCGCCGTCGAGAAATGCGAGTTCTATCTCAGCAAGCTGGGAGAGTCGACCAGGAAAGCTGCGGATGGACGCGACAGCGCGCGCGGTCTGGCCGAGGAGTGGGACCGCAACGTGGAGGCCGCACACCAGGCCCTCCTAGAGGGACAACAGTCCAGCCGCAGCGCACTCGAGCACTCCATGGAGCTGGGAATGCGACGCGACGGCTTGCGCGAATCGCTGGCCGGGGCGCGCGACACCATCTCGCAGACGACCTACAAGATCGATTCGCTGCGTACGCTCCTCACCTCGCTCGAGTCGCAGGATGAGGAAGTCCGACGTGCCATCCTGGAGCTGATTCCGAACGCGGTCTCAGCAGCGGAGTCGGTTCGCGCGGCAGAAGGATTCGAGTCGGCTCTCGATGCGCTCCTGCGGGAAGTCTCGAAGGCCGTCGTGGTCCAGACTTCGGCCATCGCCGTCGAAGCGGTGGCGCGACTGCGGCAGCGCGGTGCGGGACGCGGCGCCTTCCTCACTCTCGACTTTTCTGCAGTGGGCGAGGGGACGCGTCGCGGAGACGCTGGCGACGCCATCGTCGGCGAAGGTGCCATCGCCGACGCCATTCGCGCTGCGGTCCCGGAAGCGTATCTGGTGAGCGATCTTTCCACGGCCATCGAACAGGCTCGCCAGAGGCCTCACGCCACTTTCGTATCGCGCGACGGCGACATCGTCCGCGGACCGCTGGTAGTGGGCGGGAAGAAGCTGACGGCTGAACCGGGCGTCTTCTCGATCAAGCGCGAGCTCTCGGACCTCGAGGCCCTCCTGGGCAACGAAGAGATGCGCGCCAGCGGAATCTCCTCGGAGCTGCAGCGGCTCGAAGAGGAGCTGCGCGCAGCCGATGACGCGCGCATCCTGGCGGAGGAGAGGGCTCGGACGGCCGAACAGGAGCTGCGGGAGCGGCGCGGAAACCGCGAGCGGGTGGGCGCGGAGCTGCTGCGTCTGGAGAAAGATCTTGCGGTCGCTTCCGAGGAACGTTCTCTCTATGAAGACGAAAAGGGAGCGCTGCTGGAGAGGCGTACCGGGGCCATCGAAGAGCTCCAGCGCCTCGAGCAGATCGAGAGGGACACCCACCTGTCGATCCGCACGGATGAAGTTGAGCTGCAGGATGCGCGGCGGGGATTCGAAGAGATCACCGATGTCGCTTCGCGGGCCCGCGTCGACGTCGAGACCGCGGCTGGCAACGTCAACGCCATCCAGCGAGAGCATGAGAACCTGGCGCGGGTCGTGGCGTCGATCGAGGGACGCCGCGCTCAGCTGAGCGCGGAGAGCCAGGCGCTCAGCGGCCGCCAGCGTGCCACGGAACAGGCCGTCGAATCAGCGCGCAGCCAGCTCGAGGCGTCGCTCGCTTCCCTGACCGACTACAGCGAGCAGCGGGTAGCGCTGGAAGCAGAAGTGGCAGATCTCGACAACCAGGTCGCGCAGCAGGAGGCGCGCGCCCTCACTTCGCGGGAAACGTGGAACCAGCATCGCGACGCTCTGTTCGAGGCCGAACGGAGGCTCGACCGTGCGCGCTCCGCAGTGGACCTTCTACGCGAACAGGTCTCACTGGACCTGCACGCTGGACTCGACGCCCTGGCCGACGTCGAGCCTCCAGCGCATGAAGAGGCGCGCGCGGCGCTGGAATCGGACCTGAGTCGCCTCAGCGATCAGATCGAGAAGATCGGTCCGGTCAACGTCCTGGCCATCGAGGAGCACCGCGAGCTGGAAGAGCGCGAGAACTTTCTCCGCACCCAGCGCGACGATCTGGTCCAGGCCATCGAGTCACTGCGCTCCACCATCCGCAAGATCAACATGACCTCGCGGGAGCTCTTCCGCGAGGCTTTCAATGCGGTCAACGAATCGTTCACTCAGATCTTCATGTCACTCTTCGGAGGCGGTACGGCCAGGATGCAGCTGCTCGATGAGGACGACGTGCTCGAGAGCGGTATCGAGCTGGTGGCGCAGCCGCCAGGCAAGAAGAACCAGTCAATCGCCCTTCTGTCGGGTGGAGAACGGGCCCTGACCGCTCTGGCCCTCCTCTTCGCCATCTTCCGTTACAAGCCGAGCCCCTTCTGCATCCTCGACGAGGTCGACGCGCCGCTCGACGAGGTGAACAACGAGCGATTCGTCCGCCTGGTGCGGGACATGTCACGCGACACACAGTTCATCGTCATCACCCATTCGCGCCGCACGATGGAAGCGGCCGACGTGCTCTACGGCGTGACGATGGAAGAGGCGGGATGCTCGCGCCTGGTCTCGGTCTCCTTCGCCGACCTGGAAGCGTAGACGAACGCCTCGAGGTGCAGCGGCGGCAGCCACGGCCGCTCGATCTCAAAATGAATGGCGTCCCCGTACCATGATTGCGAAGATCAGAGCGGATCGGAGAATCATGGCGGCATGCTGTCAGATTATCCTTCGTGCGATCAGACGTCACACCCGTAGTTGTTTGTTCCCACCTCGAGCA
>JADGNX010000098.1 GCA_017883265.1 Thermoanaerobaculia bacterium
GCCGGACTTCGGGAGGACTGGCCTCGGATTTTCTACAACGACTGGCCCGGCACCAGAGAAGTGTGAAGGATGAAGAGTGAAAAGAAAGAGTGAAGGGTGAAGAGTGAAAGTGAAACCTTCGCATCTCTTAACTTCAAAATGCGGCGAGTACTTGCACTTCGGCTTTTCCGGGAACGATTCGTGATCGCGCGCTTCGCGCCCGGTGCCGTGGTTGCGCTCGATGAGCTGCCTGGACGGGTGGTCTCAGTCACCAGGACCGATGACGAGACGTCGGTGATCTGCGGGGAGGGCCCTCTGCCCGCCGCGCAACACGTGGACGAAGGTTGGCGCTGTCTTGCGCTTCGTGGGCCGTTCGCATTCGAGGAAACCGGCATCCTGGCCGCCCTCACGAAGTGTCTGGCAGAGGAGGCCATCGGGGTGATGACGATCTGCACCTACGACACGGACTATCTCTTCGTGAAGGAAGGCAATCTGGAGCGGACGATCGGTGCCCTGCGGCGGGAAGGGCACCAGGTCGAGTGAATTCCGCGGGATCGAACTTCGGGCCGCGGCCCGCCCTTTTCACCCTTCACTCTTCACAACTTTTTCTCTGGTGCCCCGGGCCGGAGTCGAACCGGCACGTCCCTTCCGGAACTCGGGATTTTAAGTCCCGTGCGTCTACCGGTTCCGCCACCGGGGCCCAACGAAATGAATGAGCATTCATCGTATCGGATATGATACGGCCTGCGCCGCCCGCGCGGCCCCCGCGCCTGCCTGAAGCGCATCAGATTTCCGGAGGAAACCCAATGACGATCGAGACGATGGCGGCCACCGGCGCGCCGCTGACCGAGCTTTCCGAAGAAGAGTCGATGTTCCAGAAGAGCGTCCGCGACTTCGCTATCGAGCGGATCCGCCCGCTGGTGCACCAGATGGATCACGACGCTCTGATGAACAAGGATCTGATCAAGAGCTTCTTCGAGCTCGGCATCATGGGCATCGAGGTTCCCGAAGAGTTCGGGGGAGCCGGTTCGACGTTCTTCAACGCCGTCCTGGTGGTGGAGGAGCTCTCGCATGTCGACGCCTCCTGCGGGGTCCTGGTCGACGTGCAGAACACTCTGGTCAACAATGCCTTCATCCGCTGGGCGACGGAAGCGCAGAAGTCGAAGTATTTCGGTCTGCTGACCCGCGACACGGTGGGTGCCTACGCCCTTTCCGAGGCAGGCTCCGGCTCGGATGCCTTTGCTCTGGCCACACGGGCGGAAGACAGGGGCGACCACTTCCTCATCAGCGGCCAGAAACTCTGGATCACCAATGCGGCCGAGGCGGGAGTGTTCATCGTCTTCGCCAACGCCAATCCCGATGCCGGCTACAAGGGCATCACGGCGTTCATCGTGGAGCGCGACTTCCCCGGATTCCGAATCGGCAAGAAGGAAGACAAGACCGGGATCCGGGCCTCGTCCACGTGCGAGCTGATCTTCGAGGAGTGTCCCGTGCCGAAGGAAAATGTGCTGGGTGATCCGGGCAGGGGGTACAAGATCGCCATCGAGACGCTCAACGAGGGTCGCATCGGAATCGGGGCCCAGATGATCGGTGTCGCGCGTGGGGCGCTGGAACATGCGGTGGCCTATGCAAAGGAGCGGCGGCAGTTCGGCAAGACGATCGCCGACTTTCAGGGGGTCCAGTTCCAGATCGCTCAGGCAGCGACTGAGCTCGAGGCTGCCCGGCTCATGGTCTACAACGCCGCCCGGCTCAAGGATGCCGGCAAACCATTTCTCCGGGAGGCGGCCATGGCCAAGCTCTTCTCGTCCCAGATCTGCGAACGCGTCACCTCGATGGCGGTCGAGATTTTCGGTGGGAACGGCTACAGCAAGGAGTATCCGGTGGAGAAGTTCTGGCGCGACTCGAAGATCGGCAAAATCTACGAGGGAACCTCGAACATGCAGCTGGCGACGATCGCAAAAACGATTCTTACCGACAGGCTTTAGCCCTGGAGAAACAAAAAGGGCGCCGTTTTACGGGCGCCCTTAGTTGGGGTGGGGCTTACGAGCTTCTGGCCCCCTCAGGTTTACTCGAACAATCCATTGAAATTTGTACCTCCTCCCCCATGAATTTCCGGTGGTTCCACGACAAGCGCCATGTGTATACCCATGACCCACCTCGCAACACCGTGGACCGGATCGACCGCTCCTTCTCACCCCGTGGTGGAAGGGAGGAGCGGGAACCTTCAAATCAAAGAACCGCACGGCTGGCAGCCGTTCGAAACGTATACTAGGAAAACGCGTCGGCCACGGTTTTATTGCAGTTCAACAGGGATGGCCGTGACATATACGTTAATAGGATACATTTTCCGGTGTGAATAGCAACGTAATTTTGGCGTTCGAGCATGCAGCAGCGGGGAATGGACCGAGACCCGGCGTGCTAAGATTGCGAGGCCGTACCAACTTTAAAATGAAGAAGATATTGGTCGTTCTTTCACTCTGCGCGGCCGGAGTGTCGTCCGTTTCCGCCGGCACCGTGGCTGGGACTGTCAGCTTCGTGACCAAGCGGGGGCAGCACCCGATTCCGGCCGAAACCGTGGTCTGGCTGGAGCCGGCGCAGAGCAGCCGGCCGCCCCGGCTGGAACCGGTGCGTGTCCGGATGGAGACGCGCTCGAAGATGCTGTTTCCCCACGTGGTAGCGGTACCGATCGGCTCGACGGTCGAGTTTCCGAACGACGATCCCATTTCTCACAATCTATTCTCGTTGTCGTCTCCGAATAATTTTGATCTCGGGCTTTACCGCAGAGGCGCAGGAAAGTCTCATACGTTCAACGCTCCCGGCATCGTGAACGTCTATTGCAACGTCCACCCTGGCATGTCGTCTGTGATTCATGTCATGTCGACCCCCTATTTCGGGTTCGCCACCGCGGAAGGGAAGTACGCCCTGGAGGGCATCCAGCCGGGCGAATACAATCTCATGGGGTGGAACGAGCAGGGGGGAGTTGTCGACACTCCGGTGCAGGTCAACGCGCAAGGGCAGGTGAGCGGAAACCTGAACCTATCCTTCGACAGCCGCAGCTACCGCGAATCGCGGCACCTGAACAAGGATGGCCAGCCCTACGAAGCTCCACGGTCGAGGGATTATTGATTGAGCGCTTCGCCCGCGCGACCTGATTCGGATGTGGAGGCTGAGCCAAGCGGTCCTCTTCGAGCAATGGCTCAGGGAGAACGCGCTCGCTTCCCTCTGGTCTGGAAGTTGTTCGGCGTAACGGCTCTCCTCATCCTGTTCGTCGTCGCAGTGGCCATCGGCATCACGATTCAGAGGGCGAATGTCATCGCCCGGCAGACGGTCGATGCGTCGATCTCCTCTGCGGCGCGCCTTTTCAAGGCCTTCGAGCGTCTTCGCCTGGACAAACTCGCACTCGGCGCTCAACAGCTGGGCAAGACCCCAAGCTTCCACGCCTACGTTCAGGCGGCTTTGACCGGCTCGACCTCGGCGTCCGATCTCAATTCCCCGCCCGGATCGTCCTTCAAGCCTCAAGCTCCGGCCGCGAGCGGACCGGGAATGGGGACGATCGACTTCGCCAGCATCATCGACCAGCTCCTCCAGAATCAGACTTTGCTCGGCAGCGATCTGATGATGCTGCTCGACGATCAGGGGCGTCTGATCGCCCGGACCGATCATCCGGCGATCTCCAGCGGACCGGCGCAGGACCTTTACGAATCGATGCCGATGGTGCGCCAGATCGTCGACGACGCCACGATCGAAAGGGTCTCCGGCGTGATTCTTCTGGACGGAAAGCTGTATCACGCAGCCATGGCCCCGCTCAGCGTGGGAGCCAACAACATCCGGATCGCCTACATCGTCAACGCCTACGCCATCGACGACGCCTTCGCCAACAGCATCGCCGAGTCGGCTCGGGCAGGCGTGGTCTTCGTGCCGGCCCCCGACCGTGGCACGGCTCCGGTGATCGCCCGCTCCTCGGGCGCGCCGAGCTACGGGAGCATGCAGCAGATGGGCGCCGTGGAGCGGATCATCCGAAGCGGAAAGATCGCCGCCCCATCGACCGTGCAGATCGATCGCGGGGCGTACCTCATGACGGGCCAGCCGCTCACTTCGAAAGACAGGACTGTCGGGGCGGCTATTTTCGTCCGGTCGCTCGACCAGGAGCTGGCGCCATTCCGGGGAATTCGGAACGCTCTCCTGGTCGGCGGCGGCGTGGCGCTGCTTCTGGCCTTCATTCTTTCGTGGTTCATCGCCCGTCGTCTCACCCGCCCGATCGAAGAGCTCGCTGCGATTGCGCAGTCGGTCACGGCCGGCGATTACGACCTCCGTCCCAACATCTCCAGTTCCGACGAGGTCGGCATTCTGGGACGATCGTTCGCCAAGATGATCACCGCGCTTCGCGACAAGGCGGAACTGGAAGAGCTTTACGAACAGATGGCGGCGAAGTCGGCCGAACGGGAAGCGCACCCGCTTGTCCCACAGCCGGCGCGGCTGGACGAAGGAACAATCCTGGTCACCGACCTGCGCGGCCTCCCGGCCACGGTTGGTCGCGACGATGCTGCCTCCGTGATCGCGCTGATCGAGAAGGCCATTCGATTGCAGGAGGCCGAGATCATGCGGCAGGAGGGGCAGGTGCGCGGCGTGGAGGGGCATCGCCTCATCAGCATCTTTCCAGGCGAGCGCGGCCTCGCTCACGCCATTCGAGCCGCTCGGGCCATCGACAAGAAGCTGGCCCTTCAAGCCGACCAGGAGATTCCGATCGGCATTGCGGCCGGCATCGCAACCGGCCAGTTCGTGAGCGGATCGGTCAGTGTTTCCCGGGAAAACGGCTGGGCCATCGTCGGTAACGCGCCACTTCTGGCGCTCCTTCTGGCCGGACAGGCGCCGGCGGGAACAGCGTATGCCTCTTACGAGACGGCGCAGGCCGCCGGCGCCGATATCATCGCCTCTTCCTCGCGTGAGGAAGTGCGGCTCAAATGGCTTCCGCAGCCAATATCGGTAGCTTCGATCCCTCTGCAGAAGGTGATTACGGGAACGATCCGGGCGATGGATCCGGGTGTCTCGACTTCGCTGGCGGCCACCATGCGACTGGGCATGACCGCTCCCGGCGAAACGGCGCCGGAGCTGTTCGGCAGCGACCTGAGCCCTGGAGCTCTTTTCGCCAACCGCTATCTCATCGAGCAGATCCTCGGGCGTGGCGGGATGGGCGTGGTCTATCGGGCCAATGATCGGCAGCTCGATGAGACCGTGGCCATCAAGACTCTCCCCGGCGATGTCATGAGCCGCACGCCGGAGGACCTGGAGCGGTTCAAGCGCGAGATCCGTCTGGCTCGAAAGATCACCCACCGCAACGTTCTGCGGACCTTCGATTACGGCGAAGCGGAGGGGGTCTACTTCATCAGCATGGAGTACGTCCGGGGGTACACCTTATCCGAACTTCTCCAGGAAACGCCGCAGATGTCGATGCGCGTGGCTCTGGGCGTCGGCCGGCAGATCTGCCGCGGATTGCAGGCCGCTCACGAGCAGGGCATCATCCATCGCGACATCAAGCCTCAGAACGTTCTGATCGATCACAAGGGTGAGGTCAAGTTGATGGACTTCGGCATCGCCCGGATGACGGAATCGACGGAAGGGATGACTCAGGTCGGTCTGGTGATCGGCACCCCGCACTACATGAGTCCGGAACAGGTACAGGGACGGGCGCTCGACGCCCGCAGTGACGTCTACTCCATGGGCATCATGATCTACGAGATGCTGTGCGGCCGCCGGCCATTCGAGGCGCCGGCACTGATGGCCATCCTGACCGCTCACATCGCCGAGACGCCGCGGCCGCCAATCGAGATCAGGCCGGAGATCGATCCGGAGATCAATCGGATCGTCATGAAGTGTCTGGCCAAGGATCCGCGGATGCGTTACGCCAATTCCGGCGAGCTTCTCTCCGACCTCGACCAGGTGCAGATCGCCACAGCCGCCTGAGGTCCCGACAGAGTCGTGCCTGTTCCGGGGTTCTTGGGGCCCTTCGAGCCGACGAACCCCGGCGGACAGAAAGCGCGCCCTTTCGGCCACTTCCCAGACAGGCGGCGCGGCCGGACTTGCCATGAGACGGGATCGTCGTTCATTTCCAGATCGCGTCCCAGGATGGCGCCTTGAAATAGAGCGTTCCCGGCTGGAGCGCGTCCGATTCCCCGTGGCTGTCGAACGCCAGAGACTTCAACTTCAGCAATGCCACCTTCTTGAAGCGGCGAAAATTCAATTCGATGTACACCGGAGTTCCTCTCACACTCTGGAGCGCAGCGACAGTTCCCGGAGCGATGCCGCGGACGATCTCGATCTCGAGCGAGCGCATCTGGGCATTCTCGGGAACGGCGTTCGTCGTCCAGAGATCGAGCCAGGCAGAAGCGCCGTACACAAACCGATATCGCGTCGCCTCGATCCCCTGCACGGTCCCTTTGACGGGCGCCTTGACCACGGGAGGATCAGCGAGCGTGGAACCGTAGGTCGACAGCTTATGAAGGTCTGGGGCAATCTCTGCGAGCGGGACCTCGCTGTAGCTGCGGTTGATCGGGTTTTCCACTGTCAGGGTCTTCGCCCCGAGAGTTGAGAATGCGTTGAGCCAGAAGGTCTCGGCCCGCACACCCTGTGGATAGAGGTCGATGGTCATCGAGCCGAACTTGCTCAGAAACGGAAAGGGAGCGGCCGGATAGGCCTCGAGCTGAAGATGATAGGGGCGAGGAGGCGCGGCGGATAGAACAGGGGAGCCGGCCATCATAACGACCGTCAGACAGATCGCGATGCGCACGCTGGAGACCTCGGAAGCTTGCAGCCGACAGAATCAGGGGAAGGGCGGCCAGTTGGCCGCCCTCGTTGAGATGCTGATTGACCCCGATTCAGAACGTCGAGTCGAGGAAGGGTCGAAGCTTCTTCGACCGCGACGGATGGCGCAGCTTGCGGAGTGCTTTCGACTCGATCTGCCGGATCCGCTCACGGGTCACATTGAAGGAGCGGCCGACTTCTTCGAGGGTGTGCTCGGAACCATCGCCGACGCCGAAGCGCATCTTGAGGACCTGCTCTTCACGGGGAGTGAGTGTACGCAGGACCTTGCCGGTCTGCTCCTTGAGGTTGGCCACGATGACGTGATCGATCGGCGAGACGACACCGCGGTCCTCGATGAAATCTCCAAGATGAGAATCTTCCTCCTCCCCGATGGGAGTCTCGAGTGAGATCGGCTCCTGTGCGATCTTCATGATCTTGCGAACTTTGGAGACCGGCATATCCATGCGCTTGGCGATCTCTTCTGCCTGCGGCTCGCGGCCCAGCTCCTGAACCAGCGAGCGGGAAGTCCGGGTGAGCTTGTTGATGGTCTCGATCATGTGAACCGGAATCCGGATGGTGCGGGCCTGATCGGCGATGGCACGCGTGATGGCCTGGCGAATCCACCAGGTGGCATAGGTGGAGAACTTATACCCGCGGCGATATTCGAACTTCTCGACTGCCTTCATCAGGCCGATGTTGCCTTCCTGAATCAGGTCGAGAAACTGCAGGCCGCGATTGGTGTACTTCTTGGCGATGGAGACGACCAGGCGGAGGTTGGCCACAATCAGTTCCTGCTTGGCCTGATCGGCTTCCTCCTCACCCTGGCGGATCTCCCGGATGGTCTTCTTGATCTCCTCGTGGGCCGTACCGTGGGCCCCCTCGAGCTCGATCAGCTTTTCACCGTACTTGGCGATGCGGCGCTTGTAGAAATCCTTGCGAGTCCGGTCCTTTTCGCGCTTGAGTGACTGCTCGTCCTTGCGCACCATGGCAGCGGCCTGCGAGAGCTCGGTGTCGATGTCGCGCAGTTTGTTGATCATCCGGTTGCGGGTCTGCGGCGTGAAGTCGATCTGGCGCATGAAATTAGCCAGCTCCACCTCCCACTTGTCGATGTTCTTCGCGGCCATGGCCAGACTGCGCTCGGACTGGTTCTTAGCGGTCTCGGTCAGCTTGCTCTTGGCGTCTTTGACTTTCCGGTCCAGCCTGGCGATCTGCTCGAAAATCTGCATGATCTCGCTGATCTTGTTGGCCGTGCTGGCAGCGACTCTGGCCTCCGCGTTCTCCGGATCGATCGGCTCGATGACTTCGTCGCTGATGGCGAGGTCGATCATCTCTTTGATGACGCGAGGGTCCTTCTTGGCGTTCTCGTTGATCTTCAGGATCTCTTCGAGAATGATGCGGTTCTGGGAGAGGGCCTTGTAGACCTTGCGCTCTCCTTTCTCGATGCGCTTGGCGATCTCGACCTCGCCCTGACGATCGAGCAGCTTGACCGTGCCCATCTCGCGCAGGTACATGCGCACCGGGTCGTTGGTCTTGTCGATGACGCCCGAGGCGGCGGCCACGATATCAGCCTGAACCTCTTCGCGTTGGTCGACTTCCTTCTCCTCGATCGCGCCGTCGATCGTGATCTGACCCTTGGGAGAAGCAAGCTGTTTCTCAGCGTCTTCGACGACGTCGATCCCGAGATCATTGAAGCGTATGTAGATCTCGTCGAGCTCTTCAGGAAGGCTGGTGACCTCTTCCGGAAGTGTCTCGTAAATCTCGTCATACAGGAGGAAGCCCTTCTCCTTCCCTATGACGATCAGCTGCTTGACCTCAGCGTATTTTTCTTCGACACTCAAATCGCCGACCCCCTCATCAGTATTGGATTCCAGTTCTGGATTCGCTGTCCGCAGGCGTGTCATCGTTTCAAGCTCCTAAGTGTCAGGCAGCTGTCCCAGTCGCGCTGTCGGCTCCACGGTCCGAACAAAAGCCTCAGGTCGAGGCTTTGACTCGAGCTCCCGGAAAGGGGGGGTCGGGCCAAAGAATCGCTGCAAGGACATTCACGTAATCGCAGAGTGACATTTATTATTTCAACGTAAATAGCTGTTTCAAAAGATGCATCTTCTCCAGATCGAGCTCCTGTGCTCTTTTCTGGTCACCCTCGTTCACCGCTTCCTGGATCTCCTGTTGTATTTGCAGGTTGCGCCGTTCGAGGTATGCCTTCTCCATCGGCCGGAGGATCTCGTCAATCCTTTGAAGGGTCCGGTCATCGATTTCGTCGCCAAGCGTCAGTTCCGACAGGCGGGTGAGCTCGTTCTCGCCCTTAAGATGGGTCGCCACGTCGCCAAAATCAATAGGTTGTCCTGTAACAAGGTCGCTTTTTATGATAGAAAAGAGTGTTTTGTTCAACGAATCCTCGAAGTATTCCTCCCGGATACGCTCGAGCTGTCCGTTTTGCAGCTTCCCCTGAATCGCGGCCGTCAGCAGCGTTTTCTCCCCGGTAGAGTTCGGTGCCACCGCCTGGCGCTCCCGCGCGGCGGTCGAGCGGCCTCGGATCCGCGACCAGATGGTCTCGAACTCCAGGCGAAGCGCGTCGGCGATCCGCTGTGCCGCGTCGTTTCGCATGACCGGATCGCTCACCGCCGACAGCAGAGGGACGAAATCATCCAGAACCTCGCTCTTGCGACGGCTGTTCATCTCCGAGGCGTCTGCGGCCCATTCCTTGAGCGCGAAGTGGAAGATGTCCGTGGCGTTGCCGAGCAGCTCGAGAAAACGCTCGAGGCCACGATTCTGAATCAGGGTGTCCGGATCCTTCTCCCCAGCCAGGTCGAGTACTTCGACGGCCAGTCCGGAAGAGAGGAGGATGGGAGCGGCGCGAAGAGTTGCATTCCGTCCGGCGTCGTCGCCGTCATAGGCGATCACCACCCGGCGGGTATAGCGGCGCAGCAGCGACGCCTGTCCGGCCGTCAACGACGTTCCCATCGAGGCTACCACTCCAGGCACGCCGGCGTGGTCGATGGCGATGGCGTCAAAATACCCTTCCACCAGGATGGCCCGATCGAGCTTCCGCATCTGGTCCTTGGACCGGTGCAGGTTATAGAGGAGCCGGGATTTGTTGAAGATCTCCGATTCGGGTGAGTTGAGGTACTTCGGATCGCTGCCGTCCAGCGAGCGGCCCCCGAACCCGACGATCGATCCGGTCTCGGAATGGATCGGAATCATGAGACGGTTGCGGAAACGATCGTAATACCCGGACCCACCCTTGCGCGGCATGATCAGTCCGACCGACTCGAGCTTCGGCGGAGGATGCTTTCCCGATAGCCGGGTCACGATGTAGTCCCACGAATCGGGGGCATAACCGAAGCCATATTTCTCGATGATCTCCCGCCGCACCTTCCGTTGGGTCAGATAGTCGTCGGCGGTGTTCGGCGTCCACTTGAGCGCCTGGTGAAAGGCCAGCGAGGCGTCGTCCAGCGCGTCGAGCATCTGGTCGCGGTCGTTTTGTTTCTCCCCTTTTTTCTTCCGCGGCAGCTCGATGCCGACGCGAGCAGCGACATGTTCCACGGCCTCCGGGAAGGTGAACCTCTCGGTCAGCGCCAGGAACTTGAAGACATCGCCGCCCACGCCGCATCCGAAGCAGTAGAAGAGGCCTTTGTCGCGGTCGACCGTGAACGAGGGCGTCTTCTCGCGATGAAACGGACAGAGGCCCTTGTGGCTCTTGCCAGCCGGCTTGACCGGCGTGACCAGGGAGACGAACTCCACGATGTCCGCTGCCTGGCGAACCTGCGCGATGATCGAGTCGTTGAGGTCGAGGAGAGCCATGTTCAGGGGAAAAGGCTATAGACAATGGACAATGGATAATGGACAGCGAAAAGCGGGGAAGGAACAACAATGGAAGAGAGGAGCTCAGGAATCGAGAACCGCGATCGTGGCACCATCGCCTCCTTCGTTCTCAGCCCCGGGCCGGAATGACTTGACGCCGGGATGGCGTCGCAGATGTTCGCGGATGGCCTTCCGCAGCGTCCCGGTCCCATAACCATGAATGATGCGAACGGCCGGCCTGCCGTCCAGGAGAGCCCGGTCGAGGAACTTGTCCGACTCCTCGAGCGCTTCTTCCACCCGCTGACCGATGAGATTCAGCTCAGCCGAGACGGCCGGTGTGACATCCTCCGATGAGGGCAGCGCCACCGCCTGACTGCGCTTCAACGACGCCTTCTCCGCGGGGCGGCCTCCCGCCACGGCGCTCAGATCTTTGAGCTCGACGCTGACCTTCTTCCCCCCGACGCTCAACACGGCGCGCGCTCCATCGATGGAGGCGACGAGGCCGGTGACCTTGAGACGACGATGCTCGGCTTTGTCGCCCGGTCGCAGGATGACGTCGCTTCCCGGGACGAACTCGAGGGCCTGGTCGATCGGTCGGGTGATCGTCTCGAACACTTTTGCCGCGCTCACCTGAGCCCGGTTGCTCTTCTCCGCCTCGCGCAACTGCCGCAGCTCGGCGTTCAGCCTCCGTCCGGTTTCGTCCTTCAGCCGATCGAGCTCGTCGCGATACGTGCCGCCCAGCCGAAGGCGCTCTTTTTCCAGCGCTGCCGCCCTGCTCTCGACCTCCCGGCTGGCCCGCGCCAGAGCGCCCCGCTCGTCCTTCACCGTATCCTCGAGCGCCAGCACCTCGGACATGCGCCGCTGCAGCTCGGCCAGCAGTTGATCGGTCTCGACGTACCGATCGCCGAGACGGGCGCGCGCCGCTGCGATGATCGATGCCGGCAGTCCGATCATCTGCGCGGCATCCAGGGCCCTGCTGCGGCCCGGAACGCCGACGATCAACCGGAAGGTCGGCCGGGCGGTCGCCGAATCGAACTCCAT
>JADGNX010000009.1 GCA_017883265.1 Thermoanaerobaculia bacterium
AGCCGGCGATCCGCGACGGATGTCGACGGCGACGTCGAACAGCGACCCGGCGACACAACGGAGCAGCTTGCCCTGTGGGTTCGGAAGCTGGTAGTGCAGGCCGCGAACGACGTTCTGCGCCGAGCGCGAATGGTTGTCCTGGACGAAGGGAGTCGTGATGCCGATGCGGTCGAACAGCGGCTCGCTGTAGGTTTCCATGAAGAATCCGCGGTCGTCGCCGAAAACGCGCGGCTGGAGGATGAGCACCCCGGGAAGATCGGTCTCGATGATGTCCATGACGGGCCGCGGATTGTAGCGTTCTGCGTTCCACGTTGCACGCCTCGTCGGCCGACGCCCTCTTCGCCAATTCACATGAGTTACAATCCGCCCTCCGCGAAGACCGGCGCGACGTGGCTCACGCGGATCTCCAGCCACGACAAGTGAACTGATGAAACCCTTCTACATCACTACGGCCATCCACTACGTCAACGATCTGCCGCACATCGGGCACATGTACGAGAACGTGGTGGCCGATGTGATCGCCCGCCACCGGCGCCGCATGGGCGATGATGTCTGGTTTCTCACCGGGACGGACGAGCATGGTCAGAAGATCGAGCGGTCTGCCGCCCGTGAAGGAATCTCCCCGATCGAGCTGGCCGACCGCGTAGTCGCTCATCACCGGGCGCTGTGGGCCAGCCTGAACATCAGCTACGACGATTTCATCCGCACCACTGAGGCCCGGCACAGGCTCGGCGTCTACGAACTGATCCGGCGGATTCAGGAGCGCAATCCCGGCGACATCTATCTCGGGGAGCACACCGGTTGGTACTGCAGCAACGAAGAGACCTTCGTCCCCGACTCGCAGGTGGTCGACGGACGCGACGAGAACAACCATCCGGTCGAGCGGACAAACGAGCGCAACTACTTTTTCAGACTCTCGCGCTACGGTCCGATCCTGCTCGACTTCTACCGCGCCAACCCGTCGTTCGTCCGCCCGGCCACGCGCTTCAACGAGGTGATCTCCTTCGTACAGTCGGGCCTGAAGGACCTCTCCGTGTCGAGGACCGCGATCTCCTGGGGCATCCCGTTCCCCGGCGATCCCGACCACGTCGTCTACGTCTGGATGGATGCGCTGACGAACTACATCTCGGCTCTCGGCTTCGGCAGCGGCGACCACGCCCGCTTCGACCGTTACTGGCCCGCCGACATCCATCTGATCGGCAAGGACATCATCCGATTCCACGCCGTCTACTGGCCGGCCTTTCTCATGGCCGCCGGTCTCCAGCCGCCTAAGAGCGTGGTGGGACACGGCTGGTGGCTTCGCGACAACCAGAAGATCTCGAAATCGACGGGCAACATCGTCCGCCCCACGAATATCATCGACCAGTTCGGAGCGGACCCGTTCCGTTACTTCGTCCTGCGCGACATGGTCTTCGGGCAGGACTCGAACTACTCCGATGAGTCGTTCCTGTCGCGTTACAACTCCGATCTGGCGAACGATCTCGGCAACACTCTCTCGCGCGCCATCAAGATGAGCGACTCGTACTTCGGCGGGAAGACGCCGCCGACTCCATGCCATTCGAACGATCTCAGGAAGACCGCGGAAGAGATCGTCCCCGAGTACCTGGCATCGATGGAACAGCTGGCTTTCCACCGCGCCCTCGACTCGATCTGGAAGCTCCTCAACCAGGTCAACGGCTACATCGTCGCCCACGAGCCGTGGAAGCGGTTCAAGGAGAGCGGAGCCGACGACCAGCTCTCGCGTATTCTCTGGAACACTTTGGAGGCCTTACGACTGGTCTTCGTCATGACGGCACCCTTCATGCCCGACAAATCGCACGCCGCGCTCGAGAGGCTGGGCGCAGATCCCGGCGCGATCGATGCTGCGGCGCTGGCCTGGGGAGCACTTCCCAACGGAGCTGCAGTCCGGGTTACCGACCCGCTGTTTCCACGAATCGACGCGGCCCAGTACGTCGCCGCCATCACTACGGAGGTCAGATCGCTCATGAACGACAAACCAGTGGCAGAGAACGCCTCACCGGAGGCTAGTACCGCAGCGGCGGGTATGGCACCCGATCAAGGCACGGCAGCTCCTCCCCACTCCGGACCGCCCGCGGAAACGACTCAGGCCATGCCGCCCGACGCAACGCGCGTCTCCATCGAGCATTTCTTTGAGATCGACCTGCGGGTAGCCGAAGTACGGGCCGCGGAGAATGTGCCGAAGTCGAAGAAGCTCATCAAGCTGACGCTCTGGACAGGCGACGCCGAGCGCACCGTGGTCGCCGGCATCGCTTCGAAGTACAAGCCGGAGGAACTGATCGGACGGAAAGTGGTCATCGTAGCGAACCTGCAGCCGGCCAAGCTGATGGGCATCGAGTCGAACGGCATGGTTCTGGCCGCCTCGATCGACGGCGAAGCCAGTCTGTTGGCAGTCGATCCGGCCGTGCCAGCGGGGACCAAGGTGAAGTGATGGCTGCCTCGACCCTCGACCCGAGGACGACAGCACTGGTTCTCATCGACCTTCAGCGCGGAATCGTAGGGCGTCCGACGGCGCCGCACTCTGCTGAGGACGTCGTTGCGCGGGCAGCGCGGATCGCAGGCCGCTTCCGGGAGCTCGGTGCTCCCGTCGTCCTCGTGCACGTAGCCTTCTCACCCGACGGCGCCGACATGCTGCGACAGCCAGTCGACGCTCCCAATCCGCCGGCAGAACGGCCCGCGGACTGGTCCGAGATCGTCCCGGAGCTGGGACCGAAAGAGCGCGATCTGGTCGTGACGAAGCGGCAATGGGGAGCTTTCTATGGGACCGATCTCGAGATGCAGCTGCGCAGGCGGGGCATCTTGACGATCGTTCTGGGTGGCATCTCCACCAATTTCGGCGTCGAATCGACCGCCCGCGACGCCTGGGAACGGGGATACGACATCGTCTTCGTCGAAGATGCGACGACGGCGTTCACCGCCGAGGCTCACGCCTTTGCCTTCACGACGATTTTTCCACGCCTCGGCCGCGTCCGCTCCACGGAAGATTTGTTGTCGAATCTTGCAAAACAGTAGTGACGAACTCCGATTGCGGAGCTACATTGAAGTCGTCGCTGATCTGATCATTGCAGCGACCCAGACAGCGCACTCTAGCGCGCTGACGCCCGTTCCCCCGGCCAGGGAGCGGGCATTTTCGTCTCTGGGCGCATTTCTCTCAAAACCGGGCTTCCACGGGCAGGGCGGCTGTAGCACAGACACTTCTGTCTGTGCGCCATTCGGCCATCTGGGCTACGTCTCGCGTGGATGACCGCATAGACAAGAAGTGTCTGTGCTACAGGCTCACGTTCGGGATGACGGCGCGCGTTCGCTGCGGCACTACGTTTGTCCGCCGGCAACGGGGCGCCGCTCGGTACAGACAGAAATGTCTTGGGCTACATCCCCATCGGATGCCAGACGGTCTTCATCTCCTGGAATTCGGCGATGGCGTAGGGTGACTGCGAGCGGCGGGCGTCATCCCAGCCGATCGCTGCAGCATCGAAGCGTACCAGCCGCTTGACGTTTTCTGCGGCGGCTTTCTCGAGGGCTGCAAGCTCGCTCTCGTCCACCCCGGTGGTATCGATGGCATTGACGTCCATATGCGAAGCGAGCCAGGGGACCAGCTCGTTCTTGATGCCGGAGATCAGATTGACGACGCCGGCGGGGATATCCGACGTGGCGAAGACTTCGCCGAGGGTAATGGAAGGAAGGGGGCGGCTTTCCGATGTGATGGCCACCACGGTGTTCCCCCCGACGAGAGCCGGGGCGATCCGGCTGACCAGGCCCAGGAGCGCGGGCGTCTCAGGTCCAACGACGCCGACCACGCCGGTCGGCTCCGGGACCGTGAAGTTGTAATAGGGCCCGGCAACCGGATTGACCGAACCGAAAAGCTGCGGATACTTGTCGCTCCAGCCGGCGTAATAGACCCAGCGATCGATGGTTCGAGAGACCTCCTTCGCCGCCTCGGAAGCACTCGAGCCCAGCAGTTGAATCTCGCGCGCCAGCTCGGCGGCGCGCGATTCACAAACCTCGGCGATTCGATAGAGGATCTGCCCCCGGTTGTACGCCGTCTTGCCGCTCCACGCCGGAAACGCCTTGCGTGCCGCCTGCACCGCATTGCGCAGATCCTTCCGCGATCCACGGCAGGCGTTGGCCAGCAACTCCCCTCCTGTGGCCGTGTGGATCGGGTAATAGCGTCCTGACTCGGTGCGCGGAAACTCGCCGTTGATGTAGAGCTTGTAAGTCTTCCGTACGTTCAAACGTGCCATAAGCAATGAATAATTGACCATGGATCATGGACAATCAAAACCAATGAGATGCGGGATTCCACTGTCAATTGTCCTGATCCATTGTCCACTGCATTCAGGAGAGCATGACATACGGCGCGAGTCCGTGCAGTCCGCCCTCTCTGCCAAATCCGCTTTCTTTGAATCCGCCGAACGGCGAGGTCGGATCGAACTTGTTGTAGGTGTTGGCCCAGATCACTCCGGCCCTCAGCTTCTGCGCCATCTTGAGGATGCGCGAGCCCTTTTCAGTCCAGACCCCGGCCGACAGGCCGTAAGGCGTGTTGTTCGCGCGCTCGATGGCCTCCTCCGGCGTCCGGAAAGTCAGGACAGACAGGACGGGACCGAAGATCTCTTCCTGCGCGATCCGGCTGGATTGCGCGACTCCGCTGAAGAATGTGGGAGGAAACCAGAAGCCCCGCTGGGGCAGAGAACAGGAGGATTGGAAGATCTCGGCGCCTTCATCGGTACCGCTCTGAACGAGCTCTCGGATCTTGTCGAGCTGAGCCTGCGAGTTGATGGCGCCGACATCGGTGTTCTTGTCGAGGGGATTGCCGACGCGCAATGTGCCGATGCGCTGACGGAGCTTCCGGAGCACCGGCTCGGCCACGGACTCCTGAACGAAGAGTCGCGATCCGGCACAACAGACGTGTCCCTGGTTGAAGTAGATTCCGTTGACGATGCCCTCGACCGCCTGATCGAGCGGAGCGTCTTCGAAGACGATGTTTGGCGCCTTTCCACCGAGCTCCAGAGTCAGCCTCTTGCCGGTGCCGGCCACTGCTCGCTCGATCCGCTTGCCGACTTCTGTCGAGCCGGTGAAGGCGATCTTGTCGACCCCCGGATGGCTGGAGAGCGCGGCGCCGGCTGCCGGGCCGCCGGTCACGATGTTCACTACACCGGGGGGCAGGCCAGCTTCCTGGATGATCTCGGCGAGCATCAGCGAGGTGAGCGGAGTCGTTTCGGCTGGCTTGAGAACCACCGTGTTGCCGGCGGCCAGGGCCGGAGCGATCTTCCAGGCCGCCATCAACAGCGGAAAGTTCCAGGGGATGATCTGAGCGGCCACTCCGATGGGTGAGACGTTGCGGTTGGGAAAGGCATACTCGAGCTTGTCAGCCCATCCCGCGTAATAGAAGAAGTGAGCGGCGGCCAGGGGGATGTCGATGTCGCGCGATTCCTTGATCGGCTTTCCGCCATTCATCGTCTCGACAACGGCCAGAGCACGAGATTTCTCCTGGATGAGGCGAGCGATGCGGAAGATGTACTTGGCGCGTTCGGTGCCGCTCAACTTACGCCAGCTCTTCTCGTAAGCCCTGCGCGCTTCCCGCACAGCCCTGTCGACATCTTCGGCGTCGCCCTCGGCCACCTTCGACAACTCCTCTTCCGTCGCCGGATTGATCGTCGAGAACCATTTCTTCGAATGCGGCTCCACGAACCGGCCGCCGATGAAGAGATTGTGGCGCGGCGCGATGCTGACGTGGTCGGTCGACTCCAGCGAGGCCGAGTACTCCCAGTTGATGACGGCTGGAGAAGCCGGTCCGGGAGCGAGGCGCTCGAGAGTCTCACGATTCTTTTCGTTTCTGGTCATCACTTAGTCCAACGTGAAGTAGTCACCCGACTGGTAGGCGCCCGTCCGTTCCTTCCGCAGCTGCATCAGGATGTCGTTGAGCAGGGAGCTGGCGCCAAGCCGGAAGAGATCCGATGTCATCCACTCCGGCCCCATCGTCTCATAGAGAACGACGAGGTAGGCCAGCGCGAGCTTCGAATTCGAGATCCCACCGGCCGGCTTCATTCCGATCTTCTTCCCGGTCAGATGGTAGAAATCACGAATGCATTCGAGCATCACCAGCGTGATGGGAAGCGTGGCGTTCACGCCTACCTTGCCGGTCGAGGTCTTGATGAAGTCGGCGCCCGCGAACATGGCGATCATCGACGCTCGCCGGATCTGATCGTAATTCCCGAGGTCACCGGTTTCGAGGATGACCTTGAGGTGAGCCGGACCGCAGGCTTCCTTGATATCGGCAATCTCGTCGAAGACATGCTGGTAATGGCCGGAGAGAAATGCGCCGCGGTCGATCACCATGTCGATCTCATCTGCGCCGGCGGCGACCGCCTGCCGCGTCTCCGCGATCTTGATGGCCGGGAAGGTCTGGCCGCTCGGAAACCCGGTGGCAACGGCGGCCACTTTGACGCCACTCTGTCCGAGCGCCGACTTGACGAAAGAAACCATGGTCGGATAGACGCAGACGGCGGCGACCGGCGGGACTTCGGGATCGGATGGATCGGGGCGAACCGCCTTCTGGCAGAGCGCATATACCTTGCCGCGCGTGTCTTTCCCCTCGAGCGTCGTCAGATCCATCATGCTGATGGCGAGCTTGAGACCCCAGACTTTCGAATCCTTCTTCAGAGAGCGTTTCGCCAGCGAGGCCGCGCGCTCTTCGGCGGCCACCGCGTCGACCGGGATGGCCAGCTCGAGAGCGTCGGCCAGAGCCCGCCGGTAGGGAGCGACGGCACGAGAGAGGTTGGGGGCAATCGCCGTTTCAGTCATGGGCAAATTACCTTACCACCAATCTGCGCGACAGGTTCTCACCGGGCGGCGGTCTCCCGTCCGTTCCTCGAATCGAATCCGGCGCGCACTACCGGGCAGTGGGGATCTCCGGCAGTACGGTGGCTCCCGAAGGTGGGACCGATGTAGCAATTCTGCGCCGCGCTGCGGATTCGGGAAGGACATGCCATCCGGTCGGATCGAGCTGCCAGACGTCAGAGAAATAAGAGCCTGCGTAGCCGGCAAAGATCACGAGCCGATTCGTTGACGGGTCGATCTCATAGCCGGTGTTCTCTCGTGCCGGCGGCTGGGTCGGAGTATTGACCTGGGTCCAGGTCGTGCCATCCCACTCCCACTGATCGCTGGCATATGTCTGCACGTCGAGGAGGTTGACGGTGTCGACCCGGATGCCGCCGTAGACGGTCACGTGGCCGGTGGCCGGATTGATAGCCGTGTCAGCGCCGTAGCGCTCGCCGGCGGTGGCCGGGGCCGTCAATTTAGTCCAGCCACTGCCATCGAACGACCACATATCGTTATAGCGGGTGATCCGATCGAGCGTGGTCAGACGCCCGATGCCGCCGTAGATCATGAGTTTCTTCTGCACCGGATCGTAGAAAAGCGAGGTCAGCATCCGCGATGTTGGCCTGTTGTTCTTCACCTCGGACCAGGCCGCCCCGTCCCAGACCCAGGTCTGGTCGAAGTAGGTGTTGGTGCCGTCGAAGCCTCCAAACATCACGGTCTTCTTCAGGTTGGGATCGTAGGCCACGCTGCTGAAGCTGTGCACCGGCGGCTTGGTCTTGAACGAGGAGGCTGCGAATTCTTTCCATACAGTGCCATCGAACTCGAAGACGTCGGAGGTCTCGCAAACCATGACCAGTTTGCCCCGATCGGTGTCAAAGGTGGCCGCAGGGCTGGTGCAGCCGGTCGGATCGGTCGGCTGGGAGAGGGGTAGTGGTGTCCACCGGCCGTTCGCGTACGACCAGAAGTCGAAGAAGGAGTCACTCTCGTTCAGTCCGCCGTACATCCAGATCACCTGATGGACCGGATCGCTTTGGAAGACGAAGCGGGAACGAGGAGTCGGCGTGGTCGAGACCCCGGTCGGAATCCAGGCATTGGAGACGAAAACCAGGGTCGTGCTCCTGGCCGGAGTAGCCTGGATCGTCGTCGCCGGAAGAGTCCCACCGAACATCAACGCCTGCTGGCGGACCTCGTCGTAGGCCAGGGCCTGGCCGTAAACGAGACCCTGAGTGGCCAGAGGAACCAGGAGGGTCCAGTTCGAGCCATCCCATTCATACGTATCTTCGTTGATCGCGCCGGTGCCGCAGAGGCCGCCGGTGAAGAGCACCTTGCCGCTGTCCGTCTCATAAGTCATCGAGCTGAACAGGGCACATTTCGGGAGGGTCGTCGGTGTGATCTCGGCCCAGCTTCCGGCGGCTCCATCCCAGCGATACATCTTTGTGTTGAACTTGAGGTCGGTCCCCACCATGAGGACCTCGTGCCGGGTGGCGTCGTACGCCAGCGTCGGCTCGACGAGGATCGGTGCCGTTACGGCCCTTTGCGTCCAGGTCGTGCCGTCGAATTCCCACGTATCGTAGACGTTGGTGGTCACGGCCAGAAAGGCGTTGGGCGGAATCGCGGTCGTCGAGCCGCCGTACAAAACGGTGCGATCTCGAAGCGGATCATAGGCCGCGGCTGCGTAGCGGCGCGGCGACGGAGCGGAGGGCGTGGGCACTTTGGTCCAGGCCCCGGCCTTGTACACCCATGTGTCATTGAGATACGACGACCCGCCGGTGCGGCCACCGAACATGAGGACCTGGTTGCGAGCCGTATCGTAGATCATGGCATGGCCCGAGCGGCCGGGAGGGGCGGGCGAGGGATAGAGCTCTACCCAGCGTGCTCCGGTCCATTCCCAGGTGTCATCGAGGTCGTAGGCATGATTGGTTCCCTGATCGAATTGGGTCGACCCGCCGAAGAGGACGATGTGTCCGCTCGACGGATCGAAGACCATGCGGGAGTCGGTTCGCGCCGCCGGGAAGGCCAGCACAGAGGAGGGAATCAGCACGCAGGCAACCGCGCAGGCCAGCAGGAAACGTCCAGACGATCCAAAGCTCATCGGATTGATGACTCCACTCGGAAATTCGGATTTTGAAGCGACAAGGCTTCTGCTCGAACCATTCTGGTCACAGCGCAAATTCCTCTGGGGACACGCCAGATGGCAGCCGTCGCGGATCGTTGCCGGCGGCACAACGGCTGACATTTCACCATTCCTGAGACGCACCGGAGCGGAATGAGTTTCGCCAGAGGAGGCCGGAGATGGCCGCACCGTGCACGCCGCCGGCGGTCCGGCAGTTGCGACGGCATGGTGAGAGGGGGCTAACTCGTGGATGGATGAGGATGGACGCCGTATTGCGCGGCGATACTCATCAGACGCTGCTCGATGCTTTCCGAACCCTGATGCGCGGCCAGCGAAGTGCGGATCTTTTCGATCTCGTCCATCTCTGCCGACTCCAGTGCGAAGCCGTGGGAGCGCAAAGCCTCCTGGGGATCAGCCACCAGCCGTTTGCGGAATTCGGGGTGCTCAATCGCGCGCCGAACCACCGCGCCCACCATCTCATTTCTCATACGATCCTCCGGCTCCGTAGAGTGCAATCGAAGGACCACTCTGGACGAATTGTCCCTTGTCCACTCTTCACTCTTCACTCTTCATTGCAGATACTGACCGATGGCGGTCTCGATCTGCGGGCGTCCGACCGCGCCAACGACCCGTCCCGACTCCTGCCCGCCGCGGAAGAAGACCAGTGTCGGGATTCCGCTGACCTTGAAGCGCGATGCGGTCAACGGGTTGTCGTCGACATTGAGCTTGGCGAAGAGAACGTCGCTGCGGCTGCGGGCCAGATCCTCGATGACTGGCGCGATTGTCCGGCAGGGCCCGCACCACGGCGCCCAGAAATCGACCACCACCGGTTTTCCGCCTCCGACAATCGAGGCGAAGTTCGCGTCCGTCGCGACCGTCGGATGGCCTTCGGCGCCGGCCTTACTCAGCGGCTGTTTGCACCGACCGCAAACCACCTTCTGTCCACTCTCCAGCGAGTGAACCCGATTGGCCTGACCGCAGGACGCACAGCGAATGATCTCGGACATGGCCCTCGCTGTTGCGAAAAGGGTTCCACCTGCAGCGGGTTCACTCGCCACTCGGCAGCGAAGGCGGGGGCGCCCCCTGATGGTACATGGCGTCGACAACCTGCTGGGTCTGTTCCACCGGGCGGCCGGCCTGAAAGTCGACCCAGGCCTGGTATCCCTCGCGAAGACAGATGGTGCATTCCGCGGCGTGCGTACCCTGGAAGCAGGTCAGGAGACTGCGATGACCCATCTCCTCGTGGCAGTGGCAGTAGCAATACATCTTATCGAGTCGATCGGCGACCACGTGCACTTTCTCGTAGACATCCCTCACCTGTGGATCGGAGAGGAACCGCGAATCGAGAATGGTCGAGGCCCGATCGATACCAGCTGCGCCCGGAGCAGCCAGGACTACGGAGCGTGGTGGCTGGTTCGGAGTGCTGGCAGGTGGCGATGCGAGAGCCGTTGAAGACCCGTCGATCGGTCCAGGCTGCTCCCTGGCCGCCGGCGCCGCCTGATTCGCGATTGTTTCCGGGCCAGAGACCGCAGCGCGAGGAGCCGCGTCGCGATTGCACGCCGCCGCGGCGAAAAGCACAATGGCAAGAATCGGGAGCGTGCGTCGCATCGTCATACAGCCCCGAACAGGGACAATTTTGCATTCATTCTCCGCAGCCGGTCTGTCGATTCGAGTGGCCCTGCCGGGCGATCTCGACGCCATTCGCCGCTTTCTCCCCGGAGCGAATGAGGCTCCGTATGACCTTGCGGCCGTGGCCCGGGAGAAGTGCTTCGGTCCGGGAATCACGGGACCCCCGGTGACCCTGCTCGCAGTCGGCGGTGACGAAGAAATCCACGGAGTGGTCGTGACTTGCGGCGAAGCGATCCGCATTCTTGCGGTGGGGCGCGCGGTTCGTCGTCGGGGAATCGGAGGGGCCCTGCTGGCCGCAGCGGAAGAGCCGCTTGGCAGAAAGCGGCGGATCGTGATTGCGGCCGAAGCGGGCAACTACTTCACGCCGGGGGTGGTCGAAGGGGACGAAGAAACGCTCCTCTTCCTCCAGCATCGCGGTTACGAGCGCTCCGACGAGACCGACAATCTGGCGGCGGACGTTTCCAGCCTCGAGGCCATCCCGTCATCCGGACCGGAGCCGGGGCTTCCTTTTCGCGCCAGCCACTCGAGGCGCGCTGAAGCACTGGCCTGGATCGAGCGCGAGTTCGGCCGGATCTGGCGCTTCGAGAGCGAGCCGGCCTTCGATCGGGACGAACCGACGATGTTCCTGGTCGAGAATGAGGGAGCGATCGCCGGTTTCGCCGCCCACGATGCGAACAATCGAGGCCTGGGGTTCTTCGGGCCCACCGGCGTTTCCCGGCAATTGCGCGGCCGTGGACTCGGCCGCCTCCTGCTCATGGCCTCCCTCGCCGATCTGCGGAGCCGTGGTTTCTCGCGGGTGATCATCCCGTGGACGGACTCACTCGAGTTCTACAGGAAGAGCTGCGGCGCTATGCCTGAGTACCACTTCGTGCAGCTGACAAAGAGCCATCGTTGACGCTCATCAACCTCAGACCTGCGCGGTGTCGTCCAGGGCGTTTCGGACGCCGGAACCTCAACTTTCAGTTACTATCCGGCACGATGAAACGAAGCGCAAATCGAAGCAAACCTGCCGTGGAGCGGAGAGGCAAGAGGCGGCAGACCTTCCTCCCCCAGGCCATCGGAACGACCGGGGGAGTCATCCTGGCCACCGCCGCCTTCTGGTTCTTCAAACAGCAGGCCGATCGCGTGGTCGATGGACACGCCGACCAGTTCGATCTGGCTGTGATGCACGTCGTTCATCAGGTCGATAACGAACCGATGCATGCTCTCATGGAGGGAGCCACACAGCTCGGCACCCACCTGGCGATCGGAACGGCCGCCGGTCTGACCGCGCTGGCCATGCTGCGGAAAGGCCGCAGGGAAGACGCGTGGACAGTCATCGTCAGCACCGGCGGTGCGATGATCATCAATACGGCGCTCAAGAACGTCTTCCAGCGCCAGCGGCCACAGGAGCTGGCCCGGCGCATCCGACTGCCGAAGTCGCACAGCTTCCCGAGCGGCCATTCGTTGCTCTCGGCCGCCACCTATCCCATCGTGACCCATCATCTCGTTCAGAACGAGTCGGCAGCAGTGCAGGGATTTGCCCACGCTGCGGCCATGACCACGATTCTGGCGGTCGGCTTCTCGCGCGTCTACTTCGGCGTCCATTTCCCTTCGGACGTTCTCGGCGGATTCGCCCTCGGCTTCGGCTGGCTTGGGCTCACGGCGTTGTCACACACAATCGCCCGGCGGCCGCGTGCCGCGCACCGCCGCCACAGCCCGGATGACGACAACGACAACAATGCCTGAGCCCGTCGTGGAAGGATTGCAGTGCGGTGTCGGCGAAATCGACCGGTGTCTCCGGGCAGAAATGTTGCGGACCTCTGGTTCTGGCTGAGGCTTTGGCAGGCAGCTCAATCGGGCCTGCCGGCCTCGAAATGATCGGCGCGACGATGCCGTTGTGAAATCGACGGCGCAAAACACCCCGTTCAAAGGAACTGATTCGAAATGTCTGTGACTTCGTCTTACGGCGCGAACATCGCCTTCATCGAAGAGCTCTACGAGAAATACAGAAACAACCCTGCTTCGGTCTCCAGCAGCTGGCAGGAGTTCTTCCAGGATTACGAGCCGAGCGCCGAGGACGATCTCTCCGATACGACGGTGGAGACAATTCCACAGGTAGCAGCGCTCAGCCAGGCTGGAGCAATCTGGAGTGCGCCGCCGGCGGCGCCCGCCGCGGTTCCCGTCCCTCCTCCGGCACCCGCCCGTCCGACCCCCGTCGCGGCACCCCGTCCCGCCCCCGTACCACTCCCCAATCAGACCTCGAATCCTCTTCGCGGCGCGGCCTCGAAGATCGCCCAGAACATGGAGGCCTCCCTCACCATCCCGACGGCGACTTCCGTCCGCAACATCCCGGTGAAGGCCCTCGAAGAGAACCGACGCGTCATCAATCATCACCTTTCGCTGACCGGGCAAAGCAAGGCCTCGTTCACTCACGTCATCGCCTGGGCCATCGTCAAGGCCCTTGCCCAGTTCCCTCGGCTCAACTCGGCCTTCGCCTCGAGCGACGGTCAGCCAGTGCGTCTCGACCGCGACGACGTGAATCTAGGCATCGCCATCGACATGGAGAAAAAGGACGGCACGCGCTCTCTTCTGGTGCCGAGCATCAAGCACGCTCAGACGCTCGACTTCTCCCAGTTTCTCAAGGCCTACAACGACCTGGTGCGGAAGGCCCGCAACAATCAGCTGGAGATCGCCGACTTCGAGGGAACATCGATCACCCTCACCAATCCCGGCACTCTGGGGACGATCTCATCGATCCCGCGGCTGATGCAGTCGCAGGGAGCGATCATCGCTACCGGACAGATCGACTTCCCCGCCGAATACTCGGCCGCCGATCCCGGAGTCATCGCCGACCTCGGGATCTCCAAGGTCATGACTATGACCAGCACCTACGACCACCGCATCATTCAAGGTGCCGAGTCGGGGGCGTTTCTGGCCCGCATCCACGAGCTCCTGTTAGGGACGGATAATTTCTACGACGACATCTACCGCGATCTCCGCATCCCCTACGAGCCGGTGCAGTGGGCCCGCGACCGGCAGCGTTTCCGGCTCGGATCGTCCGAGGACGACGTGGCCCGGGCGGCCGCGGCTCTGCAGATGATCAACGCCTATCGCGTTCGCGGACACCTCCTGGCCGATCTCGATCCACTCGAATACCGCGTCGGTCATCACCCGGAGCTCAATCCGCAGTACTACGGCCTGACGATCTGGGATCTCGATCGCGATTTCGTCTGCGGCGGTCTATGCGGAAAACCGCAGGCCAAGCTGCGCGACATCCTCGACACCCTGCGCGAGACCTACTGCGGCAAGATCGGGCCGGAGTACATGCACATCCAGGAGCCGGTGCAGAAGAAGTGGTTGCAGGATCGGATGGAGCCTTCGCGGAACTCGCAGCCGCTCGACGGCGCAACCAAGCGCAGGATCCTCATGAAGCTCAACGATGCCGAGTCGTTCGAGAGATTTCTGCATACGAAATACGTCGGCCACAAACGCTTCTCGCTGGAAGGGGCAGAAACGCTGATTCCGATGCTGGACCATCTGCTGACCGAGGCCGCTCACGACGGCGTCGGCGAAGCGGTCATCGGCATGTCGCACCGCGGCCGCCTCAACGTCCTGGCCAACATTCTCGGCAAGTCCTACGAGAAGATCTTTCACGAGTTCGAAGGTGACGTCGATCCCAACACCACCCAGGGATCAGGCGACGTGAAGTACCACCTCGGCGCCGACGGCATTCACCAGACGCCCGACGGCACCACGATGAAGCTGACGCTGGCCTCGAATCCCAGCCACCTCGAAGCAGTCGATCCGATCGTGGAAGGCATGGCCAGGGCCAAACAGAAGCTGATCAACGATCGCTCCCGCTCCTTCGTCCTGCCGATCCTCCTCCATGGTGATGCCGCCTTTGCCGGCCAGGGCGTGGTGGCCGAGACGCTCAACCTCTCCCAGCTCCTGGGCTACCAGACCGGCGGAACGGTTCACGTCGTCGTGAACAATCAGATCGGCTTCACCACCGGCCCGGAAGCGGCCCGGTCGTCGGTCTACGCCACCGACGTGGCCAAGGCCGTTCAGGCTCCCATCTTCCACGTCAACGGCGACGATCCGGAAGCCTGCGTGCGCACCATGAGGCTGGCCTATGAATTCCGCCAGCAGTTCCACAAAGACGTGGTCATCGACATGATCTGCTACCGCCGGTGGGGACACAACGAAGGAGACGAGCCGTCGCTCACGCAGCCCAAGATGTACAAGCTGATCAAAGAGCATCGCTCGGTGCGGAAGATCTACACGGAGACGCTCCTGCGCAAAGCGGACATCGATCCGAAGGAAGCCGAAGAGTGGCTCGACGCTTTCCAGGCCAAACTGCAGGAAGCTTTCGAACGCACCCGCGAAGAGACGATCCCGCCGCCGGAAGGAGACTCGCTCTGGACTGATGAAGAGCTGACCGGCTACCAGAAGGAAGCCTCACCGGCGACCGCTGTGGCTCTTCCGCAACTGCAGCAGGCCGGCCACGCTCTGGCCAGCGTTCCGGACGGCTTTACGATTCACCCGAAATTGAAAGCCCTGATGCTGAAGCGCCTGGCGATGGTCGACGGCAACGAGCCGATCGACTGGTCGACGGGCGAGCTCCTGGCCTTCGGCACGCTTCTGATCGAGGGATACCGGGTGCGCCTCAGCGGCCAGGACAGCGGCCGCGGCACATTCTCACAGCGCCACGCTCTGCTGTTCGACTACGCCACCGGCGACGGTCTGGTGCCGCTCAACACTCTGGCCCAAAATCATCCCGCCTCCGCTCCGCACTCGGAGAGCCTCACAGTCGAAAACGCCCTTCAGAAGGAAGTCGTCGACACCACGGCGGCTGTGAACTTCTCCGTCTACGACTCTCTGCTCTCAGAATATGGCGTCCTCGGATTCGAGTATGGCTATTCGATTGCCGACCCCGGAACGCTCGTGGCGTGGGAGGCGCAGTTCGGCGACTTTATGAACGGAGCGCAGATCATCATCGATCAATTCATCTCCAGCGCCGAGGAGAAGTGGGGACAGCACAGCGGCCTGGTTCTGCTTTTGCCGCACGGCTACGAAGGGCAGGGGCCCGAGCACTCCAGCGCCCGCATGGAGCGATTCCTGACGCTCTGCGCCGAGGGGAACATGCAGGTCGTCTATCCGACAACGCCCGCGCAGTACTTCCATGTCCTGCGGCGCCAGATGATGAATGAACCGCGCAAGCCGCTTGTGGTGATGACACCGAAGTCGCTGCTGCGGCTTCCGGCCGCGGTATCGACCATCCATGAGCTGACCGACGACCGCTTCCAGCCGGTGCTGGGTGACCCGATGTTCGCAGCCGAGGCCGACAGCTCGACGGTAAGACGAGTGATTGTGACCTCCGGCAAAGTCTTCTACGATCTTCAGGCAGCGCGCGATAAGAGCGGCAATCGCGATGTGGCCATCCTCCGCCTCGAGCAGTTCTATCCCTTCCCGCTGCCGATGCTGACCGAGGCCGTCGGTCGGTTCAGCCAGGCCACCGAGATCGTCTGGGTGCAGGAGGAGCCGCGCAACATGGGCGGCTGGCCGTTCGTCCACGAGAGGCTCGACGCAAACCTGCGCGATGGACAGTCACTGAAGTACGTCGGACGTCCGATCAGCGCTTCCCCGGCCACCGGCTCGCACCACCGCCACGAAGAGCAGCAGCACGCCTTGGTCGAGGCCGCGTTGAAGGTCGGATAACTGTTGGAATTGCAGGGAACCCGAGTGGAGCGGGGCCCGCTCTCGGGCCCCGACGCTAGAAGTCGTGTCGTAAGGTTCGCGCGGCAACTATGGCAGTATCGTTTTCGTGCTAGCGCCCCTTCCCGTTGACGAGTACGTCGAGGCCATCGTCGATCGCCTGAGGCGCGAGCGACGGTTGGTAATCGTGGCTCCGCCGGGATCTGGAAAGACCACCCGCATACCACCAGCTCTCACAGCGATTGGTAAGACGATTCTCCTTCAGCCACGTCGCGTCGCGGCGCGCTCGCTCACGAAACGCATCGCCGCCGAGCGCGGATGGACCATCGGGCGGGAGGTGGGGTGGCAGATCCGGATGGAGCGGAAGTTCTCCGCCGAGACAGCGCTCCTCGTGGCCACTGAGGGAATCCTGACCGCCAGGTTGCAATCGGATCCGCTCTTGAGCGATTTCAAGGTCATCGTGCTCGACGAGTTCCACGAGAGGAGCGTTCATGCCGACCTGGCCCTGGCGCTGTCCCGTCAGGCCGTCGAGGCGCGCAATGATCTCTCGCTCGTCGTCATGTCGGCCACTCTCGATGCCACAGCCGTCGCAGCATTCCTCGGCAATGCCGGCGTCGTCGAGATCACCGGGCGGCAATATCCGGTGGAGATCGAGTACCGGCCCGGCGGACATCCAGCGAACGTCATCGTCGAGGCCGCAAAGCGCGCAAACGGAGGCCACATCCTGGCCTTCTTTCCCGGACAGCGTGAGATCGAAGCGGCGCGCGACGCACTGCGCGCTCAGTTGCCGGCCGTTACCTTCGCCGTTCTGCCGCTGCATGGATCGCTGAGCTCCGAGGAGCAGGACCGCGCGCTCGCGCCGTCGTCGATGCGCAAGGTCATTCTTTCCACGAACATCGCGGAGACGTCTCTCACTGTGGAGGGAGTGACCGACGTGATCGACATGGGACTCCACAAAGTGCTCCGATATGACACCTCGACGGCACTCGATCGCCTGGAGACCGAACGCGTGCCGCGGGACTCGGCCGAGCAGCGTGCCGGCAGAGCCGGTCGGACGGCTCCCGGACGCGCCATCCGTTTGTGGGATGCTCGCGATCTGCTCCGGCCACATCGCGAGCCGGAGATCCTGCGCGTCGATCTCAGCGCGCCACTCCTCGACGTCATCGCATGGGGAGGCGACCCGCTCACGTTCGCCTGGTTCGAATCTCCCCCTCGCGAAAGGTTGGATGCCGCACTCCAACTTCTTCGCCGTCTCGGAGCGATCGACGACTTCCGCCGCATCACGCCGCTGGGCCGCTCGATGCGCGCGATCGCGCTTCATCCGCGACTGGCTCGCGTCCTGCTCGCGGGACGCTTCTCCGAGGAGATCGCGCTGGTCTGCGCGGCGCTCAGCGAAGGCCTGCGACTGCCGCCGGGCCGGGGGATGGCCGCAACCACCGACTCCGACGTTTTCGCCATCGCCGATGCCGGGCGAAGGATGCCGCACATCACAGCGGTGGCGCGCGATCTCGTTCGGCAACGCGGCCTTCTTTCAGATGACCGTCGCAAGCAGGAGCGTTCGAAAGCGCTGGCGGCCGATCGTCGGGTTGGCCCCGATTCCGCCGAAAGCAGTGAGTCGGTCATGCTCCGGGCGCTTCTGGCCGGCTATCCCGATCGGGTCGCCCTTCGCAGAGAGCGCGGCTCGCCGCGCCTGCAGCTGGCATCGGGCCACGGCGCGGTCCTCTCGCGCGACAGCGGAGTCCATGAGGCTGACCTGATGATCGCTCTCGATATCACGGCCGCGGAACGCGATGGAAAATCGGAGGCTCTGGTGCGTGTGGCCAGCGCGATCGAGCGCCAGTGGCTGACGGACGTGACGATTGAGGTCCAGGCCATCCTCGAGAAGGACGCGGTGCGCGGCGTTCGACGCGTTCTGTACGACCGGCTCATCCTGTCGGAGGAGACAGTCCGACCCGAAGCTGGCTCAGCCGAGGCTCTTCTGGCGGAGGAGATCGCGCGCCGCATTGCGGCGCACCCCGGCGGACGCCACGACGATCCACTGCGGGAAGAGGACCTCCGCCTCGTGCGCCGCGTTCGATTCGCGCGGCTGGAGATCGACTGGGGCAGCGTCATCCAGCGTGCAGTCCGCGGGAAGCGCGATGTTGGAAGTGTCGCGCTCGCCGCCGCGCTCGACTTCGCCGACCGTCGCGAGCTCGACCGTCTCGCGCCCGAGAGCTATCGCCTTCCGACTGGCCGCGCCACCGAGCTCGACTATCGCGACGACGCCGTTGTCGCTTCGGCCAAGCTCCAGGAGCTCTTCGGTCTCGCCACCACTCCGCTCCTCGGTCCCGAACGCGTGCCGCTGACCTTCGAGCTGCTCGCGCCGAATGGCCGCCCGGTTCAGATCACTCGCGATCTGGCCAGCTTCTGGAATAGCGCCTACCACGACGTTCGCAAGGAGCTGCGTGGCCGCTATCCGAAACATCCGTGGCCCGACGAGCCCTGGTCGGCGACGCCGACGGCGCGGACCACGAGGCGCCGATAGATGCGAGGCGAGGTGTGCGGGCCTTCCAGCGGCCGAGACCTCGCGGGTTCACTCGGAAGCTGATGGGGCCAGCGCGCGGGCGCCCGAAGCGGGCGCCCCTCCACAGAGACCGCTTCGAACCTTCGCCATCAAACGAGCATCCCCTATAATCCGATTGGATGACTAGCGCGCGCCTGCTCCTCGAAGACGGCACTCTCTACGAAGGGGAATCGTTTGGATCGACCGCCACCGGCATCGGCGAGGTCGTCTTCAATACCTCTCTGACTGGCTACCAGGAGATCGCCACCGATCCCTCCTATCGCTTTCAGATCGTGGTCATGACCTATCCGCACATCGGCAACTACGGGATCGAGGAGCCGGTCGGCCAGAGCTCCACCCCGCAGGTCTCCGGCTTCGTGGTGCGCGAAGCCTGTACCGAGCCGTCGTACGAGCGCTCCACCATGACCATCGGAAACTACTTCGACGCCGCCGGCGTTCCGGGCATCGAGGGGATCGACACGCGCGCCCTGACCCGGAGGATCCGCAACCAGGGCGCCATGCGCGGAATCATCAGCTCCGATCCGGCGCAGAGCGACGAGCAGTTGCTCGCCAGCGTACGGAGCGCCCCCTCGATGGCAGGCCTCGACCTGGTCGACCGCGTCTCCACGGAGAGGAGCTATGGCGTCGATTCCCCCATCGGCCCGCGGAAGCGGGTGGCCGTCTACGACTACGGCGTCAAGCGCGACATCCTCCGCCGGCTGGCTGATCAGGGGTGCGAGCTTACGGTTTTCCCGGCTCGAACCGATCCGCATGAGATCCTGGCCGGCGGCTTCGACGGCGTCGTGCTTTCGAACGGACCGGGCGATCCCGAGCCGGTGACGTACGCTCAGGAAAATATCCGCAAGCTCATCGGACGCATCCCGCTTTTCGGCATCTGCCTCGGACACCAGCTCCTGGGGCTGGCTCTCGGCGGTCAGACCTACAAGTTGAAGTTCGGACATCGCGGCGGAAATCATCCGGTCAAGGATCTCCGAAGCGGCCGAGTCGAGATCACGGCGCAGAATCACGGCTTTTCGGTGGATCCCGATTCGCTCAGCGCTACCGACGTCGAGCTCACGCACATCAACCTCAACGACAACACGCTCGAGGGCTTCCGCCACCGGAGCGAACCGGTGATGGCCGTCCAGTACCATCCCGAGGCGGCTCCCGGGCCTCACGACTCCTTCCATCTCTTCCACGACTTCCTGAAACTCGTCGACGAGTGGCAGGGAAAGAAGTAGGCTCGCCACCTCACCACCTCGCCGCCCGAGTGGATCACGCTCTCGGGCTTTCGGCGCGAGAAATGGGGCCAGCCGCCCGCCCCCCGGCGGCCGAAGCGGCCGCCGTTCCACAGAAGCGCTCCGCACGGCGCTCCGATACCACGACACGACTTACAGCTCGACGAGCTCCAGGGAGCCGATCTCCTGCTCCAGGAACTGCCCGGCGATCCGCTGAAAACGTTCCTCGGCATCCGTGACCAGGAAGTGCTGGACCGGACTCGAGCCTCCTGCCTGCTCTTTGATGGCCAGCAGCTTCGATCGGACGGTCTGCGCGGTCGTCTCCGCCGAGTCGACGATGGCGATCTCCTCCCCCACAACCGTCTCGATTGTGGCCCGCAGGATCGGATAGTGGGTGCATCCGAGGACGAGGGTGTCGATGCCGCGATCGATCAGAGGTTTGAGATAGATCTCCGCAACCTGCCTGGCGACATAGGTGTTGGCCCAGCCCTCCTCGGCCAGCGAGACAAATAGCGGGCAGGCTGCCTCCACCACTTCGGTTCCCGGACGCGCGGCGCGAATGGCGTTTCCGTAGGCGCCCGATCTCACGGTTCCCTCTGTAGCGATGACGCCGACGTAACCCGCGGTGCGCGCCGCCGCGGCCCGGGCGCCCGGCTCGATGACTCCGATCACCGGGATGGTCAGTTCCCGCTCGAGCACCGGCAAGGCGGCAGCCGTTGCTGTGTTGCAGGCCACGACCAGCAGCTTGACCCCGCGATCGACCAGGTGCTTCGCCGCCTGACGGGCGTAACGGATGATGGTCTCGGCTGACTTCGTACCGTACGGCACGCGGGCCGAGTCGCCCAGATAGGTCAACGACTCGCGCGGAAGCACGCGGGCGATCTCCCGGAAGACCGTCAGTCCGCCCACTCCGGAGTCGAAGATCCCGATGGGGCGGTCATTCATTGCTCGGGTGATTCGGGGTCTCCAACCGGAGCGCCTCCACCCTCCCTCTTGATGTTGTACTGCTCGATTTTCTTGTAGAGGTTTGAGCGCGGAGTGTCGATCGCTTCGGCAGTTCGGGAGACGTTCCAGCCGAACTCGCGGAGCTTGGCCAGAATGAACGCCTTCTCCGCCTGATCTTTGAACTCCTGAAGCGTGGAGAGCTTCATCGCCCCGCTGATGATCTCGGCCGGGGCTCGGAAGAACTCGGCGGGTAGATCGGTGATATCGATCGTATCGCCCGGCGCCATGATGACCAGCCGCTCGATGAGGTTTTTCAGCTCCCGGACGTTGCCCCGCCAAGCGGCCTGCTCGAGCGCTCTCCTGGCCGCAACGGAGAAGTGTCTGGCCTTCTTATTGTGCTCTGCCGAGAAGAGCGCGGCGAAATGGTCGGCCAGCACCGGCACGTCGCCGTGCCTCTCGCGAAGCGGCGGGGTGCGAATGGGAATCACGTTGAGCCGGTAAAAAAGATCTTCCCGGAACCTTCCGTTGCGCATCTCCTCGGTAAGGTCCTTGTTGGTCGCAGCGATCACCCGGACGTCGACATTGACCACTGAAGACGCACCAACAGGCTCGACTTCTCCCTCCTGAAGGACGCGCAACACCTTGGCCTGCGTCCGGAGCGACATGTCCCCAACCTCGTCAAGGAAGATCGTGCCCCCGTCGGCCGCGATGAACTTTCCGGTCTGCTTGCGGACGGCTCCGGTGAACGAGCCCTTCTCGTGTCCGAAAAGCTCGGACTCGATCAGCTCTTCGGGGATTGCTGCGCAATTCACCTGAACGAACGACATGGTCGCCCGCGGCGATCGACGATGAATCTCGCGCGCCACGAGCTCCTTGCCGGTCCCGGACTCCCCTGTGATGAGCACGGTGGCCTTGGTCGGAGCGGCCCGCTCGATCTGTTCCTTCAGATCGCGGATGACCGGCGTCTCGCCGATGATCTGATACTGCTTCTCGACCCGTTCCCGGAACTCGGAGTTTTCCGCTTCCAGATGACTCTGGCGGATGGCGTTGCGAACAGACAGCAGAAGCTTGTCGCGGTTGAGCGGCTTCTCCAGGAAATCGAACGCCCCCCGTTTGGTGCTTTCCACGGCCGTGTGGATGTCGCCGTGGCCGGAGACCATGATCACCGGGGAGTTGATCTTCTGAGCCTTGAAATTATCGAGGACCTCGAGACCGTCGAGAACCGGCATCTTGATGTCCAGGAGGATCGCGTCATACGGAGTGCGCCCGGCGCGGTCGATGCCGTCCTGCCCGGACCGGGCCTCGTCGATCTTGTAGCCCTCGTACTCGAGCGTCATCCGGATCGCTTCCCGGATGGCTGTCTCATCGTCGATCACCAGGATTCGATACGGCATCGCTGCGGCTCGTGCACAACCTTAGCCAATTACAGCTTGATGACACCCCTCAGCTCCTTGTCTGCGCCGACGTGCCCTCCCTGCTACAATCCGCCGCAACTCAAACTGGAGGTTCATCCCCTTGCAGGTCGAAGTCATTCGAGACCCAAAACCGTCAAAAATCGATCACCTTTTCGTCGTGATCGCGGAGGTGGAGGATGGCCGGAGCGAGATGCCGCTTCCCCCTTCGCTGGAGGCCGTCATTCGCAAGGCCCTCACCGGTTCGGCATTTTCCGGACGGATCGACGAATCGATCACCATCCTCAGCGAAGAGCCGAAGAAGCTCACTCTGCTCGGAGCCGGCAAAGAGAAGGAACTGACCATTCGTGGAGCCCGCGCCGCCGCCTTCTCCATCGGCAAGATCGCGCGCCGATCGCGCGACCGGCGCATCGCCGTCGTCTTTCCATACTCTCTGCCGGACCTCGGTGAAGCGGAAACGACGCGGCTGATGACGGATCTGCTCAGCCATGCGGACTACAAGTACGACCAGTACGTCACCGCCGATAAGAAGGAGAAGCGCCTTCCGATCGACTGCGCCTACATCGCCCCAGCCGCTCTCGACTCGCGGGCCAGCCGAAAAGCGCAAACTGAAGCGAGGGCCATCTCCGGCGGAGTACGGACAGTGCGCGACCTCGGAAACGGACCCGGCAATCTCGTCACGCCGACCTGGATCGCGACGAAGGCCCGGGAGGTGGCCGAGGAGAGCGGTATCAAGTGCACTGTCTTCGGCCGCAAGGAGATCGAGCGGCTGAAGATGGGCGGACTCCTGGCGGTAAACCGCGGCTCAGCCGAAGAGCCGAAATTCATCGTGCTGGAGTACGCGCCGAAAAAGGCCCGGCGTCATGTCGCGCTCGTCGGGAAGGGCATTACCTTCGACTCCGGAGGCATCTCAATCAAGCCGGCCGAGAAAATGGAAGAGATGAAGTTCGACATGTGTGGCGCCGCGGCGGTCATCGGGACCCTCCAGGCCGCGGCCCAGCTCGAGCTCCCGGTGCGCATCACCGGCGTTATCCCATCCACCGACAACCTCCCGAGCGGCAGCGCCTACAAGCCGGGCGACATCATCACCATGATGTCCGGCAAGACTGTGGAGATCGTAAACACCGATGCCGAAGGGCGGATGATCCTCGGCGATGCGCTTCATTACGCGTCGGAACTGAAGCCTGATCACCTCATCGATTTCGCCACTCTGACGGGCGCCTGTGTAGTGGCTCTCGGCAACGAATGCTCGGGACTCTTCTCCAATGATGATGAGCTGGCTCAGAAGTTGATTACTGCAGGAGAGCGCGTCGGGGAGCGCCTCTGGCGCCTGCCCGCCTGGGATGAATACAAGGAGTCGATCCGCAGCGAATGGGCGGATATGAAAAACTCCGGTGGCCGCTGGGGCGGCGCCATCACCGCCGCCCTGTTTCTCAAGGAGTTCGTCAATTGTCCATCATGGGCTCACATCGACATCGCGGGGACCGCGTATACCGATCACGACACCGGTCGGGACGGGAAAGGGGCCACCGGAGTCGGGGTCCGAGCCACGATCGAGTTCCTGCAGTCGCTCTCCTAGCTCTCGCTCTGCTACTGGCCGGCTGCGACTCAGCGGCCCGGAAGGTCTCGCGCCATGCGCTGATGCCTCCGCCGGTCAAGGAGACCTTCGAGGCCATCGATTCGCCCAGCATGCAGTTCCTCCCGCGTCAGCAGGAGGCTCCTGGCTGGCGGCTGGAGGAGGATCCACTGGTCCTCCGCCCGGGCAACCTCGTGACCTACCTCGATCACGACGCCCAGCATTTCCTCGATTACGGAGTGGTCGACCTCACCGTCGGCAAGTACACGGCGACAGCCGGCAGCGGCTTCGCCAACGCCGAGATCTTTCGCTTTCCTGACTTCGTGAAGGCTTTCGGCGCGTACTCGACAAGAAAAGTCGCCGGCATCAACTTCCTGGACATTCAGAATGAGTCGTTCGTCCGAGCCCACTCCCTCCACATCTGGCGAGGGCCGTACTACATCAGGATCACCGGGAGCGGCAACGGCGATTCGGTGAAGGCTCTCGGAGCGTTCATCGCCGACAAGATGCCTCCGGCGCCGGGAAAACCTGCCGTATTCAGCTTCTTTCCCGAGCAGATGCGGGTTCCGAACAGCGAACGGTATTCCGCGGAATCGGGATTTCATCAACGGTTCCTCGGCAATTCATTTCAAGCCACCTTCGACTCCGGCGGCCAGCCGGCGGAAGGCCTCGTCGTTCCGGCCGCCAGCCGTGCCGCGGCCGCTCAGATCATGGACATGTATCGATCGGCCTATGTCCACAACGGGAAGCTGCTCGATCCGATCCCCAATCTGGGAGAGGACAACTTCACCGCCGAGGATCGCTATCTCGGACGCGCCGTAGCCTTCAGGATCGATCGATTCGTGGTGGCATTCTCCGGTTTCGGCGATCGTCAGAAACTGACCGATCTGGCCATCGCTACTGACCAGCGAATCATCGGAACGATGCGCAAACAGCTCGTCTCAGCAGACAAGGCCGTGGAGCAAGCGGCCTCGAAGACGCCGGCCACCACGACGCGACCGCCCTGGGCACCGTAACGAAAGGGTGAAGAGTGAAGGGTGAAAGAGGCAGAAGCCGCTTTCGTCTCCCTTTTTTCACCCTTCACCCTTCACCCTTCACTCTTTCTTCTCACCCTTCACTCTTTCTTCTCACCCTTCACTCTTTCGTATGTTCCACTCTTCCCTCCGCTCTTGCGGACCAGTTGGAGGGAGTCGATAACGATCCCTTTCTCGGCGCTCTTACACATGTCATAAATCGTCAGGCTGGCGATGGCACAGGCGGTCATGGCCTCGATCTCCACGCCGGTCTTCCCATCGCACCTCACGGTAGCCCGGACGGCGATCGTCCCGCGTTCGGCGTCGGCCTCGAAGTCGACCGCGATGTAATTGATCGAGAGCGGATGCGTCAGCGGAATGAGCGACGACGTCTGTTTGGCCGCAAGAATGCCCGCGACCCGCGCCGTGGTCAGGACATCGCCTTTCGGGAGCGCACGATCGATCAGCTTCTGCAACGTCGACGTCGACATGCGGACGATGGCCTCGGCCACAGCCTCCCGCGAGGTCGGGGCCTTAGCCCCCACATCGACCATCGAGATACCGCCATGGGCTGCGAGGTGCGAGAACTCTCCCTTCTTTTGATTTGGATCATCACTCATACCATTCGCCTCACCTCTTCCAGATCTTCCGGTGTATTCACGTTGCGCAGCGGCTCCCCGGCGAAGATCCGCCGCAGCTCCGATTCATCGACGATCGTCGTCCACTGGGGATCGGCTACACCACGAAGATCGTAGCGCCGGATGGAGATGCGCCCGAGAATCATGGGTAGCATCGCGCCCGAGTATCCCGCGCAGAGCATCTGCACCCGGTCGTTCCAGCGAGGCACCAGGGCCAGCGAGCTGGAGCTCTCGAACCGGCCTGCCAGAAAGCGCAGAAGATCGGGCGTCAGCAGAGGATAGTCGACCGCCGAGATCCAGGCCTTCCGCTCGCCGGCATCCTCGAGGGCCCGGATCAGACCGAACACCGGTCCTTCCTCCGGATGCGGCGACTCGAAAATGATTCTCGTCCCCTCCGGAAGCTCCTCGCCACCCTCCGCACGTGCGACCGCAACGATCTCATCGAAGACGGGACGGGCGGCGTCGCTGACGCGCTCGAGGAAGGTCCGTCCTGCCAGCCGGATCCCGGCCTTGGCCTGACCCATGCGGCTCGAACGGCCACCGATCAGCACATAACACTTCACCCTGGATTCACCAATGAGGTCATCGTGGAACGGAGCGCGCTTGGCCCGTCAGCCGTAGGTTACCATCGGCCTGATGGCGCAAGGAGTCAGCGTGATCATCCCGACGCTGAATGAGGAGTCTGCGATCGCTGCGGCGATCCGGTCAGCGTTTCAGGCCGGCGCCGTGGAAGTCCTTGTCAGCGACGGCGGCAGCAGCGATCGAACGGCAACGATCGCCGCTGGTGAGGGCGCTCGTGTCCTGACCGGGTCAACGATGCGTGCGGCCCAGATGAATCAGGGGGCAGCGGAGGCAAAGTCTCCACACCTCATCTTTCTTCATGCCGACAGCCTCCTTCCGACCGGGGCCGCAGCCATGGTTGAAGCTGCGCTGACAACAGCGAACTTCGGAGGATTCAGAATCTCATTCACCGAGCAGAAGGCATCCCTTCGGATCGCGGCATTCATGATCAACGCCCGCACGAGACTCACGCGTTGCCCCTGGGGCGACCAGGCCCAATTCATCCGTCGCGATCGTTTCCTGGCCGAGCAGGGCTTTCGGGAGATTCCACTGATGGAGGACTACGAGATGGCCGCCCGCATGCGTCGACGGGGCCGCACGGTGATTCTCCCAGCGGCGGTAAGAACGTCGGGCCGCCGCTTTCTCCGCCTCGGCGTCCTCCGGACCGCGGCAAGGAATTGGCGGATCATCGCCGCATTCCGAAGAGGCGCCGATCCGGCCGATCTGGCACGAACTTATAAAGAGTGAAGAGTAACAGTGAAGGTCATTCTTCTTACTCTTCGCCCTTTACTCTTCACTCTTTTCTTTCACGGTCGGCTTCTTTCGTTTCTCTTCCGCCTTTTTCGCGTGCCGGGACTGGCCGAGGGTGACATTGATCGGATTGGCGCGATCGAGGAACGGAACAGCGGGCTTGGCTCGAACGCCTACCAGATGCCGCGCGGCGAGCAGACCCTCATGATCGGGGTCAAGCTTGAGACCTGCTTCGACCGTCTCCAGCGCTTTCTTCCGGTGGCCCGCGGCGAGGTAGACGCGCGACAGATTGGCGTAATGGTCGCCGTTGTAGAACTGCAACTCGATAGCCCTTTTGCAGAGGTCGATGGCCGCTTTGTATTTCTTCTCGATCATGGCGACACAGAGTCCGTAATACGAGAGGCCGGTTGCGGCGATGGTCGAGCTGATCGACGCGATGTCGTCCGTGCTGTAATACTCGTGGAAGAGGGTCAGGGCCTTGAGGTACTCCTCTGCCATGGTTTCGTCGACGGCCTCGCGCAGCTGGTGGCGCATCAGAGGTGCTCCCGGGACCGCAGACGTTGCACGAAGGCCTCGATCCGCTCGCGCTCCGGATCGGCGATGGTCATGAAACGGATTCCGTATTTCGGGGTGCTGCCGGCGAACTCGGCGCGCAGCACTTCGGCCTCCACATTGAGCGGGATCGGGTCGCCAGGAAGGTAGAAATGGACGCGCACGACTCCCTCTCCGGAGAGCGACTTTTCAACCTCCAGCAGCATGCCGTTGGCAGAGACGTTGAGGCTGCGGCCGACGATGAAACGGCCGTTCTTCTCGAGCGATACCTCGATCCGGGTAATGGTGCGGAGCTGGCGTCGAACCGGAATGTTGGTCAGTTTGTCGATCTTGGCATCGAGCTCGCGGCGATCGAGAGGGCGAAAGACGAAGTCGTTGCAGCCAGCGGCCATGCAGAGGTCGACCTGCTCGGGAGCCGAGCGCTCTCCCACCAGCAGCAAGGACACGGTGCGGGTGTGCTCGTTGGCTCGCACTTCGCGGCAGAACTCCGGGCCAGTCATGTCGAACAGGTCATAGCCGAAGATGATCAGCTTGGGCTGCTCGCTGATGGCTCGGGCCAGAGCTTCGGATGCCGTCATCGCTGTGGAGACGACGCTCTCGCGGCGCCGCAAGAGGGTCTCCTGAAAGAGTAGTGCTCCACGCGACTGGTCAACCAGGAGAATCCGCGCTTCGTCGCTCATGCCGCTGATATCTCCCGCAGCCGGGAAACACTTCGCTTGAGGTCCTCGACCAGGAGGTCGATCTGCTGGTCGGTGTTCGACCGCCCGAGACCGAAGCGGATGGAGCTGAAGGCCCGCGCATCGTCACAGCCGATGGCTTTGAGCGTCGGCGATACATCGCGGTCGCCCGAGCTGCAGGCCGATCCGGACGAGAGTGAAAACCGGCGCATGGCCATGATGAGAGCGTCCGACTCCAGCCGCGCGAAACTGGCGTTGAGGTTGCCAGCCAGGCGACCCTCGCGCGGACCGTTGATCTCGATCCCGGAGATCTCGGCCACCAGCCGGTCCCAGAGCCTGTTTCTGAGCGTTGTCAGCCGGCCGATCTCGTCCGCCATCAGAGCGGCGCAAAGCTCCAGCGCCGCACCCATGCCGACAACCCCCGGAACATTCACCGTGCCCGAGCGGACGTTCCGTTCCTGCCCGCCGCCCATCGTGATCGGCTCGACGCGGCGGCCGCGACGGACGAAGAGCGCGCCGACCCCCTT
>JADGNX010000357.1 GCA_017883265.1 Thermoanaerobaculia bacterium
GGAGTATAGAGCGCGGGAAACAGAACGAGGACGGGCCGATCCTTCTCGAGGCGGATTTTCCACGCGGCGCTCCATCGCTCAGGCTGGAACTTCGATTCCGCGCTTCCACCCGACTCAAACCAGGTGGCGGCAACGAAATCGCGGACACCTTTCGGCAGTTCCGATGCGGAACCGCGCGGCGTCGTTCCGGGAGCGATCACTCCCTCGCCGATCGAGGCCGCACGCCAGTAGTGCCCGACCTCATCGGGCACTTGAAATGGTGGCGTCACGAACGTGTAAGCGACGCCGGCCAGAGAGGCTATCACCGCGAAGGCGAGGTGCGGCCTTGTAAGAAAAGTGAAGGGTGAAGTGTGAAGTGTGAAAACCGTCCGTCGCCCTTCTTCTTTCACCCTTCACCCTTCACTCTTGCTTCACCTGCGTAGACGTTGAACCGCCCGTCGCGGACGAAGCCGAGGAGCGTCAGGCCGAATTCTCGTGCCAGGTCGACGGCCAGGGAGGAAGGGGCGCCGACTGATGCAAGGACGGGGATGCCGGCGACGACCGCCTTCTGCACCAGCTCGAAACTGGCGCGGCTGCTGACCATGAGAATCGTATTCGATAGCGGGGTCGCTCCTTCCCGGAAGAGCGAGCCGATGACCTTATCAACAGCGTTATGCCGCCCGATATCCTCCCGAAGTCGGATGAGAGTGCCCTCCAGGTCGACCACCGCGGCTCCATGGATTCCCCCGGTCGAGTGGAAGGTGGCCTGCTTCTCCCGCAGCACCGCCGGCAGACGGTGTACCACCGCGGCATCGATGACCGGCGGATTCGGCGGGAGCGGACATGCGGTGACGCGCAGTGCGTCGATCGAAGTCTTTCCGCACACCCCGCAGCTCGAGGTCGTATAGAAGTGTCGATCGAGCTTCCCGGCGTCGAGCTTTACCCCGGGGCGCAAGGCCACACGGATCACGTTCGGCGAGCCCCAGTGACGCACTGAATCGATCTCCTCATGCGAGCGAAGAAGGGCCTCGGTGAAGAGGAATCCGATGGCCAGGTCGACGTCGTCCCCCGGTGTCCGCATGGTCACGGCGATATTCTTCTCCCGCGGCTCGCCGCTCAACTCCCAGGCCACGCGGATCTCCAGCGGCTCCTCCACCGCCAGAACGTCCGTGTCCTGCGAGGACGTTTGCGCGGTCACACGCGTCACCTCGACCGATACGATCCGTTCGTCAGCCATCGGCGCGATTCTGAACGGGAAGGGTCGCGGATACAATCGTTTCCAGTCGTTTCCGCTACGCCGCTCTCCGGCCGCCGCAGCTCGGAGTTTCTCGCAGGCGCTAACGCGCGGGGAGGTGCCTTGCTCGAACGAGGTCCTGGCGAAACGACTCATCGCCACCGTGAGCGAGTCGTCTGCGTGAGCAGCGACAGGTATTGCGCGCATCGTAAGAAATCTTCGTTGCTTTGCGTCATTGCAATTTGTAGAATGCCGGCCATTAGATCCTCGAGCGCACCTGGTCGAATCCTCGTCGTCGATGATGACGAAGGCATCCGTGGGCTACTCCGAGTACTTTTTGCGCGAGCTGGTCACAAAGTCGACTTTGCGGGCAACGGAGCAGAGGCCGTTGCGGCATTGGCTAAAGCCAACTACAACGCCGTGATTCTCGACCTGATGATGCCTGGGGTTAGCGGCTTTGAAGTCCTCGCGCAACTGGAGAAGGAAACCCCCCATAGGAAATGCGTCATCGTCGTGTCTGCGGCATCAGAGAAGATTATTCAGGGACTGCAAAGCCCGGCAATTCACAGCAAGATCCGGAAGCCGTTTGACCTCGACGAGCTCCTCGCCAGGATTGAGGAGTGCATGGGCGAAAAATAATGAGTATCCGTAAGCCCTCGATACCCGAACGAACCGGGTGGCAATTCTACAAAGGCCTCATCGGTCGCCGGCCCTCCTCGGCCTGGCGCACGAGCTGTTCGATGGTGCGCCGCACGATCGGCGAATCGGCGTGCGGTGCCACACGCACCGGGGGGGTGGCATGGACTCGGGTCATGAGCGAGGCCAGCTCTCCACCCGAGAGATCTTCGATCACTTCATACAGCCCGCCACCTCGCTCTTCCATCACATTGTGCACCTGCAGAATTGCGGAGATCTGATCGATCTCTGCCCGGGACGGAGGCGGCACGAGAAGCGCGGCCAATGCGGCGTGATCGCGATGGAGCTGCCGCTCCAGTTCCGTCACATCACGCCACTGGCGCAGGAGCGGGAACAGCACGCGCTCCTCGATCGCGATGTGCCGAAGCAGGCCCCGCCGGAATCCGTCGTACGCTTCCGGATCAACGGTCGGCACGCAGGCCGCGAGCAGAGCGTCGAGACGCTCATGATCGCGTGAGAGCAAGTCGTGCAGCTCGGCGGCCATATACGTTACGTCTTGTGCTGACTCGATCCGCGGCCTGATGAGGCGCGCCATTGAATCCTGACGGCGCGCCCCATCCGTGGCTTGTCAGTGGTTGCAGCCATGCGTCCCGCAGCCATCCACCAACGTGTTCGGCTGGCCGGCGCGATCCTCGAGCGCCACGGCGCCCGGGAAGTAGAAGTTGTTCTCGACGTGAATGTGCTCGTGCGTCCGCAGTTCCAGTTCCGCCAGACGCCGATACAGCTCGCGGTAGCTGAAGCACGCGGTCTCGGGCGCGGTAAAGTCATCCGAGATCTGGCGAAGTCGGGCCAGCAGCTCGCCGACTCGATCGTGCTCGGCCATCATCATACGCACCGGATTCTTCACCGTCCCGAAGAAGGGCGTCGGTGCGGAACGACGGCCCGCCGCAGCCTCCTCCAACTGGTCGACGTACGGGAAGAGAACCTGCTCCTCTTTGAGCATATGCGGCAGCAGGTCGGCGGTGAGCTCCCCCAGCAGGGCCACCACTTCAGCCAGCTCCGGCCGGCGTTCTCCGTGGACGCCCAGTACTTTCTGTGCGATGGGGGTGATCGTCTGTAGCTCCTCGCGCGTGTAGTTGTGGTACGTGCCGACGATTCTGGCAGCCGTAGCGGTGAGCGTGTCCGCCTGCCAATCTCGCGAGGCAGCTTCGGGAACCGTGGTCAACGAGTCGAGCTCGGCGACGAAGGCAGCAACGCTCTTTCCGGCCGCGGCGCAGGCGTCGGTCAGCGACGTACGACCGCCACAGCAGTAGTCGATCTTCCAGGCCTCGAACACCCGGATGGACAGCGGCATCTCGACGGCGATGTCGCCTACGGTCCGCTCGGTCAAGTCGATTGTCGTGGTCATCACTGTCGTGGTCATTTGTTCCTCCGTAATGAGCCCATTGTCGTGCCGCGGTGACGCGGAGGACATGACGGACGTCATACGAAGTTGAGATAGTGTCGCAGCGGCCTTCAACTGGCGGTCGGTGCCCGGCCCGCCCCCCGGAAGAGAGCGCGCAGCAGGCCCAGGAAAGTGACGCTCCACGCCGCAAGCGCGATTCACCACAAAGCCACGCGACACGAGATGGAGCAGGGGAATCCCAGCCGCATCGGCGAGGCGGAAGGTGCAGACCGTGTACATGCCGGATACTTGAGCGGACTCCGCCGCTCACGGCTCGAGAGCGCGGAGCGCCTGCACGTTCGGGATGGCGAAGCCCTCTCGTTCGGTGAGGACGAGGTTGTCCTT
>JADGNX010000358.1 GCA_017883265.1 Thermoanaerobaculia bacterium
TTCGCCTTCGCCGCGCCACTCGTCGCCCAGCCCTCCACCACGCCGCCCCGCACTCCGGGCAGGGTAGCCGTCGATCAGCGCCTCGATCAGCAGGTGCCGCTCAACCTCCAGTTCCGGGACGAGAGCGGACGGATCGTCCATCTGCGCGACTATTTCCGCGGCAAGCCGGTCATTCTCAATCTCGTCTACTACCGCTGTCCCATGCTCTGCAGCATCGTCACCGACGGCCTCACGAACTCCCTCACGGAGCTCAAGTTCGACATCGGTAAGGAGTTCGACGTCCTCACGGTCAGCTTCGATCCGCGCGACACGCCGGTCGAGGCCGCGGAACGGCGTGCGAAATTCGTGAAGCGCTATGGGCGGCCGGGGGCGGCCGGCGGGTGGCACTTTCTCACCGGCAGCGAGCCATCGATCCGCGCCCTGACCGACTCGGTCGGTTTCTACTACGCGTATGACTCGAAGATCGACCAGTACGCTCACGGCGCGACCCTCATCATCCTGACGCCGTCCGGCAGGATCTCACGCTACTTCTATGGCTTCGAGTACAAGCCCCGCGATATCCGTCTCGGACTGGTCGAAGCCTCCGCCGGCCACATCGGATCTTTGACCGACGCCGTGCTTCTCATGTGCTATCACTATGATCCGGCCACCGGGAAGTACAGCAGGATTGCCATGAATTACGTCCGCGCCGGGGGAGTGGCAACGATGCTGAGCCTCGGCGGCTTCATCTTCCTCATGATCCGTCGTGAGCGGCGAGCGGCACGATGACGCAAATCCCGCTCGAGTATCCAGTGCGAGACCAACAGCGATGATGCCAACGGCTTTTCCCCTTTTTCCGGAACAGGTCTCGACCGTCGCTCGCGACGTCGACGCGCTCTATCTGTTCCTCTGTGCCCTCTCCGGCTTCATGACGCTCCTGATCTTCATCCTGATCTTCTATCTGGCCCTCAAGTACCGCCGCACGCCGGAGAACGAGATTCCGCAGGAAGGGGAGCCGGGGCCACTCCTCGAAGCTGCGTGGATCATCATTCCCTTCTTCATCTTCATGTTCATTTTCCTCTGGGGCGCTCGTCTCTACTTCACGGAAGCCCGTGTGCCCGACGATGCTCTGGACGTTTACGTCACAGCCAAACAATGGATGTGGAAGTTCCAGCATCCCGGGGGCCAGCGCGAGATCAACACCCTGCACGTCCCGGTAAACCGTCCCATTCGTCTGACCATGGCCTCGGAGGACGTGATTCACAGCTTCTTCGTGCCGGCCTTCCGGGTCAAACAGGACGTCCTGCCGAATCGCTACAAGACCGCCTGGTTCCAGGCCACGCGCGTGGGGCGCTACCATCTCTTCTGCGCCGAGTACTGCGGTACGCTCCATTCCGGGATGATCGGATGGGTCGAAGTCATGCAGCCCACCGACTATCAGCGCTGGCTGGCCGGGGGATCGGAAGGATCTCTGGCCTCGCAGGGAGAGATCCTGTTCCAGAAATACGCCTGCAACACATGCCATACCAGTGACGCCACCGGCAGGGGCCCGGTTCTGGGCGGTCTTTTCGGAACGCCGGTGCAGCTGACCGACGGATCGGTCGTTACCGCCGACGACAACTACCTGCGCGAGTCGATCCTCAACCCCCAGGCGAAGGTAGTGCGCGGATTCCAGCCCATCATGCCGACATTCCAGGGGCAGGTGAATGAAGAGGACCTGCTCAAGCTGATCGCCTACGTGAAGGCGCTCCCCAAACCGGTGGTTCCGGGAGGGGTTCCCGCGGTCCAGTCGCCTCGCTCTGCCACCAGCGCAGGGTCGACGCCCAGCGGCACAGCAGCGCCCCCAGCTCCGGCCGCCACGGCCACCACCGCCACGGCCGGGCAGCCGGACAAGAGGAACAACCCATGACAGTGACCACCGACACCCTGCACGACGTCCGGTTCATCGAGCCGGCCGGTACGCGCAACTACCTGAATGTCGACTACGGAATCTTCTCCTGGCTCCTGACCCGGGACCACAAGCGCATCGGCATCCTCTACATGATCTCCATCACGGTCATGTTCTTCATCGGCGGCTTCTTCGCCATGATGATGCGCATCGAGCTCCTCACGCCGGAAGGCGATCTGCTGACCTCCGATACCTACAACAAGTTCTTCACCCTGCACGGCATCGTGATGATCTTCTTCTTTCTCATCCCGTCCATTCCGGCGGTGCTGGGGAACTTCATCCTTCCCATCATGCTGGGAGCCAAGGATCTGGCCTTCCCGAAGATCAATCTTCTCAGCTGGTATCTCTACATCATCGGTGCCGTCTTCGGCCTCTATGTGATCGTGGCCGGAGGCGTCGACACCGGCTGGACGTTCTACACGCCATTCAGCACCCAATACTCGAACACTCACGTATTCGCCACAACCCTCGGGGCCTTCATCACCGGCTTCTCATCGATCCTCACCGGTTTGAACTTCATCGTCACCATCCATCGCATGCGCGCTCCAGGATTGACCTGGTTCCGGCTGCCGCTGATGGTCTGGGCCCTCTACGCCACCAGCATCGTCATGCTTCTGGCCACACCGGTCCTGGCCATCACCCTGGTGCTCCTCATGATCGAAAGAGTGCTGCACGTCGGCATCTTCGACCCCGCACTCGGCGGTGATCCTCTGCTCTACCAGCACCTCTTCTGGTTCTACTCCCATCCGGCCGTCTACATCATGATTCTGCCGGCCATGGGCGTGGCCAGTGAAGTCATCGCCGCCTTCACCAGGAAGAAGATCTTCGGCTACAAGTTCGTGGCCTTCTCCAGCCTGGCCATCGCCTTCCTGGGCTTCCTGGTCTGGGCCCATCACATGTTCGTCGCCGGCATCTCCATCTACTCGGCGATGATCTTCTCGTTCCTCAGCTACTTCGTCGCCGTCCCTTCCGCCATCAAGGTCTTCAACTGGACCGCAACGCTCTACCGAGGCTCAGTCGCTCTGCTGACCCCCATGCTCTACATCCTCGGCTTCATCGGTCTCTTCACCGTCGGCGGTCTGACCGGCCTCTTTCTCGCGGCCCTCGGCCTCAACGTCCATGTCACCGACACCTACTTCATCGTGGCCCATTTCCACTACATCATGGTCGGCGGGGCCGTCATGGCCTACATGGCCGGCATCCATTACTGGTGGCCCAAGATCACCGGCCGGATGTATCCGGAGTGGTGGGCGCGAGTGGCCGCAGGCCTCATCTTCGTCGGCTTCAACCTCACCTTCTTCCCGCAGTTCATCCTCGGCTATCTCGGCATGCCGCGCCGCTATCACGCCTATGCTCCCGAGTTCCAGGTCCTCAACGTCATGTCCACAGCGGGAGCCTCCGTGCTCGGCGTCGGCTATCTGCTGCCGCTCATCTACCTCCTCTGGTCGCTCCGGTTCGGGCGGAAGGCCGGACCGAATCCGTGGGGCGCCGTCGGCCTCGAGTGGACCACCAGTTCTCCCCCTCCAAAGGACAATTTCCGCGAGACGCCGACCGTGACGTGGGAAGCGTATGACTACGTCGGCATGATGAAGGCCATGGGAGAGACCCAGGATGTCTGAGCTCCCGATCGATCCGCACGAAGTCCATCATCCCTTCCTCCAGCATCACTTCGAGGACATGGGACAGCAGCACGAGGCTTCCACCCTCGGG
>JADGNX010000359.1 GCA_017883265.1 Thermoanaerobaculia bacterium
GTTGAGATGCTCGCCGTGGACCCAGTAACGGACGAAATGTTTGCCGGTAGCGGTCTCGCTCTGGGCGATCTCATTCTCATGATGCGGAAAGATGAGATCGACCGCTCCGGTGTGGATGTCGAACGACTCGCCGAGCAGATCCATCGACATGGCCGAGCACTCGAGGTGCCAGCCCGGCCGTCCCTCGCCGAGGCTCGTCGGCCACGACGGCTCGCCCTCCTTTTTCGCTTTCCAGAGGACGAAGTCGCGGGCGTTGTCCTTTTCGTATTCGTCGGTCTCCACCCGGCTGAACTCGCTGGTACGGTCGATCTCCACCTGAGAGAGTTTTCCGTAATCGGGGAAGCTGGCAACCTTGAAATAGGTGGAGCCATCGACCACGTAGGTGTGCCCGCCCCTGGTCATCCTTTCCACCAGGGCCACCATCTGCGGGACGAACTCGGTGGCCCGGGGGTAGAAGTCGGCTGGCCGGATGCGAAGCTCGCGCAACTGTTCGTGCATCCCTGTGATGAAGGGAGCGGTGTAGCTGTTGATGTCTTTTCCGGCGGCGTTGGCGTTGCGGATGATCTTGTCTTCGACGTCGGTGATGTTCATGACCTGCACTACATGCAGGCCTTTCCATTCGAGGTAGCGGCGCAGAACGTCGCTCCAGAGAAACGTCCGCAGGTTGCCGATGTGCGGATAGCCGTAGACAGTCGGTCCGCAGGAGTACATCCGGACCTCGCCCGGAACGAGGGGGATGAAGAGCTCCTTCTGGCGGCTCAATGTGTTGTACAACCTGAGGTCCGACATGACGTTGCGCAGTATAAGTTAGTCGAGTTTCCCGCAACGAATTACCGTTGGAATCCAGAGACTGTAGACTCCTCCGATGTTGACTCGCGAGGACTTTCATCAGAGGTTTGGCACCCTGCCGGTCTTCGGCATGATCCATCTGAAGCCGTTGCCTGGGTCGCCTCTCTTCGGCGGATCGATGATGGAGGTCGTTGAATCGGCCCTGCGCGACGCCGTGGCATGGAGGCGGGGCGGGGCCGACGGTCTGGTAGTCGAGAATTTCGGCGACCGGCCGTTCATCAAGAATCGCGTCGCTGCCGAGACCATCGCAGCCATGGCCCGCGTGGCCACCGACCTGAAACGCGCGTTCGACATCCCGCTCGGAATCAACGTCCTGCGCAACGACGCCTCTGCGGCGCTGGCCATCGCGGCAGCGACCGCAGCCGACTTCATACGGGTGAACGTTCACACCGGCGCCATGCTGACCGATCAGGGGTTGATCGAAGGAGAGGCCGCCTCCACTCTGCGGCTTCGAGTCTCGCTCGGTCCGGACATCGCGATTTTCGCCGATCATCGGGTGAAGCACGCCTCTGAGCTGGTGCCGGCTGACGAGAGTCAATCTGCGCGGGATCTACGGTTTCGGGGTCTGGCCGACGTGATCATCGTAACCGGCCGGGAGACCGGAGCGCAGGTCGACATGCAGCGCCTCATGGCGTTACGCGAGGCAATCGATGCGCCGCTCCTGGCCGGCAGCGGGATCACCGAGGAGAATGCGGCTGAGCTCGCGCCGCTAGTCGACGGAGTGATCGTCGGAACCTCGGTCAAACGCTACGGCGACCTCAGCCAACCGGTCGACGCCGATCGCGTCGAGCGGTTGTGCCGAAGGCTGAAAGCTGGGTAGGTTTCAGCTCATCCATGGCACAGGAGTCGCACTGATGAGTCGCAATCCCGGGCTGAGCCCGGGTAGAGGAGGACACTATGGGCAATCTGCTCTGGCTGATCATCGTGATTTTATTCATCGCCTGGCTCGCGGGGTTTGCGCTCCACGTCGGCGGTGGTCTGATTCACCTCCTGCTGGTGATCGCCGTAATCGTGCTGATCTTCCAGCTCCTGACCGGCCGTCGCAGGCTCTGAACCTGAGCTGCGGTTGCATCGAAGGCTTCCGTCGTGTCGGCGGAAGCCTTTTCATCTTGCGGTTGCGCTCGGGCTCACTCCCCTTCGTTCGGATCGACGGTGGCCATGGCTGAGAGCTCTTCCGATGCGGCAGCATAGGCGGGCAGGTCGCTCTGCGACACAGGGACGTGCTCGTTCACGACGTTGCGGCTGCCAAAGACTCCGAGCTTCTCCATGAGAAACGCAAACTTGGCTTCGATTTCGGAAACGATTTGCTGCTTGGCCGTGTCATCCATCTCCCACATGCGCCGCTTGAAGGGGCCATAGGCCTTCTTGCGGGTCTTGTAGATGAACTGCTCGCCGGTCTCGCCGCTCTTCCGCTCGTCGGCGCAGTTCTGCTGACACCACGCGGCGATCTCGCTCTTCATGCCGGCAGGGAAGCCGGGGCTGTCGAATGTCATGTTCTGAAAACCTGTCGCAAGGTGGATCTCCACGGCGTCCGCTTCGGGAAAGCGATTGAAGACGCTCTCGGGAAGAGTTGACGCTCCGTGCTGGACGGCCCCGGCGATGCCGTATTCAGCTCGCCCGATCCGGGTCGTCTCGCGCAGGACGTTGAAATCGATCTTGGCCTGGGCGATCGTGCCGTCCGGGAGAGGCACGCCGCCGTGCGAGGTGCCGGTCTGCACCGAGATCTTGCTGATGCCGCGAAGATCCTTTCCCAGCAGGCGGTCGAGTCCGTCCATGTAGGCTCGCAGCTCGTCGGGGGTGGTGTTGTACTTGCCGACTTCGCCGATCTCTCCCCCGATGGAGATCTCGATTCCTTTCGGCTGCCGCTCGCGAATGTAACGCGCCAGATGGGCGGTCGACTCATAGTTGGCGCGCTGCTGCTCCTCCCGTGTCGGCAGGCTGAGGTCGACCAGCGTCGAGGTGTCGATGTCGATGTTGTAGAACTCCGCGGCCAGGGCTTCGTCGATGAGCGACTCGATGGCCTTCATTTCCGCGGCCTTCCCTTCGGCAGTGGCCCACTTTTTCGCGCTGGCCTGGAAGTGATCGCCCTGGATGAAGACCGGACCCTGAAAGCCCTCCCGGATTGCAGCCGCCAGGACACACGCCGCGTACTCGGCGGGCCGTTGCTCGGTATAGCCGATCTCGGAGCGCGCGATCTCGAAGACGAAAGCGCCGGCGTCGTGCTTCTGCGCGACGCGGAAAAGCGCTCGAGCCAGATCGTAGGTCAGACCGCGGATGTTGAAGGCAGGCACGGTGAACCCCCGCACCTCTCCGCGAGCTGATGCGTCGTAAAGCGGAGTGATCGAGCTGGCCATGGCGCCCTGTTTTCGAGCGAGAAGGTGGATCTGCCTGCGCGATTCGCTCTTCGCGGCGGAGTCACTGCTGAAGACCGCCGTGTAAATCAACTCATCGACGAGGCCCTTGCGGACATTCCCGCTCCCGGTCCTGATCGAGTTCTGGAGCGATTGCAGAGAATCGTGAACCATCATCGAGATCTCCCGGCACTTCAGAAGCGTGCGCTGTTCAGTCGAGAAGCGGGTCGCGTGCCCGAAATCGAACTTTAGCAGGAGTCCGCTACTGGCTCATCTCACCGCTGATACCTGCCTCGGCCGCGAGCGCGTGGGAATCGAGGTGGTGCCGGATGGTGGCGATCAACTGCGGCAGGTCGAACGGCTTGGTAACGGAGCCGTCAGCACCGATGGCGATCAGTTCATCAG
>JADGNX010000099.1 GCA_017883265.1 Thermoanaerobaculia bacterium
TACTGGAGAGCGACATCTGCCGTGCCGGCTTACTACTGGAAGCGGAAGCGATCATCCTCAGCGACGAGTCGTCGATTGTTCACGAAGTTTGCTCACGGTGAGGGGTTCGCTGTTGCCGCGGAAAGCGACATTGACGAGTTTCGCGACTTTCTGGAGATCGGATGGTCGACGGCCACATCAGTCCAGCGTGATCGTGCGCACATGATCAAGTGATGAGTTGCGCATCACTGCGGTCCATCAAATAGAGTGCTCTTCATTCACGGAGGGTTTTGATGGAGGGTCTCTCAGACGTTCGAGGGCGAGCGGCTCGTATTGCGTCAGATATCCCGTCGTTGCTGCTGTTCGGCGGCGCTGGTTTGTCGGCCTTCTTCGGCGGCTATCAGCTCCTCGAGACCTACTTCGTGGTGCCGCGTTTTGGAACGCAATCGCTTTACCTGCTGCACATGCTGCGCGGGATTACCGCCTCGCTTCTGCTGGCGAGCTTCGCCGCCTGGTATCTGGTGCAGCATCCGACCATGGCGCAGAGGTTCGACGGCGCGAGCGGTGTCGTGCTCGATAACCGGCAATGGAAGGCCTCGCACCTGCGGTGGTTCATCCAGATGCGCTGGATCGCCGCCGGCTTCGCGCTGGCGCTGATCATTATCGCAGTGCCGCTGACCGGCATCCTTTCGGCTGCCCACCTGCCGCAGTTGCTGATCTGCTGGGCGGTTCTGGTCGTGTCCAACTTTCTTTTTCTGCACGCGTTGGAGCGCGACTTCGATTTCGACCGCCAGGTGATCGCGCAGAGCGTCGTCGATCTGGCCGTGCTCACCGGCATGCTGAACGCCGCGGGCGGGATTGAGAACCCGCTGTCGATCGCCTACCTCTTCCACGTGATCATCGCCAGCATTCTTCTTCCGAAGCGGAAAGCGATCGGTGTGGCGCTCTTCGGCAGCGCGATCTTCACCTTGCTCGCGCTGGGCGAGATGTTCCAGATTCTGCCGCATGCGACGATCCTGCTGTTTCCGCACAGCTACAACATGGCCGGCGGTCACATGCACATCAATCACGCCGCGCATGATCCGGTGTTCGTGGCCGGGCGGGTGCTGTCGTTTCTTGGTGTGATGCTGCTGACCGCGCACTTCACGACGCTGGTGACCGAGCGCCTTCGCCGGAGCGAGTCCAATCTGGAAGCGAGCGCGCGGAAGGCGTTGCTCGAACAGCGGCGCCTCGAAGGCGTCATCGACGCCGCCGGCCTGGGCATGGCCATCATCGGCCGGAACGGTATCCTGGAGTGGGTGAACCCGCGGCTGGTGGGCTGGCTGCAGTGGCCCGATTCCGCAACCGGATCATCCTGTCCGCACGATCACGCCGATCCCCGCGGCTGCATCGCCTGCGCTGCGGCGCAAACGCTTGCGCGCGCGGAGCAGTCGGAGATCGAAATGGCCTTGCCAGCGAAAAGCGGCCGCCTGCGCTACTTCCGCAGCGTTACCTCGCCGGTGCACGATTCCGATGGAAGCGTGGTGCAGGCCGTCGCGGTGGTCGAGGACGTGACTGCGCGCAAGGCGCTGGAGGCCGAGGCCCGGCATGCCGGACGCCTGTCCGTGCTCGGACAACTGGCGGCCGGGATCGCACACGAGATCGGCAATCCGCTCTCCTCGCTCCACGCCCGGCTGCAGTTGATGAAGCGGCGGAACGATCCCGATTTTCATCGCAGCAGTCTGGACGTCCTGCAGAGCCAGATCGACCGGATCGGCCGGATCGTGCGGAACGTATCGCACCTGTCGCACAGTGCGCGCGACGGCTGGATGACCGTCGACGTGAACAACGTCGTGGCCGAGGCGGTCTCTCTGGTGCGACTCGACGCGCGCGCGGCGACCATCCGTTTTACCGAACGGCTGCAGGAGACGCTCGTTCCGATCCGCGGCGTGCGCGATCAATTGCTGCAGGTCACGTTGAATCTGCTGCTGAACGCCATCGATGCCATGCCCTCCGGCGGCACCCTCGACGTGGCCACCTTCGTGGAGAATCAACGCGTGAAGATCGCAGTGACTGACTCCGGCAGCGGTATCGACGACAGCGTGCGTGAACGGCTGTTCGAGCCGTTCTTCACTACCAAGCCGGAAGGGACGGGCCTGGGATTGTCGATCTGCTACAGCCTGGTGCACGCACACGGCGGCACGATCGAAGTCGACAGCCAGAAGGATCGCGGGTCGTGTTTCACGGTCGATCTGCCAGTTGCCGCCGCTGTCGGCTCGACCCGGAGTGCTGACCGATGAGTGCAGGAATTCTCCTCGTCGATGACGAAGCGGTGTTCCGCGAGGACATGGCGTCGCTGCTGCGCGAAGAGGGATATTCCTGTGAGACGGCGGGCGACGGCGAGGAGGCGTTTCGGCGCGCCAGCGCGAATGCGCCCGACATCATCCTCTGCGATCTGGTCATGCCGGGGGTCAGCGGCGTGGAGCTCATCTCGCGGCTGGCGAATCTCTGCCCCGACACGCCGCTGGTGATCATCACCGCGAATGCGACGGTGGAGACCGCCGTCGGGGCGTTCCGCGCCGGAGCCACCGACTACATCCTGAAGCCGGTCCTGGCGGAAGATCTGTTTCGTAAGATCGAGCGCTGCATGGAGCAACGCCAGCTCGAGCGCGAGCTGCGCTACCTCCGGCGTCACATCTCCGAGAACGCCACGGGAACGACGATCATCGGTCGCAGCAACGCCATCGACAGCGTGCGGGCGCTGATCGATCGTGTGGGTCCGTCGACGAGCAGTGTCCTGATCACCGGCGAGAGCGGCACTGGTAAAGAGCTGGTCGCACGCGCGCTCCACCACGCGGGGGGAGACGATCACACGCCATTCATCGCCGTCAATTGCGCGGCGCTGCCGCGCGATCTGATGGAGAGCGAATTGTTCGGGCACGTGCGCGGCGCGTTCACCGGCGCGCATCGCGACAAGCCGGGATACTTCGAGCTTGCCAGCGGCGGCACGCTGTTTCTGGACGAGATCTGCGAGCTGTCGGTCGAACTGCAGCCGAAGCTGCTGCGCGCCATCGACCAGCAGGAGTTCTACCGTGTCGGCGCGACCCGTTCGACGCGCACGAACATCCGCATCGTTGCCGCCACGAACCGCGATCCGCAGCGTGCAATCGCCGAGAAGCACTTCCGGGAAGATCTCTATTTCCGCATTTCGGTGGTGCAGATCGAGCTGCCGCCGCTTCGCGAACGGCGCGAAGACATTCCCCTTCTGATCGAGCACCTGCTCGCCCGCCTGGCCACGCGTCTCAACCGCCGGGTCACCGGAGTGACGAATGCGGCCATGCGCGCGCTGATGAGCGCGCCGTGGCGCGGCAACGTCCGCGAGCTCGTGAACGTGCTCGAGCGTGCCGTGCTGCTCGCGGATTCCGAGCAGATCGATGTCGGCGATCTGCCGCGCGAGCTTTCCGGGACGGAGTTTGCCGCCCAGACCGCGGACGATCTCCGCACTGCTGTTCGAGCCTACGAGCGCGAGCACATCCGCCAGGTACTCCTTAGCGCCGAAGGCAACCGCGAACAGGCTGCCCGCCGCCTGGGTATCGATGCCTCCACACTCTACCGGCGCATGAAGGATCTGGAGATGTGATCGTGCACGGATGCACGAATTGGCTGCCTGGCACTCTTGCAATCCTGCAAGACGGCCGGTCTGGTACAAACCGCTAATTCATTACAAATAAACGTGATCCTAGTTTGCGGTCCGAGCTCGAAGCGCGGCATCTCGTTTGCGATTGATGCTGGCGGAATCGGTCCGTGACACAGCCATCCCAGCCTATCGACGCTCTGGCCCGCCGCGTGATCCGCGCGGCCGAGGAAGGGCTTCGGCACTGGATCGGCGCCGGCCAGATCGACAACGACCTTCTCGGAACGCTCTATCTCCGCGTCCGCGAAGTCCTGGAGAACGGGCAATCGCCGGACCGCGACGGTCTCGTCGAAGACGTCACGCTGATCATCTATCTGACCGCTTCGGCGTGGCAATCATGCGGCGAACCTCCTCTCGACTTCCTCTCGTCGCTCCATCAGGCGATCGCCAAGACCCTTTCCGAAGACTCACACGCAAGCGCGCCGGTGGCTGGCGCAAGGAGAATTCAATGAAGTCTCGCTCGTCTATCGCCCCATTCCTGGCGTTTGTGCTCATCGTCTCGCTTCCCTGTCTGGCGTTGGCCGGAGATACGGCGGCGACCTTCAATTCGCGCTGCGCTCCATGTCACGCCCGCGATGGCAGCGGCAACACGCCGATGGGCAAGAAGGTCGGCGCGAAGGCTCTCGGCTCGCCGGAAGTGCAGAAGTTGAGTGACGCCGACCTGCAGAAGACCATCACGAAGGGCCAGGGAAAGATGCCGGAATTCGGGACCAAGCTCTCGCCCGAGCAGATCGGGGAGGTAGTGAAGCTGATCCGCGGCTTCGCTGCGAAATGAAAAGCGTCGGGGCGTCGCCGGTTGGTGCAGGTGGCGCCGCCACCGACATTTTCGAACGGGACATCGCATGACAAATGTTGATCGAGACGGCGCTCCGGACCGGCGACTGGCAATCGCTGTCTTCGCGGTCTGCTTCTGCGCGGCGGCGGCGATCGGGTTCGTCACCGGTGAATTCCGGCCGCAGTCGGTCGATCAGCCGATCGCCTTCAATCACAAGAAGCACGTCGTCGACAATCAGCTCGGCTGTTCGACCTGTCACACGTCTTACGAGAGCGAGACGTTCGCCGGGCTGCCCGATGCGGACATCTGCTCGACCTGCCACTCCGAGCCGCAGGGGAAGAGCGCGGAGGAAGCGAAGCTGGTCCGCATGATCAAGGAGCAGCGACCTCTCGTGTTCAACAGCCTGTTCCGCGAGCCGTCGCACATTTTCTATTCGCACCGGCGGCACGTGGTGAAGGCGCAGATTCGCTGTGAGCGATGCCACGGCAATTTCGCCATGACCACCTCCCCGCCGCGAAGCGTGCGGCGCCTGAAGATGGCCGACTGCATCGGCTGTCACGAAGAACAGAACGTTTCGGTCGAATGCACCACCTGTCACCGCTGAAGGAGCCATGCCTTGAAGATCGCACGACGTGAATTCATCGGCCTGGTGGCCGGAGCTGCCGCGGGGGCGGCGCTCGGTGGATCTAGCGGCCGGTTGTTCAGCGATGCGCTCTCATCGTCGAATCAGCCGATCTATCCGCCGCGCGGGCCGGAGCAGTTCATCCTCTCGGTCTGCAGGGCCTGCCCCGGCGGTTGCGGCATCCGGGCGCGGCGCATCGGCAATCGCATCGTCAAAGTCGAAGGCAATCCTCTCCATCCGATCAGCGGCGGCCGTTTGTGTACCAAAGGACAGGCCGCCATTCAGGCGCTCTACCATCCCGACCGGCTGCGCGTTCCGATGCGGCGCGTCGGGCCTCGCGGGTCGCTGACGTCGTTCCGGGCGGCCACGTGGAACGCCGCCGCCGCGCAGATTGCCAGCCGCCTGCGCTCGATTCGCGACGAGCAACGGCCGGAGTCGGTGGTTCTGATTCGCGGTGCGGATCGCGACATCAACACGCGCGTGGCGCGACGGTTCCTCGAGGCGTTCGGATCACCGAACGACATTCCGTTCGACCGCGGCAGCGAGGCCGGTGCTCTCGCTCTCTACCTGACGCAAGGCGTCCGCGCCACACCCGCTCCCGACATTCGCGGCGCGGACTACATCCTGTCGCTCGGCTCGGAGTTCCTCGAAGTGTCCCCCGCGCCGGTGTTCGCCTCGCGCGCGTACGGCGACTTCCGTCAAACGCGCACGGCGCGGCGCGGCAAGCTGGTGCAGGTCGATCCGCGCCTGTCGATCACCGCGGCGTCGGCCGACGAATGGATTCCGATCCGGCCGCTGACGCACGCCTTGTTCGCGTTCGGCGTCGCCGCGGCGATCGTCGAAGAAGGGCTCTACAACCGCGAGTTCGTGAGCGAGCGGAGCATCGGATTCGAAGAGGGGGCCGGCGGCGGTCTGCGCGCGATTCTGCAGCAGCACTTCTCGCTGGAGCGCGTCGCAGCAGAGAGCGGCGTGTCGGTCAACATCATCCTCCGCATCGCGCGCGAGCTCGCCGGCGCGCGCAAGGGCCTGGTGCTTCCGCCGCAGAAGGGTCCGCTGCTCGGCGGACACCTCTACGACCATCTGGCCGTGCACATCCTCAACGCGCTGATCGGCAACGTCGATCAGTCGGGCGGCGTGCTCATCGCCGACGACGTTCCGATCGCGGCGTGGCCCGACGGAGGGCTCGATCCTGTCGCCACGGCCGGACGACGGCGACCGCGCATCGACGGCGTGGGCCCGGACTCGATGCTCAGCGGCGACATCGAACAACTCGCGCGCGCGCTGACCACGGGCCAGCCGTATCAAGCCGAGGTGCTCTTCGTCGTCGATGCCGACCCGCTGTACGCGACGACGATGCACGGGCAGTTCGCCGCCGCGCTCGATCGCGTGCCGCTCGTGGTGGCCTTTTCCACGATCCCGAACGACACCGCGCTCTACGCCGACTGGATTCTCCCCGAGCCGCATTTCCTCGAGAGCTGGAACGTTCAGACCGCGCCGGCATCGGTGGCCTTTCCGACGGTCAGCGTGGCGTCACCGGCACTGGCAAAGCCGCTGTACGACACGCGTGCAGCAGGAGATGTGTTCCTCGATCTCGGGCGGCGCCTCGGCCTCGAGCACGCCATGCCGTGGCAGGACGTCGAGTCGTTGAGCCACGCGGAGGTCGGCAGACTCTTCGAAGCACGCCGTGGCGCGATCGTCGGAACCCAGTTCGATGCCGCGTGGGTGCGGATGATGGAGGGGGCGGGCTGGTGGGCGCCGGGCTACTCCAGCGCCGACGAGCTCTGGAAACGATTGATCGAATCGGGCGGATGGTGGGATCCGTTCTACGACCACGGCGACTGGAGCCGCGTTCTGCGAACGCCTTCCGGCCGTTTCGATTTCCGCCCCGACGTCGCGAGCAAGATCGCCGAGGGTTCCCCCATCGCCGAGGGCGGGTTGTCATTGATTCTGTTCGAGCCGCTCCCGATCGCCGGCGGAACCGGCGCCGAACTTCCGTTTCTTCAGGCGCTGCTCGATCCGGGATACGACGAGAAATGGGAGACCTGGGGCGAGATTAATCCCGAGACGGCCAGGGCATTGCACGTTCGAAACGGCGCCCTGATCCGGGTCGCTTCGGCGCATCAGGCCATCGTGGTTCGTGCCCGGATCACCGAGCGCATCGTTCCTGGCGCAATCGCCATCCCGGTCGGACTGGGGAGGGAAGGCGGTGGGCGGTGGGCGGAAAACATCGGCGCGAATCCGCTGCGGCTTCTGGACGGAGCGCGGGAACCGTTCTCGTCGCTCCCTGATTTCGGATCGGCCAGAGTCCTGGTCAGCGAGACCACGCCGTCCGATCAGTACGCAGGGAAGAGGATCTGACCATGACGCGCTGGGCAATGGTCATCGACCTCGACCGCTGCACCGCCTGCCAGGCCTGCGTCGTTGCCTGCCAGGTGGAGAACAACATCCCGCCCGCGGACCAATCGGATTCCGCGCGCGGGCGCGGGATCAGTTGGATACGGCTCGCTCCCTTTTACGAAGGGGAGCACGGGACGCGTCCGGAGCTTCGTCTGGTGCCGCTGCCCTGCATGCACTGTGAACATCCGCCGTGCACGAGAGTCTGCCCGGTGGGGGCGACGATGATCGATCACGAGGGGATCGTCGGGCAGAATTATGCGCGCTGCATCGGCTGCCGCTACTGCACGACCGCGTGTCCGTACACCGTCCGCCGTTTCAATTGGAAATTGCCGGAGTGGCCGGCGCCGATGGAGGAGGGGCTCAGCCCCGACGTCTCGGTGCGGCCGCGCGGCGTGGTGGAAAAGTGCACCTTCTGTCACCACCGCCTGCAGGTGGCGCGCGACAAGGCGCGCATGGAAGGGCGCCCGTTGCGCGATGGCGACTACTTGCCGGCATGCGTGGAGAGCTGCCCGGCCGAGGCGATGTTCTTCGGCGATCTCGACGATCGGCGAAGCATCGTGGCGCGGCTGGCCGCGGGTCCGCGCGCCTTCCGGCTCCTCGAGGAGCTGGGCACGAAACCGAAAGTGATCTATCTCTCGAAAGGAGAATCGGGTGGAGACGTTTGACGACTACGTAGATCGCCGGCTGATCGCACCGATCGAGACGACCTCGCGGCGCTTCTACATCTTCGCCGGGATACTCCTGGCGATCGGGCTATGGGGCGCCTTCGCCTGGTGGACACAACTGCGCCGCGGATTGAGCGTCACCGGCCTCAACGCGCCGGTGTTCTGGGGCCTGTACATCACGAATTTCGTTTTCTTCATCGGCATCAGCCATGCCGGAACGCTGATCTCCGCAATCCTGCGCCTGGCGCATGCGGAATGGCGGCGCTCGATCACTCGGGCTGCCGAGGTCATCACCGTTCTGGTGCTGTTCTTCGGGATGGCCTGCGTGGTCCTCGATCTCGGCCGGCCCGATCGCGTCTTCAACGTGATCCGCTCCGGCAACTTCACCTCGCCGCTGCTGTGGGACGTGACGTCGGTGGCCACCTATCTCACCGCGAGCACGATCTATCTTTACCTGCCGCTGATTCCCGACATCGCCATCCTCCGCGACCGCATCCGTTCGCGCGGGTGGTTGTACCGTCCGCTGGCCCTGGGATGGACGGGATCGGCGAAACAGCGGCGGATCCTCGAGCGCGCCATCGCCATCATGGCGGTCATCGTCATCCCGATCGCGGTGAGCGTGCACACGGTGGTGTCGTGGGTGTTCGCCATGACCGTGCAGCCGATGTGGCACTCCACGATCTTCGGACCATACTTCGTGGTCGGCGCGATCTTCTCCGGCATCGCCGCGATCATCATCGCCATGGCCATCATCCGGAAGGCCTATCACCTCGAGGGGTACCTCAAGCCGATTCACTTCACCAATCTCGGCCTGCTGCTGCTGGTGATGAGTCTCCTCTGGTTCTACTTTACCTTCGCCGAATTTCTGACCACCTACTACGGCGGCGAGCCGATGCACATGGTCGTCTTCCTGTCGAAGACGCAGGGGAGATTCTCGCCGCTGTTCTGGACGATGGTCGTCACCTGCTTCGTGGTGCCATTCGCGTTGCTGGCGAACCGGTACACGCGCACCAAAGTGTGGGGGACCGTCCTGGCGTCGATCTTCGTGGAGATTGGCATGTGGCTCGAGCGATTCCTGATCGTGGTGCCGAGCCTGTCCAGTCCGCGGCTGCCGCTCACCGCGCCGTCGTACGTTCCGTCGTGGGTGGAGTGGTCGCTCTTCGCCGCGTTCCTCAGCATGTTCATTCTGCTGTACGCGCTCTTCACGAAGTTCTTCCCCATCGTGTCGATCTGGGAGATTCAGGAGGGGCGCGAGCACTCCGTCGGCGAGGTCACTTCGCGCGTGCTGAGCTATCTCCCGGAGGGGGAGCCATCATGAAGAACGCTCCTCCCCGGAAGAGACCCTTCACTTCGTTCAGGGTGACGTGGCTGGCCGCCGCTGCCATCAGCGCGTTCCTCGCCGCCGGAACGGCGCACGGCGCAACGGTGATTGGCGATCCAGCGCGCGGACAGTTGCTGTTCGTGTCCAAGGGGTGCGTGGAGTGCCATGCGGTCCGCGGCGCTGGCGGGCGCATCGGACCGGATCTCGGGCGCAGCTCGGTCAAGGGCTCGTTCTACGAAATCATCGCCGCAATGTGGAACCACTCGCAGGCCATGGGCGAAAAGATGAAGGAGCTCCGCCTCGTCCGTCCGCGCTTCGAGGGGACGGAGCTCTCGGATCTGCTCGCGTTTCTCTACTTTCTCAACTACTTCGACGAGCCCGGCGATGCCCGGAGCGGCAAATCGCTGTTTGCGGAAAAGCACTGCATCGAATGCCACGCCATCGGCAGGGAGGGTGGGCGCATCGGGCCGCGGCTCGACGCTTTCCCGCGCGGCACGCCGCCGCTGCAGATCGCGCAGGAGCTCTGGAATCACGGCCCGGTGATGATCTCCATGATGCGTGCGCGCGATCTCGAGGTGCCGGCGTTCCGCGGCAACGAGATCATCGATCTCTTCGCGTACCTCCGCAGCCAGGGACAGCGCCGCGCGCCGCGCGCATTCAAGTCAGCGGGCGATCCGGTCAAAGGAAAGCAGGCCTTCGCCGCGAAGGGGTGCTCGCATTGCCACGCCGTCTTTGGCGATGGCGGTTCGATTGGCCCGGACCTCGGCCGCACCGAGCTTCGCGGCAGTGTGACGCAGCTGGCCGGCCGCATGTGGAATCACTGGCCGGCGATGTCCGGCGCGATGCAGTCGATGGGCATGGCCACTCCGGTGTTCCGCAACGAAGAGCTGGCCGACGTCTTCGCCTACCTCTTCGTCTCTCGCTACAACGCGGCCGACCCGTCGCTGGAGCGAGGGCTCGCCGTCTACCGCGAAAAGCGATGTGCCTCGTGTCACGGCATGCGCGGCGAAGGAGGCATCGGCCCTCCGCTTGCGCGCATCACCGACGGGCAATCGAAAGAGGAGATCGCCCGCCGCATGTGGAATCACGCTCCCGAGATGTCGGTCCGCATGAACGACCGGCAGATCGCCTGGCCGCGATTCACGGCCGACGAAATCGCGGCACTGATCCGCTTCGTCAGCGAGAGCTGGAAGCCGCCGGGCGCCGCTGAAAACACGAAGGCGAAAACGACACGATGAAGAGCCTCTTGACCTCATGAGATTGGAGGATTCGATGCGATGGAATCGGCGTTTCCTGATGATAGCGATAGCTGGTGTCCTGCTTCTGCCGGCCATGACGCCGATGGCGCGGGCGGGAGGCGACGCATCGCGGCAGCGCGCTGCCGCCGCGCCGAAATTGCCCGCTTTCCAGCCGAACCAGTTGGAGGCGTATCTGAGCGACGTCGGGATCAGCTACATCCGTCCCGGGGTCAAGCTCAACCTGCTGTCGGTCACCAACGTCGCTCCTGGCAAGAAGCCGGTGGTCGAGTTCACGCTGACCGATCAGCTCGATCAGCCGCTCGACCTTGCCGGCAAGCTGACACCCGGCCCCATCGCCCCCGGCTTCGTTCTCGGACAGTGGAATCCCGACACGCGCTACTACCACTCGCTGACCACGCGCACGCGTAGCGGCGTCACGACGCCGTGGGTCGATACCGGAGGCACGTACACCAACCTCGAGGTCGGTCATTATCAGTACACCTTCGCCACGGTGATGCCGGCAAACCTCGACACCAGCAAAACCTTCACCCTCGGTGCGTACGCCAAGCGGACCATGCTCGACATCATCGGCAAGGACTACTTCGCCGACAACGTATTCAAGGACTTCCGTCCCGACGGCAATACTCCCGGGCCGGCCTGGGACGCGATGGCCCTCGCCAACAGTTGCAACCGCTGCCACGATCCGCTCGCAGAGCACGGCGGTAACCGCCGCGATCCGCGGCTCTGCATGATGTGCCACACGACCGA
>JADGNX010000360.1 GCA_017883265.1 Thermoanaerobaculia bacterium
CTCCGCCACGGCCTTGTGAAGTTCTTCCTCGATGGCTGGCGTCCGGTGGTCGGCGCCGATATGGAAAAGGAATTCTTCGTCACCGTCGAGGAGAGGTTGAACGAGATCGCTGCCGGCTCCGGGCTCGAATATTCGATTCCCATGCTCTACCTCGAAGGGAGACGGCCGGAGTGAGTCACGCGGTACACTCGGCCGTTGACTATGAGCGAGACCATCGACCACCAATCCCCTTCTGTCGAATCATTCCACGCGGCGATCATCGGGGCCGGTCCCATTGGAATCGAGCTGGCGGTGGCCTTCAGGCAAGCGGCGATCGATTACGTACACCTCGATGCGTCGCAGATCGGCTCGACCATCCAGTGGTACCCCCTGGAGATGCTCTTCCATTCGCGGGCGGACCTTCTGTCGATCTCCGGCGTTCCTCTTCAGGTTTCCGATCAGCAGAAGCCGAAGCGGGAGGAATACCTGGCCTATCTTCGCTCGGTGGTCCAGCAGTTCGCGCTCGACATCCGGACCCACGAGCGGGTAGAGCGGGCTGTGCGACATCCCCAGGGAGGCTTCGAGTTACGCACAAGAGCGATCTCCGGCGAGCGGTTCTATCGCGTCGACCTCGTGGTGGTTGCCATCGGGGCCATGCACGCGCCGCGGCTCCTCGGTATTCCCGGCGAGGAGGCGCCGAATGTCAGCCACTACTTTCGCGACCCACACGACTTCTTCGGCAAGAAGCTCCTGATCGTCGGAGGGCGGAACTCTGCGGTCGAGACCGCGGTGCGCTGCCAGCGCGCCGGCGCTTCGGTCACCATCAGCTACCGGCGGAGCGAATTCGATCCGGGGGTGATCAAGTTCTGGCTGCTGCCCGAGATCCGCGGCATGATCCGCGATGGACGCGTCACCTTCCTGCCGAACACCATCCCTCTCGAGATCCGGGCCGGCTCGGTCCTGCTGGCCAGGACCGGAGAGGACGGCCTCGCACTTCCTGATGCCATTCCTCTGGCTTCGCCGGCCGACTTCGTGCTTCTGATGACCGGCTACCGCCAGGACACCTCTCTATTCACGACGCTCGGAGTGGACCTCGGTGGGCTCGATCAGCAGCCGCGCTACGATCCGGAGACGATGGAGACCAACGTTCCGGGCGTCTTCGTTGCGGGAACCGCGATCGCAGGCACTCCGCCGGGCAAGATCCGCGTCATCGTCGAGTCGTGCCACGTCCACGTGGCCCGGATCCTCGCGGCCGTGACCGGGCGACAGCTTGCCACCCCTGTCCGAGGCCCGGAAGACGAGTAAATGAAGAGTGAAGGGTGAAGGGTGAAAGTGAAGACATGACGATTTCTACTTTTCACTCTTCACCCTTCGCTCTTCACCCTTCCTATGTAGACTGAGCCCTGAAGCGAGGAGTTTCGATGAGTGATGAACGGGGAGAGCTGACCTTCGCGCAGCTCGGACTGAGCGCCCGCGTCGTACAGACGCTGGACGAGCTCGGGTACGAAGCGCCAACGCCGATTCAGGAGCGAACGATTCCGATTCTGCTGGCCGGACGCGACCTCATCGGGCAGGCCCAGACAGGAACCGGAAAGACCGCGGCCTTCGCCTTGCCCATTCTCGAACGCATTGATCCGCGGTTGAAGGAGACCCAGGCGCTGGTGCTCGCGCCAACGCGCGAGCTGGCCATGCAGGTGGCCGAGGCGATTCACTCCTACGCCAGGGGAATGGAGGGGCTGACCGTCCTGCCGGTCTACGGCGGTGCTCCAATCGTTCTGCAGATGAAGCATCTCCAGCGGGGAGCACAGATCGTCGTCGGAACGCCGGGGCGGCTCATCGATCACCTCGACCGCAAGACCCTTCGGCTGGCTTCTGTTCGCTTCGTGGTTCTCGATGAGGCAGACGAGATGCTCAAGATGGGCTTTATCGAAGAGGTGGAGCGGATTCTCTCCGATGTCCCGGCGGAGCGTCAGGTGGCCCTTTTCTCGGCGACCATGCCGGACGCCGTAGTCCGAATCGCTGAGAAGCATCTTCGCCAGCCCGAGAGGATCGAGGTCGAGCACAAGTCGCTGACGGCGCCGGACATCGAACAGAGGTTCATCAACGTCTCGGAAGGGCAGAAGCTCGAGGTGCTGACCAAGCTTCTGGAGCTCGAGCCGAGCGAAGCCGCGCTCATCTTTCGCCGTACCAAGCTGGGGGCGGCGGAGCTGGCCGAGAAGCTGGAGGCACGGGGGTTCGCCGCCGTGGCCATGCATGGAGACATGACGCAGCCGCTGCGGGAAGCGGTCATCCGCCGGTTGCGCGCTGGTCAGATCGAGATCGTCGTGGCCACCGACGTCGCTGCTCGTGGCCTGGACGTCGAGCAGATCACACACGTCATCAACTACGACATCCCTCACGACGTCGAGGCCTACGTGCACCGGATCGGCCGGACCGGGCGCGCCGGGAGGAGCGGAGTGGCCACACTCTTCATCACTCCGCGGGAGCGGCGGATGATGCGCGAGATCGAGCGCTTTACCGGCAGCACCATCAAGCCGATGAAGCTGCCGACGCCGGCCGACGTCGTGGCACGACGGATCGCTGTCTTCAAGGAGAGCCTGCGGAAGAATCTCAAGGAAGGCGACCTCGAGCTTTATGTGGAACTGGTCGAGCAACTGGCTGAAGAGGGCCCGCATGACATGGCCGACGTCGCCGCGGCGGCCGCCAGGATGGCCAACGGAACGCGCTCGCTGGCCCCTGAAGCAGAGCAGACGGTGACACCACGCGCTGAATCGCACAGGCCGGAGGCCGGCTTCGCGGCGCCGAAGCACCCCGATCGCCGGCCGTCCCACGATACGCCCGCCCACCGGCCCATGCGGCGAGAGGTTACGGGGGACGAGGAGGTCACGCCTGCCGAACCGAAGGTCCGGCTTTCGATGGCTGTAGGAAAGGCCGACGGCATCCGCCCAGCCGACATAGTCGGATCGATTGCCAACGAGGCCGACGTACCGGGACGCGAGATCGGCCCGATCGACATTCGCGAGAATCTGACGATCGTGGTGATTCCGGCGCGCTATCGGGATCAGGTTCTGGCGAAGGTCGCGGGAGCACGATTCCGCGGGCGTCCTCTCGACATCAAGGTAGCTGACGGGAGTGAAGGTCCCCGTGCGCCCTTCAATAGCAACCCGCGAAGCCGGCCTGGCAGCGACCGCCCTCCGGCCAGGCGCCCCCACGACCGCGAAGCGCGTCCCGATCGCCCGCCATTCCCGCGGCGGGAAAGCGGCAGCCGCCCCGCGCCACGGCGCGAGGGCCCGCCAGCGGGATCGCGCTCGTCGAAGCCGCCAGCTTATGGCGGCCCGCGGCGCGAGGCGGGCGGGCCGCCCCGCACGTCACGGCCGACTGCTGCTGCAGGCCCGCAGCGGAGTGGCCCTTACGCCCGCCCGCGCCCGCCCGGGCGCCCACCGGGAAGCTTTGCTCGCGACGAGGCCGTCTCCGGCCGGAGGGAATCGGCCGGCAAGGCCCCGTTTTACAGCGGCATCGTAAGAAAGCCGCGCGGCGCGAAGCCGGGGCCGGGCGACAAGAAACGGAAGTGAATTCGATTCTTGCAGCCGGAGTCT
>JADGNX010000361.1 GCA_017883265.1 Thermoanaerobaculia bacterium
CTGACGGAGACGCTCGAGCTTTATCGCGTCAAAGACATCGAAGTCCGCCAGCCCTTCATCTATCGCATGCTCGGCTTGGAGAACATCGTGGTTAATACTTCCGACCTGTCGTCGCCGGTGATTGTGCTGGAGGGCATTCCCACGAAGGTCGCGCTCGCGGATAAATTACGGAACCAGGTGGAAACGATCCGGGCGCAGAAAAAGGTGCGCGAGCTGGATATCGAATAGGAGCCGCCGGCCTAACGACTCGCAGAAATCTAGAACCCCGGCGGCCGGTTGCTCGTTTGCGGGATGTAACCCATCGGATCCGGTGAGTTTGGCGCGGGACCCTTCACCGCTTTATATTCCTCATCCGAAATCAGCGACTGATCGGCGCACCCGCCCAGGGCCAGCGCAGCGACTGAAGCAACGAGCACTAGAAATATTTTCATGCGCGTCCGTACGAATGTACGGAATTGGACGCGGTGCAAGTGCCAGTGAGTCTCGAGCAGCCCAAGTTGCTCAGCGGTTCCGCGTTGACGCGGGCGCTTCCGCCTCGGGGCGCTCGCCGCCGGGACCGAACAACATGGAAAAGACAATGAAGACGGACACTCTCGGTGCGTCGTGGGTCACGCCAAACAGCGGCGAGATATCCAGACGCGTGTTCGTCGATGGCTTCCACGCGATCGTTGGACCCACCACCACCCGATAGGAAGGATCTTCTCCGCCCTCCCGGATTCCAGCATCGGTAAATGAGGTGAACTGCATTTCCGCGCCGACCTTGAGCCGTTCATGCGGCAGAATAATCGGGAACATCACACTCTGAGCGAAGCCGACTTCCCGGCCGCGATCGCCACCGACTTCCTGTTCGAAAAAGGCATTCAGGGCCCACTCAACGTTTTCGCCAAAGTCCTGCGCGAGGAGCAGCCTTACTTCAACTGCGTCCGGAAGCGGGTTGTTTTCATCGAGAAACGCCTGCGCTTCACCTTTCTCCAGTGGTGCGGGCGGACCTTCGTCATGCAGAATATGGCCAATGCCGAATTTGTACTCGACGAAGATCGTCGGGTTGAGCGGAATCTTGTTCCAATCCGCCAGGGCATAGCGTGCCTCTACGCTGAACGTCCGCTCTTGACTGTTTCCCCGAAATGCTTCGACGCCGTTTTCAAACGCGATGCCAAATCGATACGGGAGACCGATTTCTACTTCCTGCGTAAAGGTGTGATCGGGGCGATTGAAGCGAAGGGCGTCGCCCTGGTAAATCAATCCGGCGAAGACGGCCCCGGGTGGCAAAACATAGGCGTTGACGAGATTTGAGAAGCGGCTGCGTGAAAAACTGGGGGTCGCGCCGTAAGCGCTCGGCACCTCTTCGCCCGTCACCACGAGACGTTCGCTCGTCGCGACTTGGGCGCGGGCCGATGATGGATGGAGGGCCAGGCAGCTGAGAAGTCCCAATGACAATGCCGCAGGGATCAGTCTGTTTCGCGGAGCGCGTCGTGGTTGCATGACCTCGCATTACAAATTTGTAATCTTTATGGCAAGGCAATTTTTGTGGACCGATTTCTCAATCCACTCCGTCAGGAAAAGTCAGCGTCACGGTGGTGCCGCGTCCGACTTCGCTCTCGATCTTCGCGGACCCGCCATGCAGATGGGTGATCGATTTCACCAACGCCAGGCCCAGGCCGGCGCCTTGAGAGCTGCGCGATGAATCGGCGCGATAAAGGCGATCGAACACGCGCGGAAGATGTTCCGCTGCTATTCCGCAGCCGGTATCTTTCACGGCGATTTCAAAATGCGCGGCGCGGAGGGCGATGGAAACCAGGATCGTCCCGCCGGCCGGCGTGAAGCGCAGCGCGTTTTCCACGAGATTGCTCACGGCCCGTCCGAACAGCATTGGGTCGGCGCGAATCTCGCCTTCACCGGCGCAAGTCAGAGTCACGTCTTGCTCTTCCGCGATGGCTTCATAGAACGCCGTGATTTTTTCCAGCGCGGCGCGTCCATCGAAGGATGTGCGCTGCACATTTCCCTCAGCAGCTTCGGCGCGTGCAAGGAAGAGCAGGTTATCGACGATCCCCGAGAGCCGTTCGCATTCCACTACCGTCGATTCGATCACTTCCCGGTATTCATCCGGGCTTCGAGGCCGGGTGAGCGTGACTTCCGCTTCGCCGCGGATGTTGGCGATCACATAGGCCCCGCCGTGCTCCAGCCAGAGCTTGCCCATCTGGGCGATGTAGACCGGCGGCTCGGAGAGCTCGAAGCCGCCGTAGCCGAACATCTGGGTGGGGGTGGAGCCGTCGAGCTTCATCCCCTTCGGATGGACGATGAAGTACGGCACCCTGGTCCCGTCCTTCGACGTCGCTTCGAACTGCTCGACCACACTCCGCGAGGCGTCGAAGCGCGGCGCCAGGGCCTTCACCTGCGTCGCCGTCGCGTGCGACGCCTCGGCCAGCCAGACACTGCTCGGCGTCAGATAGCCTGCGACGCCGATGAACGCACGATCGCTGCGGGGATCGCTGCTAACGACGTCGGTCGAGACATTCTCCGGCAGCGTGATGGCGGTGTGCGTCCAAGTGCCCTGTGGCGTCCGCGTGAAGACCATCACGCGTCCCTTCACGTTCTGCGTGATGCCGACCAGCAACTGCTTCCTCGTAGCCGACGCGCCATCGACCGATTCGCGCGGGCCGGGCTCATAGATCGCCACCGGAGAGAGTGCGTCCGGGGTCTTCATCGCGCGCGCCACGTCGAAGGACGCCAGCGAGCCCGTGCGGATCGTCGTCACGCCGGAACGCCACTCCTCGGACAGGCGTACCACCGCCTGGCCGTCGATCAGCTCCACGAGCGACGACTTGGCGGGCATGTTCAGGCGAACGATGTCCTTGTCGCGCACCAGGTACTTCTCGGACTCGAAGAAGCTGACGCCACGGTTGATGAAGCTGAGGCGATGGCCGGTGCCGTCGACGGTCGTTCCTGGCCCTGCGCTGACGTCTTTCGGTTCGCCCCGGAAGACCTCGACCGCGTTCGCGAGCGCTTGTCCGCGTGCCAGGCGCTTGACGATGTACGGATATCCCGACGCGGTCATTTCGCCGGGCTTCCATTCGCGCGCCACGAGCAGCGTGTCGCTTCCCGTCCACGCGACGTTCTGTTTGCCCTTGGGCAACGTGAAGCCGTCCTTCAGGAACGAGCGCGTCGTGACATCGAACTCGCGCACCGTGGACGCGTCCTCACCGCCGTCCGAGAGCATCAGGAGACACCGCCGCTCTGCCGGTTGTGCGCAGTCGGCGCCGTGCCACACCCAGTTGGCCTTCTCCGCCTTTGCCAGCTCGTCGAGATCGAGCACGGTCGTCCACACCGGCGAGGCGGTGCGGTAGCTCTCGAGCGTGGTCCTGCGCCAGATGCCGCGCACGTGCGCTGAATCCTGCCAGAAGTTGTACAGCGCACCGGCCATGAACGAGACGTACGGGATGCGGTCCTTCGCCTGCGCCATCGTCAGCGCCGTCTTGTAGATGCCCGCAAAGCGCGGGTCCTTCTCGAGCACGCCGGCCGACTTGGCGTTTTCGGCCTTCACCCAGGTCATTGCGCGGTCGCCGTCTTCATTGAT
>JADGNX010000100.1 GCA_017883265.1 Thermoanaerobaculia bacterium
GATTGAAGCGAAAGGACTCTCGATATGAAGCACCTGCTCACGCTCGCCGCCCTTACTTTTCTGTTCGGAACGCCAACGGTTGATTCTTCGCCGGCGTCCGCTGCGGCGAAGACGGTGCTTCCGACGCGCCCGACTGGCCTGACAACAGCATCGCTGAGCACCAGCCGGCGGCGCGCAGCTCCGGGCTTCATTTACAGGACCGACCAGGTCGAGGCCTACCTGACCGCGAACGATATCGCCTTCATTCGCCCAGGTCTGAAGATCATCGTGAACTCCGTCACCATCGGCTCAGACAGAAAGCCGGTCATCGACGTCAGCCTCACCGACTCGCTTGATCAGCCGATCGACCGGCTGGGCAAGACGACGCCTGGCCCCGTGTCGATGAGCTTCGTGCTGGCGGTGTACGATCCGGCGACGCGGCAATACACGTCGTACACGACGCGCGTCCAGACGGCATCGCCCACCAGTCCGCACCCGGGCGCGATGGCTACGCAGGCCGCCGCCGATGGAGCGGGAGCGGCCGGGTTCACCGACCTCGACATCGGACACGCCAAGTACACGTTCAAGACCGTGTTGCCCGCAGGTTTCGATCAGACCAGGACGACCACGCTCGGCATCTATGCCACCCGCAATCTGACCGCGGTCCCGGGGATCGACCCGGCGCTCGCGAAGAGCTACTTCGCGAACGTGGAATTTGACTTCCGCCCGGACGGCGCGGCGGTGACCGACAAGTGGGACAAGATGCGCGAAGCGTCCACCTGCAACAACTGCCACGACCCGCTGGGAGAGCACGGGGGCTCGCGCCAACAGGTCAAGCTTTGCGCGCTTTGCCATCAACCGCAGTCGACCGATGCCGGCTCGGGAAACACCGTGGACATGAAGGTGATGGCGCACAAGATCCATATGGGCAAGAGCCTGCCGAGCGTCCTGGCGGGCACGTCATATCAGATCAGCAGCTCCGACTTCTCAACCGTCGTCTTCCCGCAGGACATCCGCAACTGCGCGAATTGCCATGAAGGAACCAACGCCGCGAACAAGGGCGCGCAGTCGACGGCCTGGTTCACCAACCCCAGTCGTGCTGCCTGCGGCTCGTGCCACGACGATGTCAATTGGGTCACGGGCGCCAACCATCCCGGCGGCGCGCAAACCGACGATTTGACCTGCTCGACGTGTCATGTTGCCGATAGCGGCACCGAATTCGACGCCTCGATCAAGGGCGCACACACGGTTCCTGAGAAGTCGAAGCAGTTGAAGGGACTGAACGCAGCGGTAGTCAGCGTCACGAACATGGCGGCCGGGAAGCAGCCGACCGCTACCTTCAAGATCACCAACGCTGATGGATCTGCCGTCGATGGGACGAAGCTGGCGACGTTCTCGCCGATTCTCGGTGGGCCGACTTCCAGCTACTCGAAGGACTTTCGCGAGAACGCATTGACCAAAGGTGTCTTCAGCGCCGCGGCAGGAACGACCACATACACCTTCACAACAGCGCTTCCCTCGGACGCATCCGGCACATGGACGATCAGTGCGGATCTGCGCCGTAATGTCACTCTCAAGCGCGGGGATGGCAAAGCCGACATCGCGTTGCAGGAATCGACCTTGAACCCGATCAAATACGTAGCCGTAACAGGCGCGGTGACGCCACGGCGGACGGTTGTGGCGATTGCGCAGTGCAATCAGTGCCACGATCGGCTCGCCCTCCACGGCGGCCAGCGTATGGCGATCGAGGAGTGCGTGATCTGCCACAACCCGGTCGAGGGTGATCAGTCGCTACGTCCGGCGAATCTCGGCCAGCCTGAGTCGATATCATTCCAGCGAATGATCCACCGCATTCACACCGGCGAGAACCTCACCCAGGACTTCACGATTATCGGGTTCGGTGGCTCAACGAACAACTTCAATGACGTCCGTTTCCCGGGCGATCGCAGGAATTGCGCGAAGTGCCACGCCGGCACTACATACACGCTGCCGCTGCCGACCGGCATCGCTTCCGTCACCACTCTACGTGACTTTTTCACACCGCAGGGACCGGCTACAGCGGCCTGCCTCGGATGTCACGACAGCCAGGATGTCGCAGCCCACGCCTTCTTGAACACGACGACCTTCCCCGGAGCGTCCACGCCAGCCGAGGCGTGCGCCACATGCCACAGCACCGGCAAGGACTTTTCCGTCGAAAAGATGCACGCGCGGTAGCCACTCGGCGTGATTCGCCGAACAGCCACTCCCGGGGCTCGCCGCCCCGGGTTCGGCGCTCTGGGACTGGGGGATGTTCCTTGCGCACGGAGCGAGCCGTGCGCGACGCGGGAGCGAGCCGCTGTCCCTACTCGGTCCGCGCGATCACGCTGGCCAGGTCCCGCCTCGGCATGGGCTGTTCGACTGGTGGCGCGAAGCCGATCCGGATCAGGAGTTGTGCCGGCTGCGAAGCGCCGGCAAGATCGCCAATCCGTTCGCGCATGCCTTTGACCGCCGCCGGATGGTTGAGGAAGGAGTACTGCAGGCCGACATCAGTGATCGTCAGGAGGAGTCGCTCCATGGCCTCGCCGGCACGGATCAGCGGGACGCGTTCATCGTCTCCGGTCACGAGGATGAGCGCCGAGGCACTCTCGGCCAGGCGGCGGTCCCGAGGTGCCTGCCACTCCCCGAAATCGAACTGACGCAGGAACCATGTCGCTCCAGCGGCCAGGACGTGCGGTACGCCGAGGGCCTCCGAGCTGATCCCGTCGGAGTGCTGGCCATCGTCGGCGCGAATCCAATCGGCGATTTCGGCACGGAAGGCCGGCCGCGCCATCCGTACGCGGGCGGATTCCTCGACCATTCCGGCGACACGATTCTTGTCCTGCGGCAGAATCAGGCGAAGCGTTTCAGGAAAGCGGTCGATTACCTCGCACAGGTGTGACAGCGCCTGCGGTTCGATCGGCTCTGCGTCGAACAACGCCCGGTTGGTCCGCCGTTTCGAGATGGCTCCGAACAACGGCGTGAGGCTCCCGTCGGGCGAGCACGTTTCGACAGCAGAGATGAGGGCTACAGCGGTTTGTTCCTCGGGCCTTGGGTCGTACATCACACTCGTATCGAATCCGAAGTGAGCGGCGGCAATGCGGAAGTTCATGATCGCCGCGCCGACGCTCATGAGGAGCTCGCGGTCAGTGGGATCGATAACGGGGAGACGCCGCTCGTAGTCAGCGAAGACCTCCACTCCGTCCTTCACGATTCGGAAGGACCATGGCTGCGTGTTGTGTCCCGACGGTGCCAGTACCGCGTATTGCAGCAGGAATCGCATCTGCCCGTCGAACGACTCGAGCTCGTAGAACTCCGATTCCTCGATCTGCCAGGGCGTGACACGGGGATCGAAGTGCTCGTTCATGAGGAAACCTCCGTCTGTCTGAGCGCCGTCGGAATTGGCAGAAGGTTGCCGGGCTGGTAGGCGCAAAGCGGGTCGTCGGCGAAGATATTATCCTTTATCGCCAGTGCCCGGGCGCGGGAGCCGCCGCATATGTGGCGGAATTCGCATCGCCCGCACCTCCCCTTGAGGTTGTCAGGATCGCGTAAAGCCACGAACAGGTCGCTGCTGCAATAGATCGCGTCAAGAGGGCGGTAACGAAGGTTGCCCGCGCTGAAGAGGAGAAACTCACCCGCCCGTACGTCTCCGGCGTGGGTGATGAAGAGAAAGCCGCGGGCATCATCAACCGCAGAATCCATCACCTCGCGCTGCGTGTCGGATACGCGCGGCCACTGACGGACGGTTGCGTGGTCGATTCCCGCCTCCAGAGCGCGCTGCAGGCGGTAGCGCCGATAGTGTGGCGCACCGATGACGCGCACCGCGAAGCTCTCTCTCTGACGGATCTCATCGATTGTAGGGAAGAGATCTTCGGCCTCACCGGCCACGAGCATCTCCGACCGCGCGGAGGCGGTCATCGGTATGAGGAAGCGGAGGTTCCAGCGGCTGATACCGACCGGGCGGATGAGATCGGCGATGCCGGCCAGATCATGCACGTTTCCTCGCGTGATCGTTGTACTCACTTCGACCGCCAGGCCGGCCTCCCGGGCCCGGCGTAGTGAGCGGAGCGTGGACTCGAATGTCCCGGCTACGCCGTGAACTCTGTAATGAGTGCGGGGCGTCGACCCCTCGATGCTGAAGACAATCCGCGTCAGACCATGGCGTACCAGCCGGCCGATATCCTCGGCTGTGAGTTTCGAGGAAGGGCTTACGGCGAGCGCAGGATCGAGGTCGTGATGCCGAGCGTATTGGATGATCCGCACGACCTCTTCGGGATCCAGCGCGCCGGCGCCGGCGATGATGAACTCACGCGGAGTGAGAGAGGCTATCTGGTCAACCGTCCTGTAGGCCTCCTGAAGCATCTCCTTCGAGTCCTGCCTTGCGGGCGCGCCTGCGGTGCAGTTGCGACAATGCGCGTCGCACGGTCGCGTGAGCTCCCACATCACGATCGGATGCGCTTCGCAGACCGGCATCGATTCCTTCACTGGTTGGCCCACATGAGGACAGTTCGCTCCTCCTCTTGACCGATGCGTGCTGCCACGATCTCTGCGGACGCATTCACTGTCAGGACCGGACATGCGGCATGCCTCACCAGACGTTCGGCGAAAGTGCCGTGCAACATGTCGGCGGCGCTCCGGGGAGCGGGTTCGGCCGCCACGATCAGGTCGGCATGTACACTCTTTGCGAAGAATTCGATCTGTTTGGCCATGTGCCCGTTGCCAAACATCTTCACCTCGAAGCGATTCGCAATGGCCTGCGGCACCCAGGCGGACAACGCGAGGAGATCATCGCCCGGATGGGCGCAGTCATCTGCTGGTGCAGGCCGGATGAGAATGAATCGCGCATCCGGCGGCGCGATCCGCTCGGCCAGCGTCAGAGCTTCGTGACACTGTGGGTTGTAGATGACGGGGCAGATGATCGTCTTCATCGAGCTCGAGGTGCTGCTGCGCGGCGCAACCGCGATGACCGGAACTTCAGCGGTGCGCATCACGCCCTCGGTCACCGAGCCGATGATGATGCGCCGGAAGCCTGTGCGTCCGTGCGTGCCCATGACGATCAGCGCCGCTCCTGACTGACGTGCCTGATCTGTAATGCCATCGATCGGCGCGGCGATCCGGACCAGAGTGTCGAAGGGAACCGCGGGATCGATGTTCGCTTCGGCATCGCGCTGGACCTGCTCCTCGGCGCGTGCCTTCAATTCCGCGAGGCAGGTGTCGTCCCACGCGCCGACCGTGGCGGTGTAATCAATTGGCGGCAGAAAGCGATCGCAGTAGGCGACCGTCAGCGTCGCGCCGAGGCGGTCGGCGAGGCTGCTCGCATATTTCATGGCGTGGCTTGCAGTTTCGCTAAAGTCGGTAGGAACGAATATGCGATCGAGCTTCGTGCCGGTCATGACCTGCCTCCTGTTTCTGCAGGGACGATATGGCGGCTGGCTGGTCGCTGCGATGACTGGGATCATTCGGGCATGTGACCCGCATCACGTACGGTGGTGTCACCGCGTACGGCCGCTCTGAGAGTGCTGGGCCATGCTCGGCAGGAAGGAGAAGACCATGTCGACCGCACCGCCAGTTTCCGATCCCATCTCCCGCAATTCGCTCATCGATTCGCTCCGCCAGAAGCTGTCGGATCGAGCCGAGGATCACTCGACCTGCAGAGCCAACGCGGAGAACGGCATCTTCTGCCTCGGGTTCTGCCGGTTCTCCAGCTCCGAGCTACGTCAGAAACTGTCATGGCTGGTCGAAAAAAATCCCGGGGCTACCCGCTCCGAGATCGAAAATCTGGGTGACGCCTGGCAACTCGGTCGGCAGGAGGTCCTGGGCGTCGCCACCGCCTGTGATGTCCAGAGCAAAGAGCACGACCTCTGCAATGGCTGGGACGATTTTTCCGACGAGGATCTGAAAGCGTTCGACCGCAGCCTGACATGAACTGGATTCGCGTCGCTCTGAGACATTCCACAGCGCGTCGTGAACCTTCTTGCGTCGGGCCGTAAATGCGGCGCTTACCGTGGCGATGGAGGGGTATGATGACCGTTACCACGTATCCAACGCAGTTCGAGTCCGACGTCGTTTTACGGACAGGGCGCACCGTCCGCATACGTCCCATCCGCCCCGAAGATCGGGGGCAACTGCTCGATTTCTATCGGCATCTGTCGCCTGAGACGTTGCACGCCCGCTTCTTCGCACTCAGCTCCCCCGATCGCGCCATGGCGTACTCGCCCACTGTGGTCGATTACGACCGCGAATTCGGCGTCATCGGTGAGAGTGCAGACGAAATCGTGGCCGTGGCGCACTACTTCGCATCCAAGTCCGAGCCGCGGGTGGCCGAGGTGGCCTTTGCCATCGCCGACGCAGCACAGGGCTGCGGCATGGGAACGAAGCTTCTCGAAGTGCTCGTCGCCGCCGCGCGGACTCACGGGATCGAACGCTTCGACGCGGACGTCCTCTCCGACAATGGCCGTATGCTCGACGTCTTCCAGGGCATGGGCTTCACGGTGACCACCGAGGTCGCCGATGGAACGGTTCATCTTTCCTTTCCGATCGCATCGACTCTGCTGACGGAACAGCGAGCCGCGGACCGATCGCAGAGCGCAGCCTCGGCGTCCATGCGCTCCATTTTTGCGCCGCGATCGATCGCGGTCGTCGGCGCAAGCCAGCGGCCCGGGCAGCTCGGACACGAGATCGTCAGGAACCTGCGAGCCACCGGCTACACGGGCAAGCTGTACGTCGTCAACCCTCATGCCACGGAAGTCGAGTCGGTTCCGTCGTTCCAGAGCGTCGAGGCTGTCGAGGGCGAGGTTGAGCTGGCCATCGTGACCGTTCCAGCATCCCAGGTGGAGACGGTGCTCGACCATTGCATCGCCAAGGGCGTTGCCGCCGTCGTCATCATCACCGCCGGGTTCAGCGAGACCGGAGAAGAGGGTCGGGCCACGGAGCAGCGGCTTCTCCAGAAGGCCCGCAACGCCGGGATCCGCATGGTGGGCCCCAACTGCATGGGGGTGATCAACACCGATCCCGCGACGCAGATGCACGCGACGTTCACTTCCGTGTTTCCGCCCGCGGGAAATGTAGCGATGTCGAGTCAGAGCGGTGCTCTGGGCCTGGCCGTGCTCGATTACGCGCGCTCGCTCAATATCGGCTTCTCGACGTTCATCTCCGTAGGAAACAAGGCCGATGTCTCAGGCAATGACCTGATTCAGTACTGGTCGGCCGATCCGAAGACCGGCGTGATTCTCCTGTACCTGGAGAGCTTCGGAAATCCGCGGAAGTTCGGCGAGATCGCACGTCGGGTCGGCCGCACCAAACCGATCGTTGCGGTGAAGGCCGGGCGCTCGGTGGCGGGAGCGAAGGCCGCGAGCTCACACACCGGCGCACTGGCGACGAGCGATGCGATCGTCAGCGAGCTCTTCAGGCAATCGGGCGTCATCCGCACACGTACGCTCGAGGATATGTTCGACGTGGCTTCCCTGCTGGCCAACCAGCCGCTTCCCGGCGGCAGTCGCGTCGCCGTTCTGACGAACGCCGGCGGTCCCGGCATTCTCGCAGCCGATGCATGCGAGGCAAATGGCCTGCAGCTCGTTGAGCTGCGTGAGGAGACCACCGCGGCGCTGCGAAGCTTCCTGCCGTCTTCGGCAAGCGTCACTAATCCGGTGGACATGATCGCCTCCGCTTCGGCCGATCAATATCGGCGCAGCCTCGACCTGCTGCTGGCCGACCGGAACGTCGATGCCGTCATCGTCATCTATATTCCGGTGTTGCCGGTCGAGGCTCCCGGAGTCGCCGCTGCCATTCGGGAGGCGTCCGCCTCTCGGGGCAAGACGATTCTGGCGACCTTCATGAGCGCGTCCGGTCTTCCAGCGCCACTGGCACCGGTGCCTGCATTCCCCTTCCCCGAGCGTGCGGTCAACGCGCTGGGGCTGGCCACGCGCTACGCGGAATGGAAGCGCCGCCCGGCGGGAGAGATCATCGCCTTCGATGACTTCGACGTTGCACGGCTGCGTGCCGTGGTCGATGCCAAGATCAGCCAGGGAGGCGGTTGGCTCGAGCCGCTTGCCGCCGCTGAGCTACTCGATGCGGCACGGATCGCGGCGCCGAAAACGCTTTTCGTGGTATCCGCCGAGGAAGCCATGGAAGCGGCGATGTGCCTCGACTTCCCGGTAGCCCTGAAAGCGTATGGACCGTCGTTGCTGCACAAGAGCGAGGTCGGCGGAGTGAAGCTCGCATTACGCGATGAGTTCGCCGTCTGCGCCGCGTACGAGGAGCTCGCGGCGGCCATCGGCGACCGCATGACGGGCGCGGTCATCCAGCCGATGGTGCCCGGCGCAATCGAGATGATGCTCGGCGTCGCCTTCCACCCGACGTTCGGACATGTCATCGCGTGCGGCGCTGGCGGAACGCTCGTCGAGTTGCTGTCCGACGTCGCCTTTCGCATTCAGCCTGTTACTGATATCGATGCGGCCGATCTGGTCGAAGGGCTGCGCTGCGCTCCGCTTCTGCATGGCTTCCGCGGCGCACCTCCGGTCGACGCCGCCGCGCTCCGCGAGACCATCCTGCGTCTCTCCGCTCTGCTCGACGTCTGTCCGGAAATCCGCGAGCTGGATCTCAATCCGCTCAAAGTCCTCAGCCACGGAGTATCGGCAATCGACGCCCGAATCCGGCTGGAAGCAGCGGACGACTCACCTCCGTCCCGGCGCGTCGCTTATTGACGAGCCAGCGCTCCGGGCCAGCTGTTCATTCCTCGTCGCGATCGACGATCTTCTTCCGCAGCGCATAGCCGACGATTTCGGCGCGATTGTGCACTCGGAGCTTGTCCAGGATGTTCCGGACATGAAACTTGACCGTGTTCTCGCTCAGGTTCAGCCGCCTGGCCAGCTTACGGTTCGACGTCACACCTTCGACCATCAGCTCCAGGACCTCGCGCTCGCGGACGGTGAGGGCATCCGGATCGCTTGCACCTTTCGGCTCAGCGGCAGGTTTCGCGAATTCCTGCAGGAGCTTGCGAGCTAGATTGGGCGTCAGAGCAGGCTCACCCTGCGCGGCGCGGTCGAGCAGGGAGAAGAAGTCCTCCGCTTCCAGGTTCTTGAGCAGATAACCCTGCGCTCCCGCCTTGATCGCTTCGAAGAGAGTCTCGTCATGCTCGGAGGCGGTGAGCATGACGACCCTCACGTTCGGGAGCTCGGCCGAAATGAGGCGCGTGGCGCCGACTCCGTCGAGCTCGGGCATCGAGACGTCCATCAGGACGAGCTCCGGGCTGAGTGATCGTGCCAGGTCGACCGCTTCGTGCCCGTTCCGCGCTTCGCCGACCACTTCGTGTCCCTTCGCCTCCAGCAGGCTGCGAAGCCCGTCACGAAAGAGGGGGTGATCGTCGGCGATCAGTATCCGCACGAAGAGAGTATACGGGCGAAGTCACGCGCTCGCGACCGGCACCTGCGCTCGAACCGTCGTGCCCTGGCCGGGGACACTGTCGATCGTGAACGTGCCGCCAATGCCTTCGGCACGCTCCCGCATCGTCGAAAGGCCGAACCGCGGGAACTCGCTCCTCAGACGAATGGCAGGATTGAACCCCACGCCATCGTCTACGATCGACACGACGAACGCACCCTCGCGCCGCCGGATGTCGATCCTGGCCGTCGTTGCCTTCGAGTGCTTCCGGACGTTTGTCAGCGACTCCTGAATGATTCGCACCAGCTGCAACTCCGCCGAGGCCGGGAGCAGCAGGCCGCTTTCGATCGTCAACTGCGTGTCGATTCCCGTCTGTTCACCCCATCGCAGCAGGTATTCCTCGAGCACTTCGGCGAACGAGCGACTGGGCTCGGGAAGTGTTCGCAAATCGACGATGGCCTCCCGCACGTCTCCGTATGCTTCTCGTGCTGCAACGGCGAGCTCATGAAGCTGTACCGTGGCCTCTTCGGTCTTGCCGCGCCGAATGTACTCGTTGGCCGCCTGAACTTTCGTATTCACATAGCCGAGGACCTGTGCGATGCCGTCGTGCATCTCGTGTGCGATCCGCAGACGCTCCTGCGCCACGGCAAGGCTGGCCACCCGCTGGTGGAGATAGGCGTTGTCGATGGCGATCGCCGCCTGCACCGCGAAGCGCTGGAGCGTGTCTTCATCGTCGGCGGTGAACGCCCCCCGCTCCTCCTTTTCTGCTAGGTAAAGGTTCCCCTGGAATGGGCTCTTGCATGTGATCGGTACCGCGAGGAGCGATCGCATCGCGGGATGGTGTGGTGGAAAGCCCTGCGAGCGGGGATCCCTGGTCAGGTCATCGAGGCGCAGATGCTCCCCGTGATGCAGCACCACGCCCAGGAGGCCGTGCCCCGTCGGAGGCGCTCCGATGAGGGCGCGTTGGTCCGGTGTGATGCCTGACGTGAGAAATGCTTCGATGTGCCCATCGGTGTCGACGACGGAAACAGCGCCGTACTGCGCCCCGACCAGGGTGCGGGCGCGATCGACGACCTTGTTCAGGACGGCATCGAGCGACAGTTCGGCAGAAACGTCGAGGCCGGCCCCATGCAGGGCCAGCAGCTCCTCGTTCTGGTGCTGCAGCCGGATGTGCGCGCTGCTGATTGCGCGCACCATGACAAAGCCAAAAACTATGAATGCGGCCGCCACGAGACCATCGAGGATCATCCGGTTCGCCACAGAGGTCGCGCCGACCGTCCCTGACCGCATGACCTCGAGAACGACGACGATCACGATCGGTGCAACGATCGCCATCACTCGCAGCCGCCTTAATGTCATATCGAGCTCTGCCCCGAACAGAGAGTAATTCGGAATGCTTCGCTCGTCGAGCATCGCACGAGATCTCGCCGGTACCACGTCCGCGAGCAACCCTGCGATCCCGCTCATGGCCCGACCTTCAGGATCACCCGGAAACGAACGATCGAGGCATCCACGGCGTCGAATATGCCGGCCGGCCCGACACTGGTTATCTCCAGCACATTCGGGACGGCAATGGCGAACCTGAGCTGTTTGCGTTTCATCGCGTTTTCGTTCTCGTCGAGGCCCATTCTTCGCTCACAGCACCGATGGGAGTAGACCTGCGGGGAGGGCAAGGCCTGCATGGCCGGGCGGGTGGACCACCTACCTTTCTGGGTGGGCGTCGCTGCGAGCTGTCTCGCAAGACGAATCCCGACCACACACACACGGGCCGCAGGCTTTCTCTTCGATCGTCCTACGGCCCGCCTGGGCAGCTCGCTTGCCGGCCCGGCGAGCTGGTCCTGCCGTTTACGGGCGATAGCGGAGGAAGAGGCCGAGGCGTGCGGCGTTGAAGTCGGCGAAGGCGGCGCCTGATTCGCTGTACTTGTCCTGGTCGTACTCGGCGACGATG
>JADGNX010000362.1 GCA_017883265.1 Thermoanaerobaculia bacterium
CTCCTTCTCTACTCAGGCAGTGATGCGGCGCTCTGGAAGGCCATCCTCGAGAAGAGCTCCGATCCCGAAGGACCGCAGGATCACCTCGGAACGGCGTTCCGGCAGATCGAACTGATGGATCGCTTCTGCTCGGCCAGCCTCTGCCGGCATCGGGCCCTGGTCCAGCACTTCGGCGGCACGTACGAGAGCGACAACTGCGGCGCATGCGACGTCTGCCTCGGCGATCTCGAGTCAGTGGCCGATGCGGACACCATCGCCAGAAAGATTCTCTCCTGCGTGGCGCGGGTCAAAGAAGCCTTCGGCGCCGGCCACGTGATCTCGATCCTGCGCGGCGAGAAGCTGCAGAAGATCATGGAGCGAAATCACGATGATCTCTCCACGTTCGGGCTCCTGCGCGATCGCGACAAGAACGAGCTGCGCGACTGGATCAGCCAGCTCATCGCCCAGCGCTTCCTGCGTCAGGAGGGCGATCCGTATCCGGTTCTGCGGCTGACGCCCGCCGGCTGGAAGGTCATGAAGGGGGAGCAGGCGGTGCGTCTGGTCAGCCCGCGCGCACCGGAGGTCGTCAAGCGGTCGAAGGAAGATCCGGAGGAGTGGCGGGGCGTCGACCGGGAGCTCTTCGAGGCTCTGCGCGCCTGGCGCCGGGAGACAGCCGCCGGCCGCGGCGTCCCGCCGTTCGTCGTCTTCGGCGATCGGACGCTGCGGGAGCTGGCGCGGGTCAGGCCGTCATCGCTCGATCGGATCCGCGGAATCAGCGGCGTGGGGTCGGTGAAGCTGGCGCAATTCGGAGAGGACCTTTTCGCAATCATCTCCGAGCATTGCAGGGGGCGCGGCCTGGCGATGGATCAGAAGGCCGGGGCCGAGGCGCCGGCTGTGCGCACCCGGATCGCCGCTCCGGCCTCGAACAGTCAGAAGGAGACGGCGATTGCTTCGTTCCGGAGGGGCGACACCATCGACGCAGTCATGGCTTCCACCGACCGAGCGCGCTCGACGGTCCTCGAATATCTCTGCGAGTTCATCCGCAACGAAAAGCCGGAATCAGTCCTCCCGTGGGTTACCGAAGCGATCTATGGCACGGTCGCGTCGGCAGCCGAGGAGGTCGGCACCGATCGTCTGCGACCGATCCGCGAGCGTGTGGGAGACGCCATCTCCTACGACGAGATCCGGGTGGTGCTGACACACCTCAGCGCGCGGTCGTAGCTGTAGCACAGACACTTCTGTCTGTGCTCACGGCCGCGGCGCAGGCAGTTGAAAAACGGACAGCACAGACAGAAGTTGTCTGTGCAACACAGACAAGAGTGTCTGTGCTACAGCTAATCAATGACGACGCCGGGGATGCTTTCCACGAATCGCGATCCGAAGAATTTCGCCGGTGTGAAGCTGCCCGGCCTCGGATCGCTCGAAAGCAGTCGCTCGACCGCCGTCACGGCCGACAGCGCCGTGAAGGCATAACCCTCGGGTGTGGTCATGGTCATCGAGACGCGCTTGCCTCCGGCAGCGGCGACTTCGCCCCAAAGGTACGTCCGTCCGCTGGTCCGCTTCGCCTCATCGGGTCCGGTGCGCCGCTCGGCGGCCTTCTGGAGCAGCCGTTTGACGGGACCAAACGACAGGAGCGGGGCGAGGCGAGTGATCCACCGGGCGCCCGCGATCGTCTTCGGAGAGCTCGCTGAGTAGACCTGGATGTTCGGGATCCCGGTAGTGTGAAAGGCCGTCGAGACGTCGCCCCAGGGAATGGTCATGGCCATGCGCGAGCCGCAGGAGAATGGGATCTGGCGAACGTCGTAGACCATCGGCACGCGGACAATTTTTCCGTCGCGCCGTATGGCTCCACCGTCGCCGATTCCCTCGATCATCGTCTTCATCGTTCCACGGCTGACCTCTCCACCTTTCGAGTAGAAGGCCAGGGCCAGATGATCCGCGGATGGGAGACGCTCACTCAGTTTCGCTGCGAGACAGTCGGTGGGAACGACGTCGAAGCCGACGCCGGGAAGAAGGGTGACTCCGTGAGCCGCGGCTTCGGCGCCCATCGACATGATCCACTCGAAGACGCCGAGCTCTCCGGTGATATCGAGGTAGTGCACTCCGGCCTCCAGACAGGCGGCAACCATCGGGCCGCTGGTCTGGATGAAGGGACCGGCGCAGTGGAGGACAGCCTCGACGCCAGTCAGCCATTCAGCCGTGCGAACCGGTTCCGAGAGTGTGAAGACGCGGGCCTCGAGCTCCAGCTCGCGGGCCAGAGCGCCGACCCGATCGGCATTTCGCCCGGCCAGGATCGGCCGATGTCCGCGCTTCGCCGCCTCGCGGGCGATCAACTCGCCGGTGTAGCCGTTCGCGCCGTAGATCATCCAGGGGTTCACCCACGCATCGTATACGAGCCGGAGTGGAGAGGCGCCCGCCTCGGGCGCCCGGACGGGAACTGGGCTGGCCACCGCTCACCCCCGGCGGCCGAAGCAGCCGCTGCTCCACTGGTGGCGAGGTGCTCTTTCTGATTGTCTCTGGCAGAATTCACGGATGCTGGCCGCGATGCTCGTGACGGCAGTGCTCTCCGGCGAGTTCGTTCCTCGCTCGCTGGTCCTCGACGGAGCAACCTATCGCTACCAGGTCTGGTTGCCGCGCGGATATGACAGGAAGCGCAAATGGCCGGCCATCCTCTTTCTTCATGGCTCCGGCGAGCGCGGGTCAGACGGCGAGCGGCAGACCAGCGTCGGGCTGGGACGCCTTCTGCGGGAGGGGAAGGTCGATCCGGCCGCGGTGGTGATCTTCCCGCAGTGTCCGGAGGGAGCGCACTGGGTCGGCCCAGCGCGTCGGATCGCCATCGGAACACTCGATGCTGCCGAGAAGGAGCTGGCCATCGACCGCGAGCGGGTTGCCATCACTGGTATGTCGATGGGAGGGGCAGGGACGTGGGTGCTGGCCGCGGAGAATCCGACGCGCTTCCGGGCCATTGCCCCGGTGTGTGGGTGGGTGCGGAAGCCGCTGAACCTCGCAGATGTCATGAAGCCTGCGGCATGGCTGGTCGAAGCAGCAGATCCGTATCGCGAGCTGGCCTCCCGGTTGCCGCGCGTGCCGATCTGGATCTTTCACGGCAGTGACGATCCCGTCGTTCCGGTCGGCGAGTCGCGCCAGATGGCGGTCGTCCTCGGCGCCAACGCCGCTTACACCGAGTTCCCGGGCGTAGGACATGACGCCTGGGACCCTGCCTACGGCGACACGGCGTTGGTCGAGTGGCTGGTAGGACCAGCGAAGCGGCATAGATGAAGCGGAGAAGCGGAGTGGGTGGGCGAGGCGGTCCGCTCTCCGCTGAAAGCTACTTGATGTTAATCATGAACAATACTCATTACTATATCTAATTAACGACAATCATTTTACGCCGATGTCTTGTGGCCCTGCCTCGTGCGTCTGGGGCGGTGAACGCTATACTCACATGCCGTGAGGGAGTCGCCGTGGCATGACCAGCTCTCGGACAGGCAGTTGCTCCTGTTCGTCGGCGCGGTCGGACTCGTAGCGCACTACTTCTTCTTCCGGCAGTGTTCCGAGCACTTCCTCTACGACTCGCCGGAGTA
>JADGNX010000363.1 GCA_017883265.1 Thermoanaerobaculia bacterium
CAAATCGACCGGCGCGAGCACGGGCGTTGGCGCGGCCGCAGCCTCGAGAACTCTCGCCACGGCCTCATCCGACGGGGCCATGTCGCACACCCCGAAGCGAGGCCACTGCTGGACATCGGCGATCTGCTGCCCCTGGTACGACTGCACCATCTCCTCCCCGGTTGTCAGATTAAGGACTTTCCGCAGCGCAGCTTTCCCCATGGCGAAGTCGGACATCATCGGCGTGTAGTAAAAGCAATCGGAGAAGAAGTAGTGGGTGACCTGGCTGAGACGCGTCCGATCCTTGTCCACGATCGGCGTACCGCCATGAAAGAGATTGGCCGCCCAGATGAGAGCCTCTCCCCGCTTCACCCGCAACAGGGTGCGCTCCAGTTCGCTGGCCTTCATCAGCTCTTCGGCGAAGTCCTCATAAAGGGGGTAGTGGCGATAAAGAGTCTCAACCGAGTCGGCGGCCGCGACTCCGAGGTCCGTCAGGGTATAGACCGGAAGCTTGTGCGACTGGGGGTAGTAGTGAAGCGGACCGTTGCGCTCATCGATGTCCTCGAGCGCGACCCAGACGCCGCACATGAACAGGTTCGGCACGGAATTGAAGTGGATGGTGTCGCTATGGGTACGCTGCTCGGATCCCAGACGGAAGTTGAGGGTTTGAAACGGAACCGGCTCCCTTCGATAAAGATGTCTGAGAACCTCCAGCACGCGCGGAGCGGTGGCGATTTCCCTTACCGCCGGAAAAGCCTGCCAGCCATCCTGAATTCTCCGGTCGTCGGCCCAATAAGGAATCCTGGTCTCATGGAAGGCATCAGCGATCTGCCTTGTGGTCTCCTCCAGCAGCTAATCGGGGATCTGCGGGTCGATGATCACATAGCCGTCGCGTGCGAAGCGCCGGATGATGTCGGTGAGCTCCGGATCGAGCCCAGAACTCGTGAGCAGCTTCGGAAAGAAGGGCGAATCGACCCAGGGAACAGCAGTAGCCTGAGGGTCGTCCGCAAACCGAGCTCGCGCCATATTGCGTCCATCGAGTTGTGATGAATCCATAGGGTCCGTCTGCTTCACATACGCGTCAGCGAATCAATCCGTCGCCGGTGTGACCGCCCACGCCTCCGCCGCATACTTTAACCCCTGTGACGCTGGCGCGTCCCGCGGCTGCGCTAAGATCGCTTCATGCAGGCGACGACCATCACTCCGGATGTCATCCGTTCTCACGGCCTCTCAGACGACGAATACGCGCGAATCGAGCAGATTCTCGGCCGGTCGCCGAACTATACGGAGTTGGGAATCTTTTCCGTCATGTGGTCGGAGCACTGCTCCTACAAGTCGAGCCGGATGCACCTTCGCGGCTTCCCGACCAGCGGGCCCCGGGTAGTTCAGGGGCCTGGCGAGAACGCCGGGGTGATCGACATCGGCGACGGGTGGGTGGCGGCGTTCAAGATGGAATCGCACAACCATCCGTCCTACATCGAGCCGTATCAGGGGGCGGCCACCGGAGTCGGAGGCATTCTCCGCGACATCTTCACCATGGGCGCGCGACCGATCGCCTGCCTCGACTCGCTCCGCTTCGGCGCCATCGATGCTCCGCGCATGAAGTATCTGGTCGACGGCGTCGTGCGCGGCATCGCCGGCTATGGCAACTGCATCGGCATCCCGACCGTCGGGGGCGAGACGTCGTTCGACGCGAGCTACAACGGCAACATCCTGGTCAACGTCTTCGCTCTCGGCGTCGCGCGCGCGGACCGGATCTTCAAGGGAACCGCGAGCGGCGTCGGCAACCCGGTCATCTATGTCGGTTCGAAGACCGGTCGCGACGGCATCCACGGCGCCACGATGGCCTCCGCCGAATTCGACGAGACATCGGAAGAGAAGCGGCCGACCGTGCAGGTCGGCGATCCCTTCACCGAGAAGCTGCTTCTCGAGGCCTGCCTGGAGATGATGGGAAATGACGCCATCGTCGGAATCCAGGACATGGGCGCAGCCGGACTGACTTCATCATCGTTCGAGATGGCCGGACGCGCCGGCACCGGCATCCGCATGCATCTCGAGCGCGTTCCGGTGCGGGAGAGCGGTATGACTCCGTACGAGATCATGCTCTCCGAGTCGCAGGAGCGGATGCTGATCGTGGCGCGCAAGGGACGGGAGCCCGAGGTCCTGGCCATGTTCGAGAAATGGGATCTCAACGCCTCGGTCATCGGCGAGGTCACCGATGACGGCTTCGTCCGTCTGTTCTGGAGCGGCACGGAAGTGGCGGCCATTCCGGTCGAGCCGATCTCCACCGAGGCGCCGATGTACGACCGGCCGCGGCGAAAGCCTGACTACCTCGAGAGCATGCCGCGCTCACTTCCGCGCGAGCGCTGGACGGAAGGTGATTTGACGGAGACGCTCTTCCGCCTCCTGGCCTCGCCGAACCTCTCGTCGAAGCGCTGGATCTATGAGCAGTTCGACACCACCGTCCGGACCAATACCCTGGCGCGCCCCGAGCGGGCCGACGCGGCCATCGTGCGCATCAAGGGGACGGGCCGGGCGCTGGCGCTGACATCCGACGTCAACCCCCGCTACTGCTATGCCGATCCGTACGAGGGGGGCAAACAGGCCGTGGCCGAGGCGGCGCGCAATATCGCCTGCAGCGGCGGGGAGCCGGTGGCCATCACCGACTGCCTCAACTTCGGCTCGCCGGAGAAGCCGGAGATCATGTGGCAGTTCGTCGAATGCATTCGCGGGATCAGCGACGCATGCCGCGAGTTGGGAACGCCGGTGGTATCGGGCAACGTATCGTTCTACAACGAGACCGACGGCAAGGCCATCAATCCGACCCCGACGGTCGGCATGGTCGGGATCCTCGCGGACGAGCGCAAGTGGCTCGATCAGCATTTCAGCGAATCGGATCTCGACGTCGTGCTCATCGGATCCACGTCGGACGAGCTCGGGGCATCGGAATGGCAGCAGATGTTGCTGCCGGAGGTTCAGGCGGCCGGACCCCGAGTGGACCTGGCCCTGGAGAAGTCGGTGGTCGAAACGATTCTGTCGCTTCATCGGCAGCACCTCATCCGAAGCGCGCACGATCTTTCAAACGGCGGACTGGCCGTGGCCCTGGCTGAATGCGCCATCGGTGCGCACGGCTGTCACGTCGACCTCGGCGGTCATGCCGATGATCTCGATGCGATCGGCCTTCTCTTCAGCGAGTCTCAGGCCCGTGTCGTAGTCAGCTGTCCGCCTTCGCTCACCCGGAACGTGATCCGCGAATGCGAGAAGCGGGGCCTCGAGGCGATGCGGATCGGGCGGACGGAGATCGCTACCTTCCTCATCGAGCGCAATGGCATCCCTCTGGTGCGGACGTCGACCGAGGGGCTCGAGCGAATCTGGAGCAGCGCGTTTCCCAAGCTGCTGGCGGGCGATTCGATCGACGAGATCCTGCGCGGATCGGGCGAGGAAGCGGATCTGATCGCGCTGTAGGCTTAAGGCGCAGCCATAGAGAGGGGCGCACAGGTAGCCGACAGCCCTCGAACCTGAGACGAGCGTTCGGCCGATCTTCGGCCGTACCAGCTCGTTCTGGTCGAACGCCGACGCGACTA
>JADGNX010000101.1 GCA_017883265.1 Thermoanaerobaculia bacterium
GCGATGTCCTGCAACATCTCCTTACGACGATCGCCGAATCCGGGCGCCTTGACCGCGGCCGCGGGAAGTACGCCGCGGAGTTTGTTCACGACGAGCGTGGCCAGCGCTTCTCCGTCGACGTCTTCGGCCACGACGAGCAGCGGAATCGACTGCTTGGCCATTTCCTGCAGAAGCGGCAGCACGTCGTCCAGCTTCGATATCTTCCTGTCGTGAAGAAGGATGCGCGGCGACTCGAGGACCACCTCCATCTTTTCCGGGTTGGTCACGAAATACGCGGAGAGAAAGCCGCGGTCGAACTGCAATCCCTCCACGACGTCGACGGAGGTCTCCGTTCCCTTCGCGTCTTCGACGGAAACGACGCCTTCCTGTCCGACGCGCTCCAGCGCATCGGCGACGAGCTTGCCGATCACTTTGTCGTTGTGGGCGGAGATGGTGGCAATCTGCTCGCGCTCCGTCCGGCTTCCAACGGGACGCGCAATCTTCTTCAGCTCCTCGACCGCGATGGCAACGCCGCGGTCGATGCCACGCCGCAAGTCGACGGCGCTCGATCCTGCGACGACGTTCCGCAGTCCTTCCGCGTAGAGCGCGTGCGCGAGAAGGGTGGATGTGGTCGTGCCGTCGCCGACGTCATCGCTCGTGCGAATCGCTGCTTCCCGCAACATCTGGGCGCCGAGGTTCTCCTCGTGATTTTCGAGGTGAATCTCTTTCACGATAGTGACACCGTCGTTGCACACCAGCGGCGCACCGAACTTCTTCTCAATCAGAACGCTCTTCGATTTCGGTCCGAGAGTGACGCGGACGGCATCGGCAAGGGTAGACGCCCCCGCGAGCAGCCTCGCCCGGGCGTCGTCGCGAAACAGGATCTGTGTGTGTGACATGACCTTCTCCTCTAAGCGATGCCATCGACGAGCTCAGTCCGCATGGGCCAGCGGAACTCGAGGATCGTGCGTGCGCCGGATTCGTCGGTGATCGTCAACGCCGCGTCGGCGCCTTCGCCGGTCTCCTCGACTTCGAGTGCTGCCGCGTGTTCGACGAAATGCGTCAAGTGGGGCGTGGTGTCACCGGTGAAGACCATCATCGAGCTGGCGTCATCGTCCAACTCAGCTACGACACCGCGGAGCGGTACGTCATGCGTCACATACCTGCGAGGGGCGGAGCCTTCTTCAACGGCGACGGAAATGAGCCAGCCGTCATGACGGCGGCTGAACGCATCGACGAAGTTCGTCCATTCGGATCGATTGATGGCGCGACGGCTCATGGTTCGAATATCGGCCCTAAAGACGACCGCGGGGGTGACTCGCCGCACAAGCGCGCGTGACCGCGAGCCGTTTGCACCTGCGCAAGATCACGTTGACGTGCGACGCCCGTCATCGCTTGCGGCGGCGCGGCGATCCATGTTCGCCGCAGGTCTTGTCGAAACCGTTTTCAGAGGCGGCACACCATGCGAATTCAGGACGTGATGTCGAAGAGAGTCGTCAGCGTCGCACCGAAGACAACGATCTCGGCGGCGCGGGAAACACTTCGTACCGATGAGATCAATCACCTCGTGGTCGTTGACGGAAAACGGATCGTCGGCGTGATCGCGGGAAAGGATCTCGACCGTGCCGGCGATGAACAGCCGGTCGAGAACGCGATGACCCGCGACGTCGTCACGAGCGAGCCCGACGCAACGCTCAAGCGCGAAGTTCCGATCTAGTGCCTTCGCGTCGCGCACATTCACCAGTGACCTGTGCACTTGTCGCCCGGCAGGATCGGGCAGAACTTGCGACCGTAACGAAAGCAGTTACACATGAGCAAAACACACGACATTGAACTACGGAAGGGCGTAACTGAAGAGTTGGAGTGGGATCCGAGCGTCGACGCCAGAACGATCGGCGTCGCGATCGAGAATGGCATCGTCGCGCTGACGGGACACGTCTCCAACTACGCGGCCAAGACAAGCGCTGAGCAGATCGTCAAGCGCGTTCACGGCGTCGCCGCCGTGGCCAACGACATCGAGGTAAAGCTTCCGACGAGTGCGGAGCGGGATGACGTCGACATCGCGGCCTCGGCCGTGAACGCTCTGGAGTGGAACGTCGCCGTGCCGAAAAACAAGATCAAGGCGGTAGTTACGAAGGGCTGGGTGACACTCGATGGTGAGGTCGACTGGCACTACCAGAAAACGCGCCGCCGAGGATGCCGTCCGCTACCTTTTGGGAGTTCGCGCAGTTTCGAACAACGTGAAGGTGGTTACCAAAGGCGCTCGTGTCGCGGACGTGAAGGGAAAGATCGAAGCCGCCCTAAAACGGAGCGCTGAGGTCGATTCCAGGAAGATCTCCGTTCAGGCGCGGCTGAAACCCATTGGATTCAACATAGCTTGGGAAGCTTGAGATCCTTCGGCGTCCTCCGCCGTTCCGCTGCTTCGCAGCTCCCGGCTCCGGCAGCCTCAGGATGACAAATCAAATGATCACTCCAGTCAGACCGTCTTTCACCTTGGGCTTTGATTCGGCTGCAACCGCTTCGCGGGGAACGACGAGCACTGGACAGGACGCAAAGCGGATCACGCGATCTGTTGTGGTGCCGAGGACGGTGGCATCGCGAAAACGCTTGTGCTGCGCGCCGATGACGAGGAAGTCGGCCGAGAGGTCGTCGGCACAGTCGAGCACCCGTTCCGCCGCGCCGCCGCGCACGACCAGTTCGCGATAGGAGCAACTGTCCTGCAGTTCTGGAGAAACCCACTGACGCACCATCTCCTCATGCGCTTTGACATCCGTCGCTTCATCCGTTTCGAGCACGTGAACGATCGTCAGGTGCGCGTGGAATGCTTCCGCCAGGCGCGCCGCAACGTGCAGCGATTCCCGCGCGACGTCCGTGAAATTCACCGGACACATGATGTTCGTAATCGCGTAAGACATCGCAGAGATGGAGTCGTCGTGGTTCGCGACCGCGAGGACCGGGCAGGTGCTGCCATGGAGCACGCCGTCGCTGACCGAACCGAGCAGCGCCCGGCGCCAACCATGCCGCTGATGCGTTCCCATGACGATGAGATCGGCGTTGTGCTCCGTCGCGGATTCCAGAATCACCGGGCTCGGCTGTCCGACAGTCACATCGACGTCGAATGCGCGTCCGGCCATGACCTGTCCCGCGTATTGCGCAACCGCGGCGTGCAAGCGCTCCTGTTGCTCCGGCGTCGTCAGGACGTATGCAAGGCCGCCAGCGGGACCGATCACGTCACCCACGTAGACGATGGGGTCGCTGTACATGACCGTGACCTTTGCCGAGAAGCGTTCGGCGAGGAGATACGCGTAGCGGAGAGCCGGAAGGCTCGACTGGCTGAGGTTCGTGGGCGCGAGGATGCTGGTGATGACGAATGGCTTCATGTGAACCTCCGATCTGCAACACCGATACGTCGCTTGCGCGATCAGGGAAAGCGCCTTCGTCACACGTCGCGGTGCGATCAGTACGCGGCGAGGCGGGCCAGTTCCTCTGTCCCGTGAATGACGATCGCGTTAGGGGTCCGCTCGATGACGCCGCTGTGATTCAGCTCCCCGAGAATTCGGGTGACGGTCTCGCGCGTCGCACCGTTCCGAGGCGAACATCAAGTAATACAGATTGATCAGGCCTTTCGCGCGAACAGGAGCGCGACATCCTTGCCAATCTCGTTCGACCGAACGAGGACGATCGGCATGTCATCGCACAGCGTGGAGAGTTCACGCCGCACGTCCTCGACCCAGCTCTTGTCGTGACGCGCATGTGGATAGTCCACAACATGTGTGGGGAACACTGGGTAGCACTCGGTAATGACATGCTCCTCTGGCACCCATGATGCCGGCGCTCGTCGACCGATACTTGCTCCCCGTTCCATTTCACGTATCCGCTCAGAGCGATCGAGAAGTTCATCGCGGAGTGCGGAGCCGCCGCGGAACGCGCCGCGTCGGTTGATGAGAATCGGAAGTGGTGGGAACGACTCGGAATAGGGAAAGCGCGGAGCGAATGGAGACCGCCATAGAGACCTCGACATTTTCGAAGTCACTACGAGCAGGTTAAATGACTGAATCTAATGGAGCGGGCGACGGGAGTCGAACCCGCGACACCAAGCTTGGGAAGCTTGTACTCTACCAACTGAGCTACGCCCGCTCATCGGGGCCGCGATTATAGCAGACGGTTTCTGGTTTCTGGTTTCTGGTTTCTGGTTTCTGGTTTTCTGGTTTCTGGTTTCTGGTTTCTGCCTTCACTCGCGGTACATGATGATGAGCGTACGGTTCACTACCTGCGACTTGGAGATGTCGAAGTACGGACGGGTCAGTGTGACGGCCGGCCGGCTCGGTTGCGCGCTGATCTGGGCGCCCTTGTAGGTTCCTACCGCCTTCGAGAGGTCGGCCTTGAAGCCGAGCTTGTCGAGCACAGGCTTCATCCCTGCGTTGTCCTGAGCCAGATCGCCGCTGCGATAGTACGCAGGGGGGGAGGCCGAGCTGAAATTGCCGGTGGCGTCGGGGGCTACCTTTCCGTATCCGTATTGCTTAGCGTAGAAGGTCGCCACATCCTCGACCGCAGCATCGGTGTCGTAGACCGCCTGGGGCGGAGGGGCTACCCCATTGAGCGAGCCCTGGGCCTTGCGGCGGAGATCTGTGAGCTCCGGCAGCAGGCGGGCTCCGGGATAGACGATAAATGTGTAGCCGCTGCCCTGAGTATCGCGCGACTCGTAGTCCGAGACATCGGCAGACTTCTCCCGTTTGCAGCCGGCGAGAGGGATCAGCAGCAGGAGAGCAACCAGTCGTTTCATGGAGCGGTGACCTCGCATCATTGGAGTAGGCGGCCGTAATGCCGGCGAGAGTGGTACGGACCACGCGCCTCTTTCGTCGCCGCGCGGACGATATACGACGACAGGCCGAAGGGCCAAGTTCTTCCTCCGTTCGTCGGTCGCGCGCGAGGGAAAACCAGAAACCAGAAACCAGAAACCAGAAAGAGAATCAAAGACAAAGCCACAGAAGGGCCAGCTTGGTTCATTTCTGGTTTCTGGTTTCTGGTTTCTGGTTTCTGCTTTCTGCCTTCTGCCTTTACCCCGGCGGCGGGAAGAGGAGCGCCACGGTTGTACCGTACGCCGGATCGCTGTCGATCTTCACCTCGCCGCCGTGTAGTTCCATGATCGATCTCACGATGGCCAGGCCGAGGCCTGTCCCTTCGCGGGGATCGGCACGGGCGGGATCGACGCGGTAGAAGCGATCGAAGAGACGCGGCAGATGGGCGGGGTCGACTCCCCTCCCGGTGTCGACCACCCGGATCTCACCCCCTCCATTCGCGGCCGGCTGCGCGGCAATGGTGATCGAGCCGCCGGGCGGGGTGGCCTCGATGGAGTTCGAGACCAGGTTGGTCAGGACCCGCCGCAGGAGCATGGCATCGGCGAAGATCTGCCCTTCACCCTCTACGCGGATGGTCACCCCCTTCTGCTCGGCGAAGGCCTCGAAGAAGTCGGCGACGGCGCGAATCTCCTCCATGGCTTCGAGCAGGCGGGCATCGGCCCTTCGCTCCGAACGCTCAGCGCGGGCCAGGAAAAGGAGATTGTCGATCATGCGGGAGAGATGGCCCACCTCTTCCAGACTCGACTCCAGAACCTGCTGGTACTCCTCGGAACTGCGCTCTTTGGTCAGCGTGACTTCGATGCCGCCCATGAGGTTGTTGAGGGGCGTGCGCAGTTCGTGAGCCAGGTCGGACGAGAACTGGTTCAACCGGTTGAACGACTCTTCGAGGCGCTCCAGCATGCGATCGAATGCCGTAGCCAGCGATTGGAGCTCGGGAGGCCATCGCATGGCCTCGATCCGTTCGTTGAGACGGGAAGCGGTGATGCGATCCGAGGTCGCTGCCATCTCGCCTAGGGGAGCCAGACCGCTGCGGACCATCCCGACGGCCAGCGGTACGGAGACGAACAGGACAATGATCAGGATCAACACCATCCTGCGGCGGGAGTCGCTGGAGAGGTTGCGGTCTTCGGTCTGATCGAGGATGGCCAGAATGACTGCCCGCTCGCGGCGCGGGCCCACTGTGGCCAGAGCCGACTCGATGGCCAGATGGCGGTGGCCGGCGACCCAGGGGGCGGGCGGCGGGAGCGGCTGGGACGCGTCGGTCGGCGTGGGAAAGCGGTCGCGGGGAGGGGCTACTTCTTCGAACCCGGGAGTGGTGATGAGCACCCCCTTGGCAGTCTCGATCCGGATCCAGTACTCGGTCACGGCCAACGCTCTTCGCGACCGCACCTCCGGCCGAAGATCAGGAAGCAGCGGGGAGCTGCTGGCCAGGATGTGGCGCAATGCACCGATCTTGACGGTGAAGAATCGCCTCTCCTGGCGGTCGAGACGGATATTCAACTCCCGGTAAAGATAGAGCTCGGAGATGAGGACGATGAGAAACGTCGAGCCGACGAAAAGGAGGACCAGCTTGAGGGTGATCGGCCATCGCCGCATCCTGGCTGAGGAAAGCCGCTCAACGGACTTCAAGGACGTAACCCATGCCGCGAATGGTGTGGATCAGTTTCTCCTCGAAGGGATCGTCGACCTTGGCCCGCAGACGGCGGACAGCCACGTCGATGATGTTCGTATCGGTCTCGAACCCGATGTCCCACACTTCCTGCGCCAGGACGGTGCGCGAGAGAACCTCTCCGCTCCGCCGGGCCAGGAGCGAGAGGAGCAGAAATTCTTTCGGAGTCAGCGTCAGGACCTGCCCGGCGCGCGAGGCCCGCTGGCGGACGACGTCCACTTCGAGGTCGCCCACCCGGACCAGCTCCGGGGCGCGCGCGTTGCGGCGCAGGACCGAGCGGACGCGCGCCAGCAGCTCCGAGAAGGCGAATGGCTTCACCAGATAATCGTCGGCCAGCTCCAGACCGCGCACCCGGTCCGCAACCGAGTCGCGCGCGGTGAGAAAAATCACCGGCAGGTCTTTGCGAACCTCGCGCAGATGCTCCATGACCGTCCATCCATCCAGACGTGGCAGCATGACGTCGAGGAGAACCAGATCGAACGCCGAGGTCGAGGCCAGCCTGAGACCCTCCTCCCCATCGGTGGCCACCTCGACGGCGTATCCACTCTCGGAGAGACCCTTCTCGAGATACGCAGCGGTCTTGGCCTCATCCTCGATGATGAGCACGCGCGTGGCGGGTCGGTCAGCATTCATGGCGGGGGAGTCGATGGGGCGCAGTGTAGCAAGGGGGCGCTCCGAGGAACAGCTTCGGCTTTCGGACGGGGACTCACCGACGGGCGATCCGCCGTTTGCTGCCACGTGGCCGGTCGCCGCCTTTCCAGCTCCCGGGGGACGGCTATAACCAATCATAAATCACTGACATTTCTCTATATGGACTGCTTTTTGCTTGTCCCGCCCTACCATGGGAAACCGGGTTCTTGTAGCCGACGACGAAGCGAGCATTCGCGACCTGGTTTGCCGGATCCTGGCGCGAGCCGGATTCATCGCCGAGCCGGCGACCGACGGACAGGACGCCATCGAGAAACTGGATGCGTCCGATTTCGATGCCGTAGTGCTCGACCTCATGATGCCTCGTGTGGACGGGTTTGGAGTCCTCCAACATCTCCAGGAGCATCATCCGAACATGGTGGCCAAGACCCTGGTCATGACCGCGTTCCCCAGGACCGCGGCTCGCGAGCGGCTCGATCAGGTCTGCCGGGTGGTGGCCAAACCGTTCGAGCTCCCGCAGCTCGTCAGCGCAGTCACCGACTGCACGATGGCCTAGCGCCGTTTCGGCGCTCCGCGGCCCCGGGCAATCCTTGCGCGCCGGAGTGGAGCGGCGGTCGCTTCGGCCAGCAGTGAAACGATGGTGCGCCCTGAGGGGTTCGAACCCCCAACCCACAGATCCGAAGTCTGTAGCTCTATCCAGTTGAGCTAAGGGCGCATCTTCAAAATCGTAGCACAGGGCAAGGACGATTCCCGGAGCGCGATCATTCCCGGAGCACCCGTTCACGGTGAAGTAAAATGCTGGGGCGGTCCAGAATTCGGTTTGGTGGACCTCTGCCGAGCCCCTCATGCCTGCCTACCTCATTGCCACCACCCTGGAGATTCTCGATCTCGAAGGCCTTCGTCGCTACGTGGAAGGGATCGTTCCGGTGATGGCCGCTTACGGCGGAAAATACATCATCAGCAGCTACTCGATCGAGCTCCTCGAAGGCGAGCCTCCGGCTCCGCTTTCGGCCGCCGTCGTTGAGTTTCCGTCGCTCGAGAAGCTGCGGGCCTTCCTGACCTCGCAAGAGCACGCGCCGCTGAGGGAGCTACGCCGCCGGAGTGTGCGGGTGAATCTGATCATCGCCGACGTCCCCGCTGAGGAGTGACCGAGCGACGAAGGACGGCCGGCACGTCTCTCATCGATTCGAAATTTCGATGGCGCAGCAGGCCTGCGCTCGGGAAGCGCGCCGCGAGCGATCGGCGCCTGCCGCACGAGCCCGCTCGACAGATCCACCGCCGTGAATATAATGTCGCCCCACCCTGTTCCGCGGGGCCTGCCTCAAATAAGCCGTTGTAGCTCAGTTGGCAGAGCAGCTGATTCGTAATCAGCAGGTCGTCGGTTCGACTCCGATCAACGGCTCCAGATTCTCATCAAACTACTGATAACACGGGTTTTCTCTTGTGTCAGAATGAGACCTGCGGTTTCAGTTGTTGCTGTGCTTGATCACCTCCGTCGTTTCGCAAAGGACGCCATCATCACCAGAGCTTCGAGACTCGTCCAGTAGATTCTCTGGAGGGCCATCGTCGCTGGGGAGAGGTCCCACGATGATGGCAATCGCACCGTCTCCGCTCGGCGCTTCGGGTGGGAGCAGCCGCCGTAGAAGCGGCGGCGTGATGAACGTCGTGACGATCACTATCAGCGCGACGGAGCTGTACAAACCCGCCGACAGTAGCCCCGCGGCGAGCCCAATCCGCGCGAAGATGAGCCCGACCTCACCGCGCGGGATCATACCGACGCCGATGACGATGCGGCGAAGCCGTTTCGACGCGACGAACCCGGCGGCGAGCTTGCCGGCAACGCCGACTGCTGTGAGGAGGAGGCCGATCACGAGATATCGGCGAGCCGTGGCCTCGAAGGGATTCAGTTGCCGCAGATCGACCGCAGCGCCAACGAGCACGAAGAAGATCGGGACGAAGAACTCAACGATGGGATGCATTTCCTCGGCGATCTCCGCGCCGCGGTCCGTCCGCGCAAGCACGAGGCCCGCTGCGAACGCGCCGATGATGAGGGCGGACCCTACCGCCTGCGCGCACCACGCCAACGTCAGTGCAAACATGAAGGAGGCGAAGAAGAGCGCCTTCGTCACGCGTAGCCGTGTTACCAGCCGGACGATGTGCGGCGCAAGGAACGAACCGGCCGTGAGGGCGACCAGAACGAACCCGAACGCCGTGGCGACAACTCTTCCGATGCCGAGCATGGTCAGCGGCTCGCCCTCCGCGATGGCGCCGACGATCGTCAGGAGAATCAATCCGATGATGTCGTCGATGACGGCCGCGCCGAGAATGACTTGAGATTCTGGCGTGGAGAGACGCCCGAGATCTGAAAGGACCCTGGCAGTCACACCGACGGACGTGGCCGTGAGTGCGGCACCGAGAAACATCGCCACCTGGACCGGGGTCCCCAGTAGTCGGGCAACGCCGAACCCGGCCGCGAACGGAAGGGCCACACCGGTCAGCGCAACCGCACTCGCGGAACGGCCAACCATGAAGAGCCGCTGCATGTCGGTCTCGAGGCCGATCAGAAACAGCAGTACGACGATACCGAGCTCGCCGAGGAGATGCAGCAGGGGAGCACGCGGATCGATCAGGCGCAATCCCGAGATCCCGACAATGATGCCACCAATCATTTCCCCGAGGACGGATGGCTGACCGAGCCGCTCGGCAACCTCGCCGAACAGCTTCGCGGCGGCGAAGATGACGATCAACGACAGGAAGAACGAGGCGACGGTCACGGCACGAGCTCTCCTGCGCGGCGGCCCGACTGCGCAACGTTCCTGCGGGAACAGCTTCCCGCACCCTCAATGGACATCAAAGCATACTTCGCGCGATTGGACATCGGACATTCAGGGATCAGGTGCGATGTGGGACGATAGAGCTGATGGGAGCACGAAGGAACAGAGAAACCGTTACGGAATCGATGGACGCATTCCGGAGGATCGTGCATGCGCTGCGCAGCTCGCATCGCGCCGCCGCCGATCTCAATCTCACGGGCGCACAGCTCTTCGTCCTGGCCACGCTCGGGGCGGCCGGTGAGCCGATGGGAGTCAAGGAGCTTGCCGAGAGAACGCGGACCGATCAGAGCACCGTGTCCGTGGTCGTCGGAAGGCTCGTCGACCGCGGTCTGGTCGAACGCGCGCGATCGACCGTGGATACGCGCCGAGTGGAGCTTTCACTCACCGCGCGCGGCAAGATGCTCCAACAGAAGACCCCAACGACCGTGGCACAGCAGAAACTCGCGGACGCCCTCTGGCATCTGTCCGCCTCCGATGCCGGGACACTGTCGCGCATTCTGAAAGGCATCGTGGAAATGATGGGCGAAGCGGATGCGCCGGCACCGATGTTGTTCGATGAGACTGCCGCGGAGCAGACGACCCGTCACCGTCGACCAGCAACGATGAAGGCTCGCACCCGCGCTGTCCGGAGGTAATAGAGCATCGCCCCGACGGGGAGGCCGATCAGCCAGCGCGGGTCGTTGCCGAGAACCCCGTTGAGCAGGTCGGCCGCAGCATTGACAACGAGGATTGTCACGGCGATACGGTTGCCATCAGGAAGCTGGCCGGCTGTCCCACGCGCCGAGCCCTTAGCGCCCTCGGGGGTTGATTTGCCATCGGCTCGAGGACCCCGCCTGGGAATGCGAGGGAGAGGGCTGCGAGGCCGCTCATCGCCATGCCGAACACGAAGAAGAAGCTCATGGCCGAAATGCCAACCGGACGTGCGAGGTGCATGGCGTCAAGTCTCTCACCGGTGACAACTTCCTGCGACGGGACCGAACGCGTTACCTTGGTTTTCCAGCGATCAGTCCTGCGGGGTTCGCCTGACGAATTCAAGAATTGTTTCCAGTGTGATCACGCCTTCGACGCGCGTTGCCTCGCCGCGACTGACCACGGGCAGAAGGCCGGGGTTCTCGCGAAATCGCTGAAGCGCGAGTTCGAGGGAGTGATCGGCGTGAACGTGCGCCCAATTCGAAATCATCAGCGGAGCGAGCAGAATGCCGGCCGGGCCGCTCCGCGCCGCCTCCTCCACGTCGTG
>JADGNX010000364.1 GCA_017883265.1 Thermoanaerobaculia bacterium
GATTCCTGATTAAAGTTGCGTTGGAAGAGGAAGCCAGATGATCCCAGCAATTCAGACAACTGCTCTGCGCAAGACGTATAAACCGCCGTCCGCAGGACGCAAAGCCCCGGCAATCGCCGCCCCCCCGGAGATCGTCGCCCTCGACGGTCTCGATCTTCAGATCAACCAGGGGGAGCTCTTCGGTCTGCTCGGTCCCAACGGAGCGGGAAAGACTACGACGATCGGAATCCTGACCACGCGCGTACGCCCGACCTCCGGGACGGCAGTCGTCGCCGGCGCCAACGTCTCGTCTGACCCGACCGAGGTGCGGCGACGAATCGGGGTGATGCCGCAGAGGCCGAATCCCGATCGGGGGTTGAATGTCGTGGAGAACCTCATCTATCACGCCACCTACTTCGGCGTCCCCCGCGGCGAAGCTCGCCGTCGCGCCCTCGCTCTCCTCGATCGGCTCGGGCTGGCCGACAAGCGCGATGCCAAAGTCGACACCCTCTCCGGCGGCCAGCAGCAGCGTCTGATGATCGCCCGGGCGCTCAGCCACGAGCCGGAGATTCTCTTTCTGGATGAGCCTTCGGTCGGACTAGACCCGCAGGCCCGACTCGATCTGTGGGAAGTCCTTCGCTCGATGCACAGTGAAGGTCGAACAATCATCATGACCACGCATTACATGGAGGAGGCCGATCAGCTCTGCGATCGAATCGCCATCATGGATCGCGGCAAGCTGCTGGCGCTCGATACGCCGGGCGTCCTGAAGTCGCGCGCTCCGGGCGGCACGCTCATCGAGTTGATGCTCGATCGTCCGGCCGATGATCTGGCCGAGGGGGTACGGGCAATCGGCGGCGTATCGCGTGTGGAGACGCGCGGTACGACGCTGCGCGTTTTCAGCGAGGAGGGCGGCCGCGTCATCTCTGCGCTGATCGAGATCGCGGACGCACATCGCGCCGCAGTGCGCGACATTCACATCGCCGAGCCGAGTCTCGAGACGCTCTTCGTCTCGATGACCGGCAGGAAGCTGGGCTGAGAGGACACCGATGACGACTGAACTGCAAAGCACTTCGGAAGGCTCCATCCCCGAAACGACCGCCGCGACGCGCGCTGTCCATCCGGCGACAGTCTTCCTGGCGCTACTCCGACGGGACATGCGAGTGGCGCGGCGGGAGCTTCCCTATTTTCTCATTCGCACGGCACTGCAGCCGATCCTCATGGTGACGGTCTTCGGATTCCTCCTCCCTAGGATGGGGGTCGTCAGCCGGGGGTACACCGCTTCTCTGCTTCCAGGCATTCTGGCCATCAGCCTGGCCCTGGCAGCGCTTCAATCGGTGGCGCTGCCGATGGTGACGGACTTCGGCTGGACGAAGGAGATCGAAGACCGCCTTCTCGCGCCTGGACCGACGTCGCTCGTCGCAGTGGAGAAGGTCACGAGTGGGATCATTCAGGGAATGGTGGCCGCAGCGGTCGTCCTTCCAGTGGCTCGCCTCATCATCGGGCCCATCGACGGTCTCACCTGGTCTCATCTCGGCCAGGTAATCGCCGTCGCTCTCCTCGGAGGAGCGGCCTTCTCCTCCCTCGGTCTCTGGATGGGAACGGCCATTCCTCCGCAGCAGATCGGCCTCATGTTCAGCGTCATTCTGGCGCCGATGATCTTCTTCGGCTGCGCCTACTACCCGTGGGCCGGACTGCGCCTGGTTCCCGTGCTGAAGTACAGCGTCCTCATCAACCCGATGGTCTACGTGGCCGAAGGAATGCGCGCTTCCCTGACCCCGCAATTGCCCCACATGAATCCAATCGCGGTCTACGGAGCCCTGCTCCTGATCACGGCCCTCTTCATGATGCTGGGCCTCCGCAGCTTCGATCGAAAAGCGATGAGCTGACGAAAGAGTGAAGGGTGAAAAGAAGTGTGAAGGGTGAAGGGTGAAGGGTGAAAAGAAACCGAGACCGCCTGTCTTTTACTCTTCACCGTCAACTCTTCACACCTCTTTTCACCCTTCACCCTTCACCCTTTTTTAGCGCTCCGGGGTAGTTGGTAAAGACCCCTGCCACGCCCATGGCGAATTGTGCGGACGCGATCGCGGCATCGTCGACTGTATAGACGAGAACCGGCATTCCGGAGCGCGAGGCCTCTTCGACGAACTCGGTCGTCATCGCTTCGTGATGGCAATGTACGGCGGCGGCACGGAGCTCTCTCGCGGCGACCAGCACCGGCGGCAGCGATTCATGCGCGAGCGGCGCGATGGGGATGTCCGGCAGGATCTCGCGAACCTGCCGAAGAAGATTCCATTCGAACCCGGACACCAGTAACTGACGACGTCCAGCCACGGCGCGCTGCAGCGCGCGAGCGTAATGGCGTTGATCGGCGTTACGGCACTTGAGCTCGAGGTTGAGCGGAAAGCCGGGGGGCAACGCGTCGAGGATCTCCTCGACCGTCGGAGCGGTCGCAGAGCGCTCCTGGTATCGCCCGACATTCAACGCCTGGATCTCGGCAGCAGTGGCATCCTCGCCGACGATCGGCGCCCCCGCCGTCCGGAGAAGATCCCAGTCGTGGAGGGCGATGAGACGGCCGTCGCGCGTGAGCTGCAGATCGAGCTCGATCATCACCGCTCCCTGCGCAATCGCCAGAAGAAAGCTCTCGATCGTGTTTTCCGGCGCTTCCCCGCACGCCCCACGGTGCCCGACGATCCAGGGACGCGGTCCGAGGTCGAGATGGGCGATGAAGTTGTTTTCCCTGGTCACTTATGGCGAGAGACGCTCGATGCTCCAGTTGTCTCCTGTCTGGTGATAGCAGAAGCGGTCGTGAAGACGATCGGAGCGCCCCTGCCAGAACTCGACATGGGTCGGTGCTACGCGATAGCCGCCCCAGAATGGTGGACAGGGAATCTCGACCTTGTCGTAGGTGTGCTCCATCTCGCGAGCGCGTTGCTCGAGGTCGCCACGGCCGGCGATGACGCTGCTCTGCTCGGAAGCCCAGGCGCCGATCTGACTGCCGCGGGGACGGGTCGCGAAATAGACCTCCGATTCCGCCCGGCTGACTTTCTCAACGGCTCCCTGCACGCGAACCTGACGATCGAGCGGAGGCCACCAGAAGACGAGCGCAGCAAATGGATTACCGGCCAGCTCCCGACCCTTTTCGCTGTTGTAGTTTGTATAGAAGACGAAGCCGCGCGCGTCGAAGTCCTTCAGCAGAACGATGCGCGCGCTGGCCCTTCCGTCCTGCCCCGTAGTAGCCAGCGTCATGGCCTCGGGGCGGTCGGAGATCGACGCCTTCGCTTCATCGAACCAGATGCGGAATTGCTCGATCGGATCCTCTTTGAGGTCGCCTTCCTTCAGTTCCATCGCCACCGCAGTCTACAACTGATCGCGTGAGAGGTTCGGGGAGGACGCGCTTTGTCATCCCGAGCCGTGGACGTCGCTGAGCGGCGCGCCTGAGGAAAAGAAACGGGGGCGCGACGAATTCGGCGATATCGATAGCCGCGGAGCGGCGAGCGTCTCGGTAGCCCAATGCGTGAGGGCCTGTTGCCCAACGCCGTT
>JADGNX010000365.1 GCA_017883265.1 Thermoanaerobaculia bacterium
TGGCAAGCGCCTCTGGCGCGCCGCCACCGGAACCGAGCGGCAAGGACAGTCGACCCCGGCAGGGGTCGCGGAAGGTCCCCGCACATGCGCGCGGAACGAATTGGGCAACAGCCCCGTCAGCGCTGGGGACGCCCCGGCGCTTCTGAATGATTTTCAAGCCGCGGAGCGGCGACATCTCCATGGAGGAAGCTCCGGTCTTCACGGTTTCCGTGTGAAGAATGTCGCCGCTCCGCGGCTCGTCTTCTTGTTTGAAATCGATCGGTCCCAGCGCTGACGCGCCGGGCTACGGAGATGTCGCCGCTCCGCGGCTTTCATAACTGATCGGATTTCGTTCTCAGCGGTCTGACCCTCGACGCGAACCAGATCGAGTTCGTGAATATGGTCGTGCATCACCTCACGGAAAACGCGGCGATGAATCCCGCCCTCCTTCAGGAATCGCCCTATACCGATTTCAACCCCCGAGGCCTGAAGCCGCCTGTGGGACGAATCTGGCCGGGATCGCGTGAGCGCCGGGTCGCGCTTCAGCGCCTTAGATCGGCTCAGAGATCGGAGGACGACCGCCAAAGGTCGATCCCGGAATCGACGGCGTAGCGATCGATCTCTGCCAGTTCCTCGGGCGAGAAATCCGGGTGATCGAGCGCAGCGAGGTTCTCCGCCAACTGCGCCACGCTCGACACTCCTGCCAGGGTCGAGGCAACGCGCGGATCGCGCAGCACCCACACAAGCGCCATCTGCGCCAGGGTCTGGCCGCGGGCCTTCGCCACCTCATTCAGGCCTCGCAGCCGCGTCAAGGTTCTTTCTGTGAGAGCCGCGGTGTCCAGCGTCGGGCGAGCCGCAGCCCGGTGAGCGCCGGCTGCGCCCTGGAGATACTTGTCCGTGAGCAGACCCTGAGCAAGCGCCGTAAAGGCGATGGCACCCATGCCGTTTTCGGCCAGCACCTCGGTGAGGCCGCCCTCGATCCAGCGGTTGAGCAGCGAGTACGACGGTTGATGAATGGTCAACGGCGTACCCATCCTCAGCGCAATCGCCGCGGCCTCGCGCGTCCGCTCGGCGGAATACGACGACACGCCGACGTAGCGCGCCTTCCCTTGTCGCACCGCGGCATCGAGAGCACCAATGGTCTCTTCCAGCGGAGTGTCGGGATCGAAGCGGTGGGAGTAGAAGATGTCGACGTAGTCCAGGCCTAACCGCTGCAGCGATGCATCCAGACTGGCGAGCACATACTTGCGTGACCCGAGTTGCCCATAGGGACCTGGCCACATATCCCAGCCGGCCTTGGTCGAGATGACCAGCTCATTGCGATAAGGGCGAAAGTCACGGCGCATGACCCGTCCGAAGTTCTCTTCCGCAGCGCCATATGGGGGACCATAGTTGTTGGCCAGGTCGAAGTGCGTGATGCCCCGATCGAAGGCGTAACGCACAATCTCACGCTGCGTGGCGAAGGGGCGGTCGTCGCCGAAGTTGTACCACATGCCCACCGAGATGGGCGGCAACTGCAATCCTGATTTCCCCACACGACGATAGGCGAAGTTGCCATAGCGATCGGGTGCGGCGCGCCAGGGGTCGTTCGTCGGGGGAACGTTGTCGTATGTTGAAATGCTCACAGTTCGTGTCCTCACTTATCCGTGGTGCGGGCGAGCTCCTGCATGAACCGGATCACGACGGAGAAATCCTCGTCCTTCCCCTTTGCCATCGCAGCTGTGTACATCTGTTCAGCCGCTGCCGTCGCCGGCATGGAGACTGAGATGTCAGCGGCCTGCCTCATGACCAGACCAAGGTCCTTGTGCATGAGCGAGAGGGCAAACTGAGTCGGATATTGATCGCTCTTCACATTTGCCAGCTTCGACTTCTGACTGGGTGACATCACAGCGGTCTGCTCCAGGACCTCTAGGAGCGTGCCTCTTTCCAGGCCCGCCTTCTCACCCAGCGCGATGGCTTCGGCGAGAGACTGCATGCCGAGGCCGAGAAGGGTGTTGACCACCAGCTTCATGGTCGTCCCCATGCCGCTCGAGCCCATATAGAAGATGTGTTGCCCGAGGATCTGCAGAATGGGTCGGCACTGCTCGCAGGTCTCCTCATCGCCACCGACAAAGATGACCAGGCTTCCCTGTTCCACCTGCGGCACACTTCCCGAAACGGCAGCATCGATCATGGTCGCACCTCTCTCGCGCGCCGCTTGATACAGACGGCGTGACGCTCGGGGAGACACGGTGCTCAGGTCGATGATTCGCGATCCTTCGTGCAATCCCGCCAGCGCCCCGTCGGGTCCGAACATGACCTGTTCCACGGCCGCGTCATCAGTCACCGAGATCAGCACCACTTCGGAATGCGCTGCCAGGTCCCTGGGAGATTCGGCAACACGCGCTCCCGCCATCGTCTGAGACTTTTCCTTCGAGCGGTCGTACACGGTGACGGGATACCCCGCGGCGAGCAGTCTCACGGCCATGTGACTGCCCATGTGCCCCATGCCGATGAAGCCCAGTTTTGCCGTCATACTGCCTCCGATACCGTCGCCAGGCCCGGTGCCGGCGCCACATTTCTCATAAAGCATAAAGTTGGAACCACTGAAATCGCGAGCACTGGTGCGAAGTACCTCGGTTTCGGACTGACCGTCATTGTCTCATTGAGGTTAACCGAGGGTGGTCAACCGTGGCCGGACGGCGAGCGTGATGTTGCCAAAGGCCATCACGATCGCCATCGGCTGTTGGTCGGTCACCAAAACCAGGGGTGTGGATATTCTGCGCCGCGTCACTCCCTAGGTAGGAGGCTTGGAAGCTTCCTGCGAGCCATTCCCAGACTTGGAAGGTGCGCCGTCCCATTATTTGTAACCCTGAGTTGACGGTGAAGCGAATTTCGCCTGTCAATGTCGTTCGTGCCCTCGCCGCCTTCGGCTCGTAGCTCAAGCGGCTCTCTCTCGGCCTCCGCGTTCCATGCGCGGAGGCCATCTTTGTTGGGATGCGGTGCTAAAGTTGGGGCCAGGTCTGGAAACCCAACTTAACGTCAATTGTGGTCTTCCCCACGCACGATTTCCGAATGGCTCGGATGCACCGACTGGGCAATCTCCAAGCTCACTGGCACCGCCCAGGAGCTTGATCGCTCTGACCGCACCTTCCCGGGACAAAGTCCACTGCATCCGGCAGAGCCTGCGCCAGCCTCTCTACACCGGCGTTCAGTCGGGTTTCCAGACCTGGCGCCCAGCTTCCGCTGGCACCCTTCTGCGGCACGCCGCCACTTTTTTTGGAGTGCCGCAAAACTCAGTCAAACCGCGGCGTAATAGCCGGTGGGTGTCGGGGACTATTGCTTTACGATCTCCACCCGGCGATTGAGCGTGCGCCCATCCGCAGAGTCGTTCGAGGTAACAGGAGCGTACGGCCCGTCGCCAAACGATTGCAAGCGGTCCGCCGCTACCGCGTACTTCGCGGTCAGTTCATGCACCACAGCGGCCGCGCGCAGCCGCGAGAGATCCATATTCCCGGCCAGGGCTCCAACATTGTCGGTATGACCGACGACGTAGAGCTT
>JADGNX010000366.1 GCA_017883265.1 Thermoanaerobaculia bacterium
TCCGACCAGCGCCTCCAGGCACTGGCCGCGGCGTCCGACAAACTGACGAGCGATTTCGGTAGTTGGAAGACGCCGTGGGGCGATATCAATCGATTTCAGCGGCTCAACGGAGACGTCGATCCGAAGTTCGATGACGCCAGGCCCAGCATCCCGGTCGGCTTCACCTCGTCGCGCTGGGGGTCGCTCGCCTCATTCGGTGCGCACGCCTATCCGGGAACGAAGAAGTGGTACGGCACGAGCGGTAACAGCTTCGTCGCCGTCGTCGAATTCGGCGACCGCGTGCGGGCCCGTGCCGTCACAGCGGGCGGCGAGAGCGGCAATCCATCGTCGCCGCACTTCAACGACGAGGCCGATCGGTACGCTACGGGCAAGTTGCGCGAGGTGTACTTCTACCGCGATCAACTGAAGGGCCACACCGAGCGGAAGTACCATCCGGGGCAGTGATTTCGGGTGAGCGTCAGAGAAGAGAAGCGGATCCCAGGGAACGCTTCTCCAGGTCTTCATTTCTCACAACTCGGACATCAGGCGATGCAGGTCGCGTCCTGCAGAACGTCGACCACCATCCGGGTCAGTGATTCCCGGAGCGCTTTTCTGCCCCAGGTCCCTTCGGGCGTAGACTGCCGCTCAGGGGTCCCTTTTACAACGTCTGGAGGTACTGGATGCGCAGGCTTTTCTGCCTTGGTCTCGGGATGCTCCTGTTCGCCGCGGTCGGGGAAGGCGCATGGAAGAAGGCGTACTTCGGCGCGACGCCGCCGGGGAGCTGGGCGCGGTATGCCGATCGGGTGACTGGCGAGAACGCCTCTTCCATGACCAGTACATCGACACGGCTCGCCGACGACGGCGGGCGGCCTCGCGTCGAGGTGCTCACGGAATTCGGGAATGCGCAGTATCCGCCGTCGACGACCGTCTACACGCTGTCGAAAACCTTCGATCTGACTCACGACCTCATCGACCTCGGCAAGGGCGTCGTCGCGGTCGGCTCGGCGTACGGCGGAGCGATGACTGCGCTCCCCGACGCGACGGTTCAGGTGATGCGGAAAGGGCTGCCCGAATACGGCCCGGTCGTGTCGTTCCGCGAGGCGCAGAAGATCGACGGTAGGAGCTGCGACCATTACGCGTACGTGATCCGCCGCCAGACTCCGCAGCAGGAGACGGAGACGGGTGAGCTGTGGCTAAGCGACGTGGTGCCGTTCGGGCTCGTCCGCCAGAGGTCCACCACGACCAACGCGCAGGGGAAGGCCGTCCAGACGTACGAGCGGAAGCTGGCCTCCTTCGGATCGAAGCAGGCCACCGCAGAGACTCCGGCCGTTGCCGCCGCGGCGCCCGCGCCGTCAAAGGCGGGCGCGCACACGCTGAAGGAAGCGTTCGATCAGGGCCTGATCGGAATCACGGCCGAGGTGGATGCCAGCGTGAACAACGGCGAGAAGGTTCGCTTGCACATAGAGAGCAAGGACGAGGCAGGGTTCACGCTCAACGTCCCGAAGGGGGCGACGAGCCTGCACGTCGGCATCCCGCTCGGCGACTTCATGTTCGATGTCGCCACCTCGCAGACGTTCCCGCTCACGGGTGACAAGCCCGCCGAGATCATCGTGAAACAGACCGGGAGGAAGCGCGCCCTCGAGGGGGCGTTCAAGATCTCGGTTTACGAGGGAACACCTCTGTTCAGCGGAAGTGCGACCGTCGGCTTCGTGAAATAGAGGGCGCTCGTCTGCCCCATAGCCGAGTAGGCGCACAAAACGGGGCCGCCGTTGCGATCATCCCTCCTCCCCGGTGTCCTCGTTCCACAGCGTCGGATTCGCGGCGATGAACTCGGACATCAGGGCGATGCACGTCGCGTCCTGCAGAACCTCGACCGCCACTCCTCGCTGGCGCAATAGCTTCTCCTCGCCGGTGAACGTCCGGTTCTCGCCGACGATCACGCGCGGGATTCCGTACAGCAGGATCGCTCCCGTGCACATCGCGCACGGCGAGAGCGTCGTGTAGAGAACGCTCTTTCGATAGATGGCGGCAGGAAGCCGTCCGGCGTTCTCCAGAGCGTCCATCTCGCCGTGCAGGATCGGACTGCCCTTCTGAATCCGCCGGTTATGGCCGCGGCCGATGATTTCGCCGCGATGGACGAGCACCGATCCGATCGGAATGCCGCCTTCGGCAAGGCCCCGCCGCGCCTCGTCGATTGCGGCCTGCATGAAGGGATCGGTCATCGGTCTACTCCCGCTTAATTCCAGTGGTGCGAGTGCCACCATATCTTTCTCAGATCGAACTTCGTGCCGCGGCAAAGGTAGATCGCCGTATTTTCCTCGGCCATTCCGAAGCGGTTCTGGTGCGGGAAACTCTCGAATGTCGTGCAATTGTCCTGGACATCGTCGCGGCTCCATTGCAGCACGATGAGATTCGTGTACGGGCGCGCCGGAGGCCCCCAATACCAGTGATTCTGATGACGGCTGTACGCAGGCGGAAGGCCCAGCGAAGGACCGAAGAAATCAATCGCTCCCGCTTCGCCGTAATTGCCGGTGAAGATGCCCGTGCGTGCACGCTCGTCCGGCGGCAGCGAACGGTAGATCGCGGCGACCTCGCCGGCCATCTCCGGCCAGCCGAACTGATCGCCCATCGGCTGCGGCAGCAATCCCTCGTGGTTCACCTCTTCCTTCTGGTGCTTGAAGCCGATCTGTTTCTCATATGCGATATAGCGGTCGGGCGAAAGCATCCATGTGGCCAGCGGGAGCGTTGCCACACCAGCCGCGGTGATGATTGCGACCACCGCAATCCTCCACCCCGTCGTGTGCCCCGCCGACCATCGCTCGATTGCCACAGCCCCGCCGGCGAAGACCATCCCGTAAATGGGGAAGAGGTAGTAGTCCTTGCCGTGAGAGAGCTCCATGATCGTGAAGAAAACCAGGAAGGTCAGCCCGAGGAGGCGCCAGCGGCGTTCGCGCAGGAGCCAGACCGTGCCGGCCAGCCACACCGGGAAGAGAACCGGGTGCATGGTGATGATCTGCTGCTTGACGAAGGCGAACGGACCGAGAATGACGTTCTTGCCTTCGCGGCGGACGTTCTCGAGGTCTTCGAGGGTCGGGAAGTGATGCTGGATCTGCCAGATGATGTTCGGCAGGAACAACGCCAGAGCGATCGCACCGGCGATCCAGATCCATGGTCGCAGCAGCTCCCGTCGCTGCTGTGTCAGAAGGAGCGCCACCAGGACCGAGAATCCAAAGATCAGCGTCGAATGCTTGTTCTCGAGGCCCAGTCCCGCCAGAACGCCGAACCACAACCACAGCCGCGAGTGGCCGGTGCGGAGGATGCGAGCGAGTACGAAGACGCATCCCATCCAGTACAGAGGCTCGAATGCGTTCATGCTCAGCAGACTGTCGATGACCAGCACGCCCGGTGCGAGGAGCACGCACAGTCCGGTCAGGAACTGGGCGTAGCGTCCGCCGCCCAGCTCGCGCGCGATCATCATCGACAGGGCGACGAGCGCCGTGCCCGCGAGCGCGGGGATGATGCGCACGGCGGCGAGTG
>JADGNX010000010.1 GCA_017883265.1 Thermoanaerobaculia bacterium
CTTTGGGTATCAGACTGAAGCGGACCACGGTCGACCTCCTCGAGGCGCGCGCATTGTAACAGAGCGGAAAAGGGTGGCTTCCGCGGTTCAAGCCTTCATTCTTCACGGGCCTTCGTGGCCAATGTATCGGAGTGGTTCGGAGCACGGCGGCTCTGGCCACGAAGAGATCGTTGACACCAGGCCTCACCGCGGCAACATCACCTCGAAGACGGCCCCGCCTTCGGGCCGGTTCTCCGCCCGGACTGTCCCTCCATGAAGCAGCACCAGATGCTTGGTGATGGCCAGGCCGAGGCCCAGGCCCGGTGTCTCCTGCGACCTGCTCTTGTCGACTCGGTAGAAGCGATGAAAGATCCGCTCGACCTCTTCAGGCGGGATTCCTTCGCCTCGATCCGAGACCCGAACAAGGGCCTCATGACCGCGTTCGCGCAGCTCGACCGAGATCTCCCCGCGACTGCCGCCATGCTTGATGGCATTGTCGAGGAGGTTCGAAAAGATCTGCTGGATCCGGGCAGGATCCACATTCGCCGGAAGCGAATCGCCGCGGAAGAAGATCTTGACGTTGCGGCTTTCCGGGCGGCCGGCGAAATCGTCACACAAATCCTCCAGTAGGCGAGCGAGATCGATGGGACTGCGCGCCAGCGTCAGCTCTCCCGACTCGATCCGGTTGAGCTCGGCGATGTCCTGAACCAGACGCTCGATCCGGCCGATCTGGCGCAGCATGATCCGCCTCAGCTGCTCCTCCGTATCAGGCGTCAGCGGCCCCTGGTCGAAGCTCTCGGCAGCCGAGCGCAGACCTGCCAGCGGTGTCCTCACCTCGTGCGAGAAGTCATCGAGAAAATCGCGGCGGATCCGCTGAAGCCGCTCGACGGTGGTCATGTCGATGAAGAGAGCCACGGCGGCGATGTCAGGCGAGAGCAGAGGAAAGACGCGCATCTCGATCTGCCGCTCCACGCCGTCGGCAGCGATGGCCGCTCGCCCCGACGAGGCCTCTCCACGCAGAGCGAGGTCGAATGCCTGAACCAGCTGCTGCCGCTGCACGATCTCCAGAAAGGAGCGGCCGGCGAGGTCGCCTCGGCGTCCGAACATTTCAACCGCGCGCTGATTGGAAAAGACGATCCGCCCTCTGGCATCGACGGCGATCAGCCCCTCGCCCAGTCCGGCCAGAATCTCCTGCATGGTGGCGCGCTGTTCTTCGAACGATCGCCGTTGGCGGATCACCACCTGCCGCATCTCCTCGATGTCTCGAGCCAGATCATCGAGCTCGCCGTGAAATTCACGGTCGGCCACGGTTTGGCCGACGGAGCCGCGGGCGATCTGATGGGCGCGATCCGTGAGCGTTTCGAGATCCGCGGCGCGGCGAAAAGCCCACGCGCTGACTGCGGCCCATGGGATCAGAACCACGATGAATACGGCGGCCGAAAGGCCGGCGATCTCGATGCCGCTGAGGGAGCTCGGGCCGACACCTGCGCGGCTCAGAAGAAAACCGAATGCCGCCGCAACTACGACGGCCAGAGCGAAGGAGACGGCCAGAATGGTGCGCAGAGGATGCATGGAAAATTGATAATGGATAATTGATAATGAATAATGGAGTGAGTAATGATCTAATAATTATCAATTGGCCATTATCAATTATCCATTATCTCCTGTATGCTCAGCGACCCGCAGGGCAACCTTCCATGACCTCCGACGCAGACCACCAGACCCCCGCCCCATCCGAGCCCGCCCCGGCTGTCCCCGTTCTGACCCCGCCGGCGACGATCAAAGTTCCTCCGATTACCATGCCGGCCGAGCCGGTCCGGCTCTTCAACCGCGAGTTCAGCTGGATCGACTTCAATCGCCGTGTTCTGGCTGAGGCCCAGGACCCCTCCGTCCCTCTCCTGGAACGGGTCAAATTCCTCAGCATCACCGCCTCGAACCTGGACGAGTTCATGATGGTTCGCGTCGGCGCGATCCGCGACCTCATCGCTTCAGCCATCACCGAGCGCTCTCCGGATGGGCTCACCCCCAAGCAGCAGCTCAAGGGGATCCGCTCGCGCGTCAGCACGCTCATGACCGACATGTACCGTTGCCTCAGCGAGCAGCTCCTCCCCGAGCTCCGCAAGGCCGGCATCCGACTGGAGCGCTTCGAAGACCTCGGCAAGAAGGAGCAGGCCGCGCTGGAGTCCTACTTCTCGAAGGATCTGGCGCCCATCCTCACTCCTCTGGCCGTAGACCCCGGACATCCCTTTCCGTTTCTGGCATCGAAGGCGCTGAACCTGGCCGTCGTTCTGGAGAGCGAGCGCGGCGAATCGCATATCGCCCTCATCAAGGTACCACCGCTGCTCAAGCGGTTCATTCCTGTCCCTGACGCCTCCAACAGCTTCATACCGATCGAGTGGCTGGTCGAACAGCATGTCGGGCAGTTTTTTCCCGGACTGCGCATCATGAAGGTTCTCCCGTTCCGCGTCCTGAGGAACGCAGACATCATTCTTCAGGAGGATGAAGTCCAGGACCTCCTCAAGTCCGTCGAGAGCGAGCTTCGCCGCCGTGATCGGAAAGAGGTGGTCTGGATCGAGATCGATGGCGAAAACGATGACTTCGTCGTTCCGCTGCTGTCCGCGGCCACCCGCACGTCGAAGGATGACGTCTTCTTCGCCGACGGGCCGCTCAAGCTGAGCGATCTGATCGACATCTACCAACAGGTCTCCAAGCGCGGAGCGTTGCTCGATCCCCCATTCAATCCGCGCATCCCGTCGCAGCTCGCCAGCGCCGAAGACATGTTCTCGATCATCCGCAAAGGCGACGTGCTCCTGCATCGCCCTTACGACTCATTCTCGGCGGTCGCAGAATTCGTGCAGGCCGCCGCCGATGATCCGGACGTGGTGGCCATCAAGCAGACCCTCTACCGCACTGATGCCGGCTCGGTCATCGTCGAAGCGCTCTCGGCCGCGGCGAGGAGGGGCAAACCGGTCACGGCCATCGTCGAGCTCCAGGCCCGCTTTGACGAGATGAAGAACATCGCCTGGGCCAGGCGTCTGGAGGAGGAAGGGGTCCAGGTTGTCTATGGCCTGGTCGGTATCAAGACCCATTCGAAGATTTGTCTGGTCGTACGGCGGGAAGGTGCAGACCTGCGCCGCTACGTGCACCTCTCGACCGGAAACTACAATTCCATGACCGGGCGGGTCTACACCGACATCGACCTCTTCACGGCAGACGAGGCCTTCGGCGAGGACGCCTCGCAGTTCATGAACCTGCTGACCGGCTACAGCATCGCCAGCGTTCAGGAGATCTTCGATCGGACGGTGAAAGGATGGACGTGGCAAAGGCTGGTGGTATCGCCCATCGACTATCACGAATGGACGATCCGGATGATCGAACGGGAGATCGCCAACGCCAAGGAAGGCCGTCCCGCCGAGATCATCGCCAAGCTCAATGCCCTGGTCGATCCGACCGTGATCGAGGCCCTGTATCGCGCCAGCAAGGCAGGGGTCTCCATCGACCTGATCGTCCGCGGAATCTGCTGTCTGGTGCCGGGAGTGGAGGGACTGAGCGACAAAATCCGCGTGATCTCGGTGATCGACCGCTTCCTCGAGCATTCGCGGATCATGCTGTTCCGCAACGGCGGCGCCACCGAGGTCTACGTGTCGAGTGGAGACTGGATGCCGCGCAATTTCTTCCGGCGAATCGAGCTGACCTTTCCCATCCTGGCCGAGCCGCTGCGGGCGCGGCTGGAGAGCCAGATCCTGGCCACATCGATGGCTGATAACGTCAAGGCCTGGAAGCTGCAATCCGACGGCTCGTACAAACGGCGTAACCCGGGCGACGCTCCTCTTAGAAGCCAGGAGCGTTTCATCGAGATCGCACGCTCCGAGGCAGTCAGGATCGGACCGTACGAGGAGATCCTGGCCAAGCCGGGCTCGGCGCGACGGAAGGCGAAGAAGCTGCGGAAGAAGATGAAATAGCGGCAGATCGTGACGACCTGCCGCGGGGAGATCGATACCGATGGCCAGGAAACCCGATATGCCTTCCGAGTTCGCGCACTTCTTGCGCGATATCGGCATCCGGGCGTTCGACCATGTCGCATCGCGGCTCGAACAGGAAATCCGCCCGGATGAAGGAATGGTCCGCAGGCTGGCCCGGCAGTGGAACACCCTGCTGCCGGCCGAGAAGGAGCGATTCTTTGGCTATGTCGTGAGTGCGGCAGAGCTGGCTGTCGCGGCGGCTCCGGCCCTCTCCGTTGGGCTGGCCAAGGCGGCAAGAGTCCGCCGGGCCACACGGCCGAAAAAAGCTGCTGAGGGTCCGGTGGAGGAGGGAGCGCCGCGCCGCTATTACGATCCCGCAGATGCCGAGGCCACGCTGCCGGGCAAGGGTAGAAAGAAAAAGAAATCTGATACGATAATTGATGTCGAAACTGTATCGACTTCAAGCGATAAATCAGAGACAAAAAAGAAAAGCGGTAAAACATAATATTTTGTCATAGGTGCATCAGCCAACATGCCGTGTGCCTCGCCCTCGAGGCCTGTAGCAAAGACAGAAGTGTCTGTGCGCCTTCTGCGTGGGCCTCTTCTCTGGAGGCCTGTAGCCTGGTAGTCAGCTCAGCTCCGCTGGGAGCGGCTCAACCGCCGGAGAACGCGCGGCGAAAGCACCCACTCGAGCGAGGGTTCGCCCTCGCCTCCGATCCGAACCGCGCTGGCTCCCCCCTTCCTGAGCTCCAGCGTCCGGCCCGAGACCTCGAGCAGCGCCATCATCCCCGCCGACATGCTCGGCTCGTGGCCGACCAGAATGACGCGGCTCTCCGGCAGCGACTCGATGAAAGCCGTCACTACGTCTTCCGAAGCGTCGGGGAGAAGCGCATCGGAGGTATGGATCTCGATGCGGGACCGGTAGGCCCTGGAAACCCACAAGGCGGTCTGAACGGCGCGCAGGAGCGGGCTGGAGTAGATGGCTCGGGCCTTGGGGAAGACCTGGCGAAGACCGAGCGCACCCCTCTTCATCCGGGCATGCCCTTCAGGGGTCAGGCTGCGCTCTTCGTCGGGCTTGGCTTCGGTCCGCTCCTCGGCGATTCCGTGGCGCAGGAATACGACCAGGCGACCCCTGGCCTCGTCGGCCACCTCCTGCATGTCGTCCTGGACGGTCTGAACCGGCTCATGGACCGCCGTCGTTTCTTCCGCTGTAGCCAAGTCGTCCTCCATCCTCATTCACGATCGCCAGCAGACTGTTCGACAGCTCGCGGCCATCAAGGACCATCCGCTCTGCGGTGACGCGGCAGGCGGATCGTAAAGCGGGCTCCTTTGCCCTCTTCGCTCTCCACGTTGATGGCTCCCCCATGGGCTTCCACGATGGCCTTGGCGATGTAGAGTCCCAGTCCGAGGCCGCCGTAGTAACGGCTGGAAACGTTGCGGGCGCGGTGAAACCGTTCGAAGAGCTGACTGATCTCGTCGCGTGGAATGCCGATCCCGCGATCGGAGACAGACGTCTCGATCGATCCACCATCGAGGGTGACCGTCAGAGAAACTTCGCTGCCATCGGGCGAGTACTTGATGGCGTTGGAAAGGAGATTGTCGACGACCTGGCGCATCCGATCGGGATCCACATGCACGATGGTCGGTGTGGTCAGGCTGTTGAAGTTGATCCTTCTGGCGGGATTCTGCACCCGGAAGGCGGAGACGCGGCGTTCGATGAACTCGACCCACTCGACCGGCTGGGTGTGGATCTGAAGGCGGTTTGTCTCGATCCTGGAGACGTCGAGGAGCTCGGAGATGAGTCCCATCATCCGATCGATCTCTCCGAGCACGGCGGCCAGGTAGACGATGCGGTCGTCGGGCGCCGAGTCGTGGACGGTCTGGGCCAGGAGCTGCGTATATCCTTTGATGGTCGTCAGCGGCGTTCGCAGCTCGTGCGAAGCGACCGAGAGGAACTCATCCTTTTTCCGGTCGAGCTCCTGCAGCGCGGTGATGTCGCGGATCACCAGAACGGCCCCCACGATGCCATAGCTTTCAATGGGGGCCGCGGCGATCGAGAGGTCGATGTCCTTTCCAGTGATGAGGTGCCGGGCGATGGTCAGATAATCGGGGACTGTCTGTCCACGGAGAGCGCGTGCGTAGGGGAAGTCGTCGCCCGGAATGGGACGCCCGTCGGGATAGCGCAGGTTCATCTGATCGAACCTGCCGCGCTCGATTGCTTCGGTCCGCGACCCCAGCCCGAACATGGTGAGCGCGGCCTGGTTGACGTCGACCACCATCCCGTTCGCGTCGTAAACCCAGAGGCCGTCCGTCATTGAACCGAGGATGGAATCGAGGCGGGCGGATCGCTCTTCCATCATCTGGGCCAGCGCCTCGATCTCCCGCTTGGCACGCACCTGCTCGCTGACGTTCTGCACCAGGACCGTGATGCTCTGAGTGATTCCCGAGAAGCGGCCGCGAACCGGAGAGATGATGCGCGTGATGTAGGTCGAGGCCGGCCGGCGGACGATCTCCACCGCCTCGTCCGTGCGGGTCTCTCCCTGCTCGGCCACCTGTTTGAGCATCTGCTCGAAGCCGGGAAGCACCTCAGCGACCCGAAGCCCGATCACCTTGGTTTCGGGCGAGATCTTGCCGTAGAGAGCGGCGAATTCCAGCCAGCGCGAGTTGGCCAGCTCGAATCGCAACTCGTCAGCGGAGATGACGGCGATGCCGATCGGCGCCGACTCCAGGACGGCCTCGAGCCGGACGCGGGCGTCGACCTCGCGCCGAGCGAGCTCCTCGGCTGCGCGGTGGCCTTCCTGAGAAAGCCGGCTCAACCGCTGGATGTGGCTGGCCGCACCGATCCGGTCCGCCACCGACTGCGCGAACTCCAGATCTTCCGCGTCAAAGTTGCGACCAGCGTCGCTGCGCGAGATGACCATGGCTCCGATTCGTTCTCCATACGAATCGATGGGACAGGCGATGAGGGTCTGCTCCCGCATGCTGCGGATCACTTTCTTTTCTCCGTCATCGCGGGCGAAGTCGACCACGGCATCGCCGCGGATCTCGGAGAACAGAAGCGGCCGCCCGATATGGAAGACTGTGCCCGGCAGTCCTTCCCCCGCCCGGTACGGATGTCGGACAACGTGCGCAGCGAAGGCTTTCCCTTCGGCGTCGAGGAACGACGAGCCGACCAGGTCGAGCTGACCCATGCCCGTGTGATAGCGATAGATGCCAACGTTCGCGCCGATCGCCGAGCCCACACGCCTTGCCGTCTCGTCGAGGCTGTCGGCGCCGGGCGCGGCGACGAAGTCGAGCCCGAGGCTGGCCAGACAATCAGCACGACGACGGCGCCGCGATTCGCGCTCGGCGTTCTGCCGTTCGTCCGTCACATCGCGTGACAGCACCACCGACCCGATGATGTTTCCGTCATCATCGCGGATCGGCGCTGCATTCAGGTTGACGATCCGATCGTCACTGGAGCGTGGATCGTGAATCAGGTAATCCGATTTCACCATCTCGCCCCGCAGGGCGCGCATCGATGGAAGATCGGAGGCCTGGAGCGGCTGGCCGTTCAGCGCACGATGCCGATTGGTCCTGAGACGCTCCTCCGCATCGGTGGAAAGAATCGGGAACGACTCCCTGGAGGCCACTTCGTTCATCCTCTCGAGCCGGCCCGCGGCGTCGTAGATGCTGGTCGATTCGGGGATCTGTTCCAGGATGGCGCTGAGCCTGGCCCGCTCGCGGTGCGCGTGATGAACGAGCAGAAGGTTGGCGAGAACGATCGTGATGTGAGGGCTGAGCTCGCTCAACAGAAGCGGGTCGGCGGATTTCCAGGGCGTTTTTCTCGCGACCACCAGGGCCCAGAGCTCCTCTTCCGCCGGCAGGATGGCCTGCACCATCAGCCAGCTCGAGGACCCGCTGTCAGGAGGGCGGACTGCCGGGAAGCGTTTCGAACTGCTGGCTCGCACTTTCTCAGCGATCCAACTGAGGGGAAGGGTTCCCTCAGCGCCCCAGCTCACTTCGGCCGGGTGGCTGAGCGAGCGGACCAAGCCAGAATCTGTTTCGGAGCGAAGGCCGATGTTCAGGATCTCCACTCGTTCCGCGGCGAACGATTCTGCGGTCACGGCCACCAGTCGACGAAGGACCTCAGCGAAATCGGGAATGGCCTCCAGGGCCGTCGAAACCGCCTCGAGCATCCCCTTCTGCGGCCGGCGCGAGCCCGGTGTTCCGCCATCGTCTCCCATGAGGAAAAGGCGCAGGTTCTCAGGATCGTCCAGCGTGATCAGCGGAATGACATGATCGACGAGTGGCTCGAGCGCGCCAGCCATCTCGCCGGTCGCTGCAATGACCCGGAAGCTCTGGCGACTCAGACACGCCACTGCCTCCCCCGCGTCATGCGCAACGAGCGAACGGAAGCCGAGCGAACGGGCAGTTGCGACAGGCGATGCCGCTGCCTCGTCTGACGCGACGATCAGAACCAGATCAGACATTTTGGGCAGTTCGAGTTTGGACCTTTCGGCGCATGTTATCAAAAGCAGGTCTGCTCCATTGACGGCGATCGGCCCCGTCCGCAGGCAGGAACGTTAGAATGCGCCGCCATGCCGAAACGATCATTCGAAGAGCTCGTCGAGCTGATGAAGACATTGCGCGGACCGGAAGGATGTCCCTGGGATCGCGAACAGTCGTTCTCCTCCCTGAGAACGTTCATCATCGAAGAGGCCTACGAAGTCGTCGAAGCCATCGACGACAACGACCGCGGTGCCATGGTCGAAGAGATCGGTGATCTGCTGCTCCAGGCGGTCTTCGTCGCTGAGCTTGGACGCGAGGAAGGAACCTTTGATATCGGCGACTCGATCACGGCCATTCATGACAAGCTCGTTCGGCGACACCCCCACGTTTTCGGGGAGGTGAAAGCGGAGTCAGCGGAAGCGGTTCTGGTCAACTGGGAGCGGCTCAAGCAGGCTGAGCGTCACAAGGAGAACAAGAGCGTGCTGTCGGGCGTCCCCGCGGCTCTCCCCGCGCTTCAGAAGGCCTCCCGCCTGACCGAGAAGGCCGCTCGCGTCGGGTTCGACTGGCGCGGCACCGAAGAGGTTTTCAGCAAGGTCGAGGAGGAGCTGGCTGAGCTGCGTGTGGCCGTTCAGAGCGGCTCGAATGAAGAGGTCGAGGAGGAGCTGGGCGATGTTCTCTTCACCATCGCGAACATAGCGCGCAAGCTGAATGTCAACGCGGAACAGGCGCTCCAGTCGACGAATCGTAAATTCACTCGCCGCTTTGAAGATATCGAGAGGCAGACCCGGGCCCGTGGTCAGACTCTCGATCAACTCTCGCTCGAAGAGATGGATGCTCTGTGGGACGCCGCCAAGCTGCGAGGATTGTAGACAGTGGACAGCGGAAGGCAACTACAAGCCGGCGGTCGGAGACTCCACGCAGGGTCCTGCCTTGTCACCTGTCAACTGTCAGCTGCCCTCACGGGTCGTCTCTGGTTCCCAACGGCGTCATAGGATTGCAGCGGGCGATCCTCCCGAGGGTTCGCAGACCGCCACGCAGAGCGCCATAACGCCGGATCGACTCGCGACCGTAGAGAGAGCAGCTCGGCCTGAACCGGCATGTGACAACGCGAGCCACGAGCGGCGAGAGGTGACTGCGATAGCCGTCGATGGCGGCGATCGCGGACCGCGCCGCGACTCCTCGGCCGGCAGGGACGGTCAGGTCGTGCGCGGCGCAGGCGCCGAAGAGGACGAGCAAGGCGAGCCACGTCCTGCGGTAACCCGGAATCTTCTCAGACAAGCGGCTCCTGCGCGCTCGGGCAGAGATCGTTGAGCCTGCACTCGCCGCATTTCGGTTTCCGCGCGATACAGACCTCACGGCCGTGAAGGATCAGTCGGTGCGCGAACTTCGTCCATTCCTTCTGCGGAAGAAGAGCCATCAGATCCTGTTCGATCCTGACCGGATCGTCGTGGGCGCTCAGGCCGAGCCGTCCGGAGACACGGGCTACGTGCGTGTCGACCACGACGCCCACCGGCATGTTGAAGGCGTTCCCAAGAACGACATTCGCGGTCTTGCGGCCGACGCCGGGGAGGGCCACGAGCTCCTCCATCGTCGCCGGCACATCGCCGCCGTGCTTCTCCATGAGGGCTGTCGAGGCGGCGATTACCGCTCTAGCCTTGTTCCTGAAGAAACCGGTAGTGCGAACTTCTCGCTCCATGTCGACCGGCGCGGCCGAGGCCATGGCCGCCGCTGTCGGATACTTCTTGAACAACGTCCTGGAGACGATGTTCACCCGGACATCGGTGCTCTGGGCCGACAGCATCGTCGCGATCAACAGCTCGAATGGATTATGGAAGTCGAGGCTGCACGCCGCTTTCGGATACATCCTCTTGAGCCGGGCAACGATCTCTCCGGCCCGATCGCCCTTCATGGTCGCCTTCATGACGACGATTCTAGGGGAAGTTCGACCAGAGATCTGGAGCCTCTGGTGCAAACCGCTGGACCTCCGAACCTCGCAAACCTAAGATTCCCCGATGACCAGCGAAACGATCGCTCCTCCTTTTCACGGTCCCCGCACGGTAACCGCTCCGCGCGGCAGGAAGCTCCGCTGTCTGGGATGGCAACAGGAGGCGGCCCTCCGGATGCTGATGAACAATCTCGATCCGGACGTGGCCGAGCGACCGGACGAGCTGATCGTCTACGGCGGGATCGGAAAGGCTGCGCGCAACTGGGAATGCTTCGACGCCATCGTCGCTGCTCTCGAGCGTCTCCGGGGCGACGAGACGCTTCTCGTGCAATCGGGCAAGCCGGTCGGTGTCTTCCGCACGCACGAAGGAGCGCCAAGGGTCCTCATCGCGAACGCGAACCTGGTCCCGCACTGGGCAACCTGGGACGAGTTCCGCCGGCTCGACGCACTGGGGCTGACGATGTATGGACAGATGACCGCCGGCTCGTGGATCTACATCGGCACCCAGGGGATTCTTCAGGGAACCTACGAGTGCTTCGCCGCGCTCGCGAAAATGCGTTTCGGCGACTCGCTCCGCGGGCGCCTGGTCGTAACTGCCGGTCTCGGCGGGATGGGTGGAGCACAACCGCTGGCGGCCACGATGAACGACGGGGTCTGTCTCGTGGCAGAAGTCGACCGGACGCGCATCGATCGCCGGCTGGAGAAACGTTACCTCGATGAGCTCGCGCCATCTCTCGATCGAGCGATCGAGCGTGCGCTCGAGGCCTGTCAGCGCGGCGAATCGGTATCCGTCGCTGTGGAAGCCAACGCCGTGGAGTTGCTGCGCGCGCTGCGGGACCGCGGAATTACCCCCGACGTCCTCACCGATCAGACCTCGGCTCATGACGAGTTGAATGGATATGTTCCGGCCGGTGTGACCCTGGCCGAGGCGCTCCGTCTGCGCTCGGCCGACCCGGAGGACTATGTGCGGCGCTCTTACGCCACGATGGTCGAGCATGTCCGCCTCATGATCGAGCTCCAGGAACGTGGTGCCATCACCTTCGATTACGGCAACAACATTCGCGGCCAGGCACTGAAGGCCGGCCTCACCACCGCCTTTGAGATCGAGGGCTTCGTTCCACTCTTCATCCGCCCCCTCTTCTGCGAAGGAAAGGGCCCTTTCCGCTGGGTGGCCCTCTCGGGCGATCCGGCCGACATTCGCGCCACCGACGACGCTCTGATGAGTCTCTTCCCCGATGATCGCGCGCTGCACCGCTGGCTCCTCATGGCCAGGGAGCGCGTCGATTTCCAGGGGTTGCCGGCGCGCATCTGCTGGCTCGGCTATGGGGAGCGGGCGAAAGCGGGAAGAGTGTTCAACGATCTGGTCGCCTCCGGGAGAGTCCTGGCTCCCATTGTCATCGGTCGCGATCATCTCGACGCCGGCTCGGTCGCATCGCCCAACCGCGAGACGGAAGGAATGCGGGACGGCTCGGATGCCATCGCAGACTGGCCGATTCTCAATGCACTTCTCAACACCGCCGCAGGTGCCACGTGGGTTTCCGTTCATCACGGCGGAGGGGTCGGCATCGGCTACTCGCTTCATGCCGGAATGGTGGTCGTTGCCGATGGGACTGACGATGCCGCGCAACGTCTGGAGCGCGTTCTTACGACGGACCCGGGCACCGGGGTCATGCGGCATGCCGATGCCGGATACGAGCGCGCCATCGACGTGGCGCGTCAACGCGGAATCGATCTTCCGATGATTCCACAGCTTCCGCGGCCGGAGCGTTGAGGAGAGCATGCAGGCGCATTCGAGATCACGTTAGAGAGCAGCATGCATAATCTACCCATCGTCCTAGCACGAAGTCGGCCTGAAGGGGCCGGGGAGAACCGATGAATCCAATGGATCACACCCCTCTTGCGCACGATCTGGTGGCCAGAGTTCTCGACTCATTGACAGGCAGAGCAGATGACTCCGCCGAAGGACCCCTTTCTGAGGGACTTCGGAGCCTCTCGGAGAGCTGGAAGGCTCTAAGTCTCGCCGAGCGTGAGGAGTTGTCCGCCCGCTCAGCCGCCGAAGCCGCGGCTGCTGCCGCCGTTGCACCGCCATCCTCCTCTGTCACCAGCAAGCCTTCTGTCACCAGGAAGCGCGCGCCCACGCGTGCGAAGAAAGCACGCAGGCCTGCTGCGAAGAGATCCCCCGCCTCGACCTCCAGACCCAGTGCGAAGAGTGTCCCCGCTCGTCGAAGCAGCGGACTGGAAGAGACTGAGACCCGAAAGAAGAAAAAGAGGGACCAGAAGGAAAAGAAGAAGAGGAAGAAGGACAGAAAGGAAAAGAAAGACAAGAAGCAAAAGAAAAAGATGAAAGCCAGGGAAGGGAAGCGGCGGAAGTGAGTCCTCAGGAGTGCGCAACTCCGAGGACCGCGGAACCAGAAGGGGCGGTGTCTGGGTAAAAACTAGATGCTGCGGCGACGGATCAGGCTGGCGCCGATCATGAGCGCAGCCAGAGCGCCGAGAACCTTTCCGGGATTGGACTGGGCAAATTCACGCACTTTTGAGATCGAGCCGGTGAAGTCCACATTCCTGACGGCATCGCGCATCGACCGGAAGTCGCCCGATCGAACGCCGAAGCGCTCGAGCATGGCGTCGACACCGCTCGACGGACGCTGGGAAACGGGGGTGGCAGTCGGTGCCTGATAGGGGTGGAACTGATTGATTGGGTTGGTCTGGTCTACCATCTGGGAAGCCTCCTGTTGACAGGGGTCAATAGTGCGAAGGAGGTGCCACAAATGGGGACTAAAACGTTCCAGCCCAGAAAGATAGTTGCGACGATGGCCTCAGGCTCGCGCGCTGAGAAAAGTCTGCTCGTCGGTCCCTCTGGCGGCTCGCAGGAGTAGCCGGGCGGCGCTCGCACCGCCCGCCCGACCATCAGGCGCGCACGGGGACTACGACTCTTCCTTTGCCTTTCGGCTGCGCGGCGATGCGGTGGTCGAGTCGGGGACCGCAGCCTTCCGAGGGCGCGGCTTCGCGGGGCTCTGCGACTCGGCAGCGGTTTCCGGTGAGGCCTTCGCCGCCTTCGGCTTCTTCGCAACTGCCTTGGAGCTGGATGTGGTTCCGGACGCAACTGGCGTCAGGGCGCGGGCCGCTCGATCCTTCATGCGCTGCTGCGTCCGACGTTTTCGCGCGATCGCCGCGCGCGCTTTTTCACCGTTGATTCGAGACAATGGATCCTCCTTCTTTCAGGCGAATCTATCACATACAATCGGCGCCGATTCAGAAGGACACCGGAGGATACCGATGGGCACTACCCCGGGAGAGGCGTTCAAAGACAAGGGCTTCTGGGACGGGGGAGCCAGCGGTCACGGCACGAATCGAGAGTCGGGCGGGCGTCCTGACGGATTTCCCGGATCGCGGGCCCGGGGCAGGATCGGCATCAAGACCGATATCGAGGAGCTCTCGACCGTTCCCAGCACCACCGATGCGCCGACGGAATGAGCCGGGTCCGACCCAGCCGATGAGCTCTTCGCAAACGATCCTGCTGCTCCCCGCTGTCTCCGACGGCGATGTTGCCGCCTTCGAACAGCTCTACGACCGCCACGCACCAATTCTGTACGCCCTGCTGCTGCGCATGCTGGCCAGTCCGGAGGATGCCCAGGAGGTGCTGCAGGAAGCCTTCGTGAAGGCCTGGAATGACGCTTCCCGATACGACCCGTCGCGGGGCAGCGAGCTGGCGTGGCTCATCTCCATCACCCGCAGCCGCGGCATCGACCGAATCCGATCGAGGAAGGTCCGTGGGGAGCGCGAGAAAGACGCGGCCCGAGACAACTCGATTCGCTCGACGGCCGTAGATGGAATGGCGGCGGTCGAATCGGTCGTCGCCGGGGAGGAGCAGCGCGCGGTTCGCGCGGCTCTGGCCGAGATCCCCGAAGCTCAACGCCAGGCTCTGGAGCTGGCATACTTCGACGGACTCTCGCAGTCCGAAATCGCCGGGAAGCTCGGCGTGCCCCTGGGAACGATCAAGACGCGCATGCAACTCGGGATGCGGAAGATGCGAGAGCGATTGCGCGAGAGTCTGGACCGATGATTCACGAAACGTTCGATGAGATTGCCGCACTCGAGGCCGTCGGCGCTGCTACGGCCGATGAGTCGCGTTTTCTCGCCGAGCACCTGGAAGGCTGCAACGATTGTGCGGCCCTGGCCCGCGCGTATCGGGAAACCGCCGCCCGTCTCCCGCTGATGCTCGATCCTGTCTCCCCTCCTCCGGGCGTGCGTCGCTCAATCATGGACGCCGTCGGCGCCAGCGTTCAGCCGGTAACTCTGGAAATCCCATACAGGCCTCGTCCTTTCATCGACCCGCGCTGGTACGCCACCGCAGCCCTTCTTTTCCTGGCGCTCTGGGGATGGCGGGAAGTGGGCATCCGAGTCGAGCGAGAGCAGGTCCGGGCCGAGCGCGCCGTGGCGGCACGATTGGAAGAAGAGAGACATCTTCTGGCCGCTGACAACCGCCGGATGATGGCTCAGATGCAGGAGCTGGCTGCCCCGGGAACCCGGACCATCGCCCTGGCCGGCCAGAAAATGGCTCCTTCCGCCTCGGCCAGGATCTTCATGGATCCGGCCAGGCGTCGCGCCATCATCTTCTTCTACGACATGCCGCCGAATCCCTCAAACCGCAGCTACGAGCTCTGGATCATCCGTGCCGACAAGAAGGCTCCCGAGGGAGCCGGCACGTTCGATGTCGATCCCGAAAGCCATCGCTCCTCAATGACCATCGAGAGGCTTCCGGTCGATACCGAGATCAAAGCGCTGGCTGTCACGCTCGAGCCGAAAGGGGGCGTGACCACGCCTACCAGCAGCGACTACTACCTGATGGGTGAAGCTGGTTTGTAGACAATTGGCTCTTGATTCAATCAAGATAATAAATCATCCATCGCGGGATGATTTATTATCATACTAAATCGTCATATAATATGTCCAAATGAAAAGGAGTGCTGGCCCGAATGACACGAAGCCTTCTCCTGCCGATCGTCATATTCCTGGTGTCGGCTCCGCTGGTCGCGCAACAGACCAGAGAGCTGCCGCAGGGCGCACCGCGAACGCTTCGAGAGCTGACGCTGGAGAGCATCTTCGACCCCAAGTCGAAGGTTGAATTCGCCGGCGCACCGCAGAGCGGCTTCGTCTGGCTGGACGATAAGACGTTTACCTGGCCACGGACCAACGGCCGGGGAGAGGTCGTCCGGCAATCCCTCTTCGACGTGGAAAAAGGAACGGAGCGGCCGCTCTTCGCCGCGAACCGTCTCGAGGCCGCCGTACGCAGAACGTCGGGCCTCTCTGACGCGGCGACGAAGAAAATTGCGTCGCAGCGCCGCTGGAACTTCAGCCCCGACGGGAAGGCGGTCGCGCTCACGATCGACGATGATCTTTACCTCTACCGCCTCGATTCGGACGACCTCACTCGGTTGACCTCCGCGCCCGGTGAGGAGCAGCAGCCCGCCTTCAGCCCCGACGGCAAGCGGATGGCCTTCGTTCGGGCCAACAATCTCTGGGTGGTCGATCTGGGAAATCAACGCGAACGCCAGCTGACGACGGACGGCAGCGACAACATACTCAACGGCGTCTTCGACTGGGTCTACCAGGAAGAGGTCTTCGGACGCGGGACGTTCCGCGGCTTCTGGTGGAGCCCGGACTCCACACGCATCGCCTTCATGCAGACCGACGAGAGCCCGGTCAAACGGTTCACGGTGGTCGATCACATTCCGACCATGCAGACGCTCGAAGAGACGCCCTATCCGAAAGCGGGCTATCCAAACCCGCGGGTCAAGCTGTTCACCGTGGGGGCCGCAGGAGGATCGCCGGCCGAGGTGGACACCGAGGCCTACGGTGGCAGCGACCATCTCGTCGTCAGCGTGGCCTGGAAACCCGACAGCTCGGCCTTGACCTACCAGATTCAGGATCGTGAGCAGACCTGGCTGGATCTCGACTCATGGAGTATCGCCGACTCGACCTCGCGGACCATTCTGCGGGAGACGACCAAAGCGTGGGTGGATAACGACGGCGATCCTCTCTGGCTCAAGGATGGCTCGTTCCTCTGGCTGAGCGAGCGCTCGGGATTCAAGCACATCTACAGGATTGGAGCCGATGGCCAGATCATGCGGCAAATCACGGACGGTCGCTGGGAAGTTCGCACTCTTCATGGCATCGATCCGTCCGAGCATTGGATCTACTTCTCCGGAACCGAGCGGAGCCCGATCGGCGGCGATGTTTATCGCGTCAAGCTCGATGGCAGCGCCCTGACCCGGATCTCGGACGCTCCCGGCACCCACATCGCGAAATTCAATCAGAGCATGACGCAGTTCGTCGACTCCTGGAGCGACGTGCAAACGCCGGCTCAGATCACGCTCCGTCGATCCGATGGCACGCTGGTCCGGACGGTCGACGCGAACGCCGCCACAGCCCTCGGCGACTATCGCCTGTCACGCCCCGAATTCGTGCAGGTCACTACCCGCGACGGCTTCGTCATGGAAGGAATGCTGATCAAGCCGCCCAACTTCGACCCTGCGAAAAAGTATCCGGTTTACGAGCACACGTATTCAGGACCGCATGCACAGCAGGTCACCAACGCCTTCGGAGGGGCGGGCCAGACCTACCTCTATCATCAGTATCTCGCCCAGCGAGGCATCATCGTCTGGATCTGCGACAACCGCACCGCCAGCGGCAAGGGCGCAGAGTCGGCATGGCCGGTCTACAAGAAATTTGGCGAACTGGAGCTGCGCGATCTGGAGGATGGTCTCCGCTGGCTGGAGAGTCAGCCGGGGGTCGACTCCGCACGTGTGCTGCTCAACGGATGGAGCTACGGCGGATTCATGACCAGTTATGCTCTTACCCACAGCACGATGTGGTCGGCCGGAATCTCTGGCGGGACCGTGGCCGACTGGCGCGACTACGACACCATCTATACCGAGCGCTATATGCTGATGCCACAGAAGAACCCCGAAGGTTATCGAAAGAGCTCACCGCGCTGGGCCGCTGCGGATCTGCACGGAAACCTTCTGCTCCTCCATGGCACGATCGACGACAACGTGCATATTCAGAACACCATCCAGTTCGCCTGGGAGCTGGAGAAGGCAGGGAAACTGTTTCAGATGATGGTCTATCCCAAATCGAGACACGGCGTGACGGATCCGCTGCTCACCAGGCACCTCCATATGGAAATGGTCCGCTTCATCGAGGAGAACCTGCTGAGTGGAGTCGAGACCGCTTCGGGCGCCCATCTCGCCAGCGAAGGCAGCGGCTCTCCGAAGGCGCTGGTCGGAGGTCCGTAGTCCGTTTTCCCTCTCCGGCCACCTCATGCGAAAAAAGGACGCCTCATGAATCTTCTGGAAGGAAAGACAGGAATCATCTTCGGCGTGGCCAATAAGCGATCGATCGCCTGGGCCATCGCGCAGTCGCTCGCCGCCGCTGGCGCCCGTCTGGCTTTTACCTATCAGGGTGAGCGCCTGAAGGAAGGGGTTGAAGGCCTGACCTGCACCCTGCCGGGATCGCTTCTCCTCCCGTGTGACGTCACGGTCGATGGCGACATCACAAACGTCTTCCGTGAAGTCGACGCGCAGTTCGGACGGCTCGACATCCTCGTGCACTCCGTGGCCTTCGCTCCGCGTGAAGACCTCGAAGGGGAGTTCGTCAACACCTCGCGCGAGGGGTTCAAGCTGGCCCACGACATTTCCGCCTACTCGCTCGTGGCACTGACCCGCGGAGCGACTCCCCTCATGGAGAAGAACGGCGGAGGCGCCGTCCTGGCCATGAGCTACTACGGAGCGGAGAAGGCCGTGGAGGGATACAACCTCATGGGCGTCGCCAAGGCCTCACTGGAGGCCAGCGTTCGCTACCTCGCGGCAAACATGGGACCGCGGAAGATCCGTGTCAACGCGATCTCCGCGGGACCGGTCAATACCCTGGCGGCGCGCGGGATCAAGGGCTTTACCGGCATGCTCAAGCACCACGCCGAGCGGGCGCCCCTTCGCCGGAACGTGGAGCTCGAAGAGATCGGAAATGCTGCCCTCTTCCTTCTCTCCGACATGTCATCCGCAATCACGGGAGAAGTGATGTTCGTCGACTGCGGTTACAACATCATCGGCGTGTAACAGAACGTTGACCGCTCATGCCAGCGTCGGATCTCGGACACTCTCCAATCCGAAGGCCGCGACTAACTTATTGTTAGTTGTTGACGGCTGCCCTCTCGCCTGCGCCGTTTCTGATGTCGTACTCCAGCGAGGTCAGCGCGCCCCCGCGAGGGTACAGCGGGACCGGGTTGAGGCGATTCGATTCCTGCCGGACCTCACCCAAGTACGCTTCGCGGACCTTCGTTTTTGGGGGGCTCACGACGTTACGTCCTTGTTACGAGGCGAGGCGGGAGGTTCCACGCTATGCTCAAACTTTCGACCGCGAAGCCGACTCGTGGTATGACTTCTTCCATGTCGACTGCCAGTCGTGGGGTCGCGCAACATCCGGCCCCTCTCAGAACGTCTTCGTCGTTCCGCGCCCTCGCGGCGGACGATCCGTTCCGGCACCGTGCGCGTACGGTCACGATTCCCCGAGGCCACCCTTCGCAACGATCCGGCAAATCTTTCTTGCCAACCCACGCCATGCATCTTCGCAGAGGCAACGAACTTGCAGCAAAGCCGCTCCGTCAACACCCGTCCGATCTCGTACTGTTTGATTTCCACAAAAGGAACTCCATGCGAAAGCTGACTCAGTTGCTCGTTGGTTTCATCGTAGCCGTGCTTTCTCTCACGGCGATCCCGTCTGCGAATGCGCAGTACTTCGGCCGGAACAAGGTGCAGTGGGAACACTTCGACTTCAAGATCCTGCACACGCCGCACTTCGACATTTACTACTACGATAAGGAAGCCGACGTGGTCAACGACGTCGGGCGCCAGGCGGAACGGTGGTACACGCGCCTCTCGCGCGTCTTTGGCCATACCTTCGAGCACAAGCCGATCGTGCTCTACGCGAATCCGGCGGACTTCCAGCAGACTACGACCACCTCGGAGCTGCTTGGAGAAGGCACCGGCGGATTCACAGACCCCTATCAGAATCGGGTCGTCCTGCCGCTCACCGGTGATTACGCCGAGAACGACCACGTTCTCGGCCACGAGCTCGTCCACGTCTTTCAATTCGACATCGCGCACCGCATTGCCGGCGGCAGCGGCAGCTCCCGCCGCCGCTTCAATCTCGACCAGATGCCTCTCTGGATGGTTGAAGGAATGGCCGAGTATTTCTCGAAGGGGCGCGTCGATCCGCTGACCGCCATGTGGATGCGCGACGCCACGAACCGCAATCGCCTTCCGGATCTCAACAAGCTCACCCGCGATCCGCGCTACTTTCCCTACCGCTACGGTCAGGCCTTCCTGGCCTACATCGGCGGCCGTTACGGCGACGACGACGTGGTGCGTCTGTTCCTGGCCGCTGGCCTCGGGGGGGTGGAACAGGCCTTTCCGCGAGTGTTCGGCGTCTCGGCCAAGCAGGTCTTCCAGGACTGGCACGCCGCGGCCCGGGAGATGTACGAGCCGATCTTCCTTCGCCGCCCCTCGGTCCTCGGAACTCCGCTCCTCGGCAAGAAGACCACGCGCGGCGATCTGAACATCGCCCCAGCCATCAGCCCCGACGGCAAGTGGCTGGCGTTTCTCACCAGCCGCGACCTCTTCACCATCGATCTCTATCTGGCCGACGCCACGACGGGACAGATCCAGAGGCGGCTGGTCTCTTCCGAGGGGGATCCGCACTTCGACGCTCTCCGATTCGTCGATTCGGCCGGTAGCTGGTCTCCCGATTCGAAGCGCTTCGTGCTCGCCACGTTCGAGAAAGGCGACAACTTCCTCGGGATCATCGACATCGACTCCCGCCGTGTCGAGACCATCAAAGTGCCGGGCGTCGATGCCCTGACCAATCCCGCCTGGTCGCCCGATGGCAAGACTATCGCCTTTTCCGGACAGAGCACCGGCGTGACCGATCTCTTCCTCTACGACCTGGACTCCAAAGCGGTCCGCCGCCTGACCAACGACAAGTACGCCGACCTTCAACCGGCGTGGTCGCCCGACGGCCGCACGCTGGCCTTCGTCACCGACCGCGGTCCGGCTACCAATCTGCCGAACCTGGCCTACGGCGAGCTCGGGATCGCCACGATCGACGTGGCTACCGGCACCATCAGCCCAGTCAACCTGTTCCAGAACGGCAAGCACATCAACCCGCAGTACGGTCCGGACGGCAGCCTCTACTTCATCGCCAACCCCGACGGCATTCCCGACCTGTATCGCTATACGTTCGCCACCGGAGGGATCAACCGGATCACCCATGTAGCCACCGGCGTGTCGGGCATCACCGACATCTCACCGGCCATGTCGATCGCTCCTCGCACCGGTCAGATCGCGCTTTCGATCTACGAGGAAGACGACTACAACATCTACACGTTGCCGGCCACGACTGCCGGCGAGAGCGTCACGGCCAGCCTGGGCGATCCGCTGCCGCGCGCCGCTCTTCTCCCACCGGTCAAGGCCGGCTCGCCGAACAACTACACCACCTACTTGCAGCGTCCCACGGAGGGCCTGCCGCCCGAGAGCACCAACTATCGGAGCGGCGGCACCGACCGCGCGCTGCACGTGACCTATGTCGGACCGCCGACTCTCGGTATTGGAGCCGACCGTTTCGGCTACGGCGCCGGCGGTACTGTAAGCGCCTACTTCAGCGACGTCCTCGGTGAAAACAACGTCGGCTTCACGGTCCAGGGGGGAGGGAGCAGCCAGATCGGCTTCGCCGAGTCATTTTCGGCTGACGTTTTCTACCTGAATCAGAGAAACCGCATCAACTGGGGCGCCGAGGTCTCGCACATCCCTTACGTGTCGGCCAGCACGTTCGAATCGACACAGGTGGTCAATGTACAAGGCCAGCCGGTTCTAGCGGACGTCCTGTCGCAACAGCGCGACATCACAACCTTCGACGACGTCACAGCCCTGACCCAGTATCCTCTGGGACTGACCCGCCGCATCGAACTGAACGGCGGTTACGAAAAGATCACTTTCAAGAGCGAGCTCGAACAGCAGATCTTCATCAACGGGCAGCTTTTCGACGACACGACCCAGCGCATCGGCAACAGCGCCAGCCTGAACCTTATCCGCGGTACTGCTGCGTTTGTCGGCGACAGCTCGATCTTCGGATTCATCTCTCCCATCCGCGGGACGCGGTATCGCTACGAAGTACAGGCTCTCACCGGCGACCTCAAGTTCGAGACGTTGTTGGCTGACTATCGCAAGTACTTCTTCATCCGTCCGGTCACCGTGGCCTTCCGCGGACTTCACTACGGCCGGTACGGCACCGACTCACAGAGTCTGCAGCTCTCACCGCTCTACCTCGGAGATCCGGGCCTGGTTCGCGGATACGATTTCGGCTCATTCAGCAGCAACGAATGCACCGGGGCTGCGAACACCTGCCCGGCCTTCGACAGACTTCTGGGGTCGCGCATTGCCTTAGCCAGTGCCGAGGTTCGAATCCCGCTGTTCGGAACGAAGGAATACGGACTGATCAACGCACCCTTCCTGCCGACGGAGCTCTACGGATTCGCCGACGCAGGCGCTGCCTGGAACGCCGGGCAGACACCGAAGGTGAAGTTCGTCAGGAATACGAACGATCGAGTGCCGGTGGCCAGCGCAGGGGTCGGGGTTCGCATTCTCCTCAGCTACATCCCGATCGAGCTCTACTACGCCAAGCCATTCCAGCGCCCCGAAAAAGGAACGGTGTTCGGTTTCAACATCGCTCCGGGCTGGTAGAGCGCGAACAAGGATCCTGGTACAGCCTGTAGCACAGACACTTCTGTCTGTGCTGAAGAGGCTTCGTGTGCGGCAGGCCTCGAGAACAAGGCGCACAGACAGAAGTGTCTGTGCTACAGGCCCTGAGGATGCGAGCCAACGAAGCGCCTGATCGTCCTCTTCGTTACTTCGGCGGGCTCAACAACACCTGTTCGGCCACCTTCCGCCCGGGCTCGTCTTTGCGAAGGATCGTCGCGGGGAATCGCGAGATTCGGACGGGCAACGGACCTATGATGGTGCCATGCTGGACCCCGATCACTTCGAGCGCGCCGTCGAGGAAGCGCTCGAGGGGCTGCCGCCGCAGTTTGCCTCACTGCTCGACAACGTCGCCGTTGTCATCGAAGAAGAGCCGTCGGCTGATGACCTCGATCTGGTCGAAGAGGGTGACGAGCTCCTCGGAATCTTTCGCGGAGTCCCGCGCACCTACCGCGCCTGGGGTGCGCTCCCCATCCTGCCGACGCAGATCGCGATATTCCGCCAGCCGATCCTCCGCGTCACGCGCTCGCGAACCGATGCCGTCCGGCAGATTCGCGACACGGTCATCCACGAGTTGGGACACTACTTCGGATTATCGGATGAGGCCATGCCGTATTGAGAGGAGACGTCCGGCGTTCATGCAGTGTCAGGAAGGTTGCAGCCGAGCTGCTTGAGCGTTTCCTGGTACATAGCAAAGTCGCCGCGGCGACATCTCCGGGGAGAAACTCGCGGACCCACCGTCATCCGATCTGATCAATTGACTTCGGCAGGTGAGATTGCTGATTCCAGCGGACAACCTTCGACGCTGAAGGGAAGAGGCGATGTCGCCGCTCCGCGGCTGTTTACCCCGCGTGCAATTCGAGAAGGGTGATCTCGCCGCCGACGCCGAGGCGTGAGGGCGGACCCCAATAGCCGGTTCCGCGGCTCACGTAAAGCCATGTGGCTCCGAGTCGATGAAGTCCGGAAACTACCGGCTGGAAAAAGCGAATCAGCAGATTGAAGGGAAAGAACTGGCCGCCGTGGGTGTGACCGGAGAGCTGAAGGTGGACGCCGAGCCGCTGAGCGTCGTCGATGGCCTGCGGACGATGCGCAAGAAGAACCTTGACGGCATCTGCCGGCGCGTGCCGCAGCGCTCGGTCGGGATCGGGCTTGTGTGCGCCGCGTCCGGCCGGATCGGTTACTCCAGCCATGGCCAGAAGAGCGGAGCCGCGGCGAATCAGGCGATGGTCGTTCTGCAGGAAGGTCAGGCCAAGCCGCTCCAGCTCGGCCGTCCACTGGTCGGCGCGCCAGTAGTACTCGTGGTTTCCAGTGACATAGAAGACTCCTTCAGGAGCCAGGAGGCCGGCCAGAGGTTGAACCTGATCGCGCAGATCGTCGAGATGCCCATCGACGAGATCGCCGGTGATGACGATGGCGTCCGCGCCGAGCGCGTTGGTCCTCCGCACCAGGCTCTCGACGAAGCGCGCCTTGATTGTCGGACTGACGTGGACGTCGCTCAGTTGCGCGATCCGGAAACCCTCGAGCGCCGCCGGAAGATTGTCGATGGCCACACGGACCCTCTTGACCGCTGGCCGCCTGGCTTGTACCAGACCGACCAGAAAGAGCGAGGAGACCGCGCCGAGGATGGCGTAGTCGAAACGTCGGATATCGAATATCGGAAGGCGAGCGGCGATCTCTGGAAGTTGGTGGAGGCCGAGAGTGATCAGCCAGTACGACACGTGGATCACGTCGCCGGCCAGAACGAAGGTCAGGAGCAGGGAGAAAATCGCCATGGTGGCGTAGCCGCTCCACTGGAGAACCGATTGCATCCGGATCGACTCTGCGGAGCGTCCCTGAAAGAGCGCCGCCGGCGGAAGCAGCGATAGAGCGACGAGAGCACCCCATGCGACTGCAGGAGCGATTCCGCCGGCGTGCGCAGCGACCAGCAGCGGGCGCCCGGCATAAGCGTAGAGCGCTATCCACGTGAGAGAGAGGAGCAACAGACGGAAGATCGAGCTTCCGCCGTCCCGCGCCAGCACACCAGTTCGTTTCATGTCCCTCTGCTAACGCAAACACGCCCCTCCATGTTTCAGCGAAGCGGTTCGAGTGGCCGCCCGCTCTCGGGCGTCCGGCGGGCGAGGCGCCCGCCGCTCCACTTCGAAGCGTCCATCGCTCCACTGGTATTCTGTGGGTCGATGAAGCCGTCCCGCATTCTTCGGGCATCCGTAGTCGTGCCGCGTCCTCGCCCGGAGGTGTTCGCATTTTTTGCAAGAGCGGAGAATCTCGGGGCCCTGACGCCGCCCGAGCTCGGATTCCGCCTCGTCACGCCGCCCCCGATCGTCATGGAACCGGGCGCTCTCATCGATTACACAATCCGTCTGTGGATGGTTCCGATGGTTTGGCGAACGCGAATCACGATCTGGGAGCCTCCGCTGCGCTTCGTCGATGAACAACTGCGCGGACCTTACAAACGGTGGTCGCATCAGCACATGTTTGTCGAGGTCGAAGGGGGGACCCGCATCGAAGACGAGGTCCGCTATGTCCTTCCCTTTGGCATTCTCGGACGCCTGGTCGCCCCTCTCATCGTGCTGCAGCTGGCGCGGATATTCCGCTATCGGGAGGCGGTTGTCAGATCACTATTCCCCGCGCTGCAAAATTCCGATCACGGATGAGAATTCCGACGCGCGGGCATCTGAAACAACTTCTGCAACGTAATCGTTCTGAACACGAACAGGAGGAACCACCCCGTGATCCAACTCAAGATACTGGCCGTGGCCGCAGCAACCGGCCTGACCATCAGCGCCGCCATGGCCGCTCCCGCCGGTCCGGCGGCTTCAACGAAACCGACGCCAGTTCAGACTACTAAGAAGGGAGTATCGATGGACAACTACAAGAAACCATCCGATGCGGAGCTCAAGCAGCGGCTGACGCCGCTTCAGTACAAGGTCACACAACAGGAAGGGACCGAGACCCCGTTCAACAACGCATACGATCACAATCACGAGGCCGGCATCTACGTCGACATCGTTTCCGGAGAGCCTCTCTTCAGCTCTCTGGACAAGTTCGACTCCGGCACCGGCTGGCCCAGCTTCACGCGACCGCTGGAGACCGCCAACATTGTCACCAAGACCGATCGCCAGTTCTTCTCGGTTCGGACCGAGGTTCGGTCGAAGCATGCCGATTCTCATCTCGGACATGTGTTCGACGACGGTCCGGCCCCGACCGGTCAGCGTTACTGCATGAACTCGGCATCGCTGCGATTCATCCCGGTCGACAAGCTCGAGGCGGAAGGCTACGGCCAGTACCTCCACCTCTTCGGAAAGAAGAAATAATGACTGGCGCGCAAAGCGAGACAGCCACGCTCGCCGGCGGATGTTTCTGGGGCGTCGAGGAGCTGTTCCGTCAGCTCCCCGGCGTTCTCGACACCACGGTCGGCTACACGGGCGGTACTCTCGAGAACCCTCGTTACGAGAACGTGAAGACCGGGCGGAGTGGGCACGCCGAATCGCTGCAGATCGTCTTCGATCCTTCGAAGATCTCCTATCAGGCCATCCTCGAATATTTCTTTCGCCTGCACGACCCGACGACCGCGAACCGTCAGGGGAACGACGTCGGCTCGCAGTACCGTTCGGCGATCTTCTACCATTCGGACGAACAGAAAAAGATCGCCGAGAGCGTCAAGGCGAGCATCGAAGCCTCGGGAAAGTGGAAGCGCCCGATCGTCACGGAGATCGTCGCCGCCACGCCGTTCTATTCAGCGGAGGAGTATCACCAGGATTACCTCCGGAAGAATCCGAACGGCTACACCTGCCATTATCTGCGCTAATTCACTTCGCTCTTTCGTACTGCTTCGGCCAGGGCACGTCGACCCCTGACTCCTTTGCCGCATGCAGGGGCCAGTAAGGGTCGCGCAACAACTGCCTGGCGAGCATCACCGCATCCGCTTTGCCGCTTTCGATGATCTCCTCGGCCTGCCGGACATCGGTGATCAGCCCCACTGCGACTGTTGCAATCGCCGCCTCGCGCCTCACCGCCTCGGCGAAGGGAACCTGATACCCGGGCCCCACGGGGATCTTGATGCCGGGCGCAATGCCTCCGCTCGAGCAATCGATCAGGTCGACCCCGACACGCTTCAGCTCTCTGGCCAGGGCGATCGACGATTCGATGTCCCACCCACCCTCGATCCAGTCGCTTGCCGAGATCCTGACGAACAGAGGCTGCCCTGCCGGCCACTCCGCGCGCACTGCTTCCGCCACCTTGATCGGGAGCCGCATCCGGTTCTCCAGAGATCCGCCGTATTGGTCGCTCCGCTGATTGGTAATCGGAGAGAGAAACTCGTGGAGCAGATATCCGTGCGCCATGTGCAGCTCCACGACCTCAAAGCCGGCGTTCCGGGCGCGCACGGCGGCAGCGGAGAAATCCGAGATGACCCGCTCGATATCGCCAGCCATCATCGCGCGTGGAATCGGGTCACCTGGGTGAAATGGCGCCGCGACTGGTGCGAGAGGAACCCACCCGTTCGGAGCGTCGGGCGCGATGGCCTTCCCTCCGCGCCACGGCACCTCGGTGGAGGCTTTACGTCCAGCGTGGGCCAGCTGCATCCCGGGCACGGAGTCCTGGCTGCGGATGAAGGCGGCAATCCGGCCGAACGCCACGGCTTGCTGCGCGTTCCAGATTCCGGTGTCCACGGGCGAGATCCGCCCCTCCGGCGACACACCAGTTGCCTCGGTCATGACCAGAGCCGCGCCCCCTACAGCGCGGCTTCCGAGATGGACGAGATGCCAGTCTGTCGGCACGCCGTCGACCGCCGAGTATTCGCACATAGGCGAGACCATGATGCGGTTCTTGAATTTTGTATCGCGAATCTGCAAAGGTTCGAAGAGTCGACTCATGCATGTTCCGTATTACACGTTGGCTGCCAGCGATTCGCGAACCGCCGTCCGGATCGCGTCAGCAATTGTCCCCACATGATCGAGCAGGCTGTGATCGCCGCCCTTCACCGTGATCAGGCGCGAGCCCTCCACCAGCCGTCCGCTCTCCGCCCATGCCCGCCACCGGCCCGCCACGCGATCGAACGGCACGCTCTCGTCGTCGGTCCCCATGATGATTGTCACCGGCACGGGCGGAGGCTCTTCGTCGCTCCTGATCGCCGCGATCTCCTCGAAGAACCGGCGATGTATCGGCTCCCTCACGCCGCTCCGGTAGTGCGGGACCAGGATCGGATCGCCGTCCGGAATCAGCCCCATCCAACGATCGGCGACGCCGAGAGCCGGCGCGATGAGGACCTGAGGAGCGACGGCTCCACGGCGCCCCACCTCGAGCGCCAGCAGCGCTCCCAATGAACTGCCGAC
>JADGNX010000367.1 GCA_017883265.1 Thermoanaerobaculia bacterium
GGTCCCGTCGCGACCACCGGCTGGGGATGATGCGAAGCCAGCTCGAGACCGCATCGATCTCTTACCTCGACATCGAGGGCGCTCAGTGGATCGGTCGCCACCCAGGCGATGCGCTGCTGCACGATCGTTGCGTTGACCCTCGCAGTCGCCCGCGTCAGACCTTCTTCCGTGGAGATGTCGTCGACCGCCCCCCACGATTCCGCCAGCTCCGGCCGAGGTCCCGACGCTGACCAGACGAAAAGAGGGACACCGATCTGTTCCAGATATCGGCGCACCACGGCAGGAGTGTAGTGACTCCTGTCCGCCGCTTTGCTGAGGACGACGACCACAGCGCGCCGCAGCGGACGAGAAATAGAAGCGATACCCGCCACGGCGACCGCTTCCGCGAACGGCTCCGGCTGCATGACGTTCCTCGGCGAAGGGAACGCTTGCATGAGAAGCCAGTAAATCCCGCCTTCTCCGGAGTCGATGTCCCTGGAGTGCTCGAAGAGGGCACTGGTCGGCTCGCCGGCTGCCCTGAAAAACTGGACGACCGGCCAGACGATACGCGCCGTCGTATTGGCGCCCAGCGGGAGCTTGTGTCGCTCTCTCGACAGCGGCCCATGGCGAAAACTGCGCAGCTTCTCGGAAATCTCGTGCGTGTCGGGATCCTTGACCATGATGACCAGAGCGTTCGGATTCTCCAGCGCATTGGCCCTGAGATCGTGGCCGTTTATGGCGAAGCAGCCGCTGAGAGTGGCCGGATCGCTACTGCCCGTGGCCCTGACCAGTACCGGGGTCAGCTCGGAGCTGGCTGAATCTCCCACACCGCCTTCCATCACCAGCTCGCGCGTGGCCACCTGCCCATCCGCAAAACGAATCTCCGCCGAAAGCACGTGCGGATGGGTCCAGACGAGGTTTGGCAGTCGGGCTACGAAATCACGGCCAAGCTTGAGGGTCTTCCCGTCAATCGACAGCCTGCCGCGCTTCGGCAGCGCGTGCGTCAGATTACGACCGACCAATTGAGCGCTCACCGGACGCCCCCCGTCGTTTCTGATGACGATCTCCACCTCCCCCGGTTGGCGGGGAAGATTCAGCACCTGCGAGGTGCGGGCAACCTCATTCCCCTGCCCGTCGTAGCCGACGGCCTCGAGCTTGCGCGGGGTCAGCTCGTCGCCGAAGTCGACCACGACCGTCCAGGGTGCCTCTTTCATTGCGGCCACGACGCGGCCGCCGACCTCGATGCGGACCGACTGTACCTGATCGACCTCCAGCCTCACGGTCTGAGGCCCGGAGACCAGTCCGAGAAACAGCGTGAGAAACGCGATGTGGGGCATACGCACAGTTTAGCGAAAGAGTGAGGGGTGAAGGATGATCGAGAGACCGCCGGCGATTCACTCGGGGAGCTTCCGCCACAGGGGATAGAGCATCTGACCCACGAAGGTCGTTGGAACATTCTGGCCGCTTACTCCGAACTTTGATGGCTGCCTCCCGGACGGAAGGTAGAACGTGCCGAAGAGGAGATCCATCCAGGGGAAGAGGCCGGCGAAGTTGCGGTCGAGGCCCTCATCCTCACTGGTGTGATGCCAGCGGTGAAACGCGGGGCTGGCGATCAGGCAACGCAGCGGGCCGAAGTCCCAGGTCACGTTTGCATGGAGAAAAATCGCATAGAGCGTGAGGAGGGGAACCAGACCGGCGATGATCGCTCCCCTGAAGCCCAGAAGTAGAAAGGGGATGACCTGGACCGCGCGGGTCAGAATCTCGTTGAGCGGATGAACTCTAGCTGCCGCCAGCCAGTCGAGCTCCGTCGAGCTGTGATGCACCGCATGGATCGGCCAAAGGGGCTGATGATGAAACGCGCGGTGTGTCCAGTAGCCGACGAGATCAGTCAGGATCAGAAGCTCGGCCACCTGCAGCAGCCGGGGCTGGCGGGCCACAGCCTCTTTCACCGCCATCCCGCTGGACATTCTCGAGACGGCGATGGCCGTCACGACGACGGCCGCGGTGGAAATCGTCCGCGTGACGATCGGAGTGAAGAACCAATAGAGAAAATCGATGCCCCGCCGTTTACGCCAGATGGAGACGCCCCGAACTGCGGGAGCCAACCTCTCCATCGTGCCGAAGATGATGGCCACCGCGATCAGCGATACCGAGAGTCCGATCAGGGAAGGAGCACTTCTCATGACGATTCGATGACAGGATGCCCTGTCGCGTTTACATCGAGCCTTGATCCAAGGCACTTTTCAGCCACTTCCTGTAAGAAACTTTCCCATCCCTCGACTACCCAGCTGGGAGGACACTTCAAGCGATGATCGCTGGACGGTCCAGGCAGGATGAGCTTTACGAGGAGGCGACAGCGGCGCACGGGCCGGCGCTGGAGCGTCTGGCCCGATCGTATGAGCTCGATGCCGACAAGCGTCGCGACCTTCTGCAGGAGATCCATCTCGCGCTGTGGCGGAGCTTCGAGGGCTTCGACGGCGATTGCTCTTTGCGCACCTGGATCTATCGCGTGGCGCAAAACGTCGCCGCGTCTCACGTGATCCGCCACCAACGCCAGCGACTACGGCCACACGTCAGTCTCGACGACATTGCGGAGATGGCTTCGAGCGCGGATGGCGAGGCTGCGGCCGGAAGGCAGGAGTCGATCGAGCAGCTCTATGCGTTGATCGCCAGTCTCAATCCCGTCGAGCACCAGGTGATCGTGCTCTACCTCGAAGGATTCGATGCTGCAGCGATCGGCGAGGTCATCGGAATTTCATCAGGCAACGTGGCGACGAGGATTCACCGCATCAAGAGGATTCTCGCCGACCGATTCGAGAGAGGGGGAAGGCAATGACCAACAACGAGGCACAAGCGCTCTGGCAGGGCCAGAGCACGGAGAAAATCACAATGACACCGCAAGACATTCGGAACCGGATCGAACGGCTGGCCAGAAAGGCTCGGCGGCAGAGTTACGGCGGCTATACCGTCTGCCTGCTGGTCGTCATCAGCTGCTTCTGGTGGCTCACGCTGTTCGACGACCGGCTGCAGCAGATCGGATCGCTTCTGACAATCGCCGGCATCGCATTCATGGCCTGGCAGATCCGCTCCAATCTTCGCGGCCAGAGCTGGGCCGGAGGATCGGCAGCAAGCCTCGGCAAGACATCCGCGGTCGACTTTCATCGAAGGCAACTCACGCGGCAACGCGACTTTCATCGCGGCAGACGCTTCTGGTTGCGTATGCTGCTGTTCGTACCCGGTCCGGTGTTGTTTCTGATCGGGTTCGCCGAAGCACATCCCGAAGTGGCCAGGACGATCCGGATCGTGGCCGTCGTCTTCGCCCTCGAGCTCATCGCCGCGGTTCCGCTGAATCTCCGGCTGGCAAGCCGGTATCAACGACAGCTTGACGAGATCGATCGGTTCGAGAGGGACAAATGATCAGACATATTGTGTTTACGATGATGTTCGGCCTGCTCGCTGCAACGTCTCTCGACGCGGCGCCGTCGACG
>JADGNX010000102.1 GCA_017883265.1 Thermoanaerobaculia bacterium
CAGAACGCGATTCCGAGACGGGGGCTCTTCTGGTGGAGAACTTGATCAGCAGTGATTTCCCCGGAGCTGTTGCCTTCGCAGACGCCGGCGCAGGTGACTGTCACGTAACGGTCGACCGTTTGGAGTTCCTCGGGCGCTACGGCAACCACGCCGATCCCGCCGCGCTGCGCAGAGCGGGATTGTCAGACCGCGCAGGCGCGGTGCTCGACCCATGTGCGGCACTGCAGAGGCGTTTCGAGCTGCTGCCAGGTGAAATGCGCGAGGTCACCTTCCAGCTTGGACAGACCGCCACAAGGAAGCAGGCCGTGGCGCTGATCCGCAAGTATCGTGAGCCCGAAGCCGTCATGCGCGCGCATGACGCCGTGATCGAGCGGTGGGATGAGATTCTGGGCTGCGTTCAGATCCGAACGCCCGATGCGGCGCTCGACCTGTTATCGAACCGCTGGCTCCTTTATCAGGTGCTCTCCGGCAGATTCTGGGGCCGGACAGCGTTTTACCAGGCCAGCGGCGCTTTCGGATTCCGCGACCAGTTGCAGGATGTGATGGCCTTGATGGTCGTAGCTCCAGAGCTCGCCCGCGAACACATAGTCCGCTGTGCGTCACGACAGTTCGTCGAAGGCGACGTTCAGCACTGGTGGCATCCGCCGCTGGGAAAAGGAGTGCGGACGCGTTGCTCGGACGATCGCCTCTGGCTGCCGTTCGCGGTCGCCCAGTACCTCGAGGTCACGGGCGATCAATCGATTCTCGATGAGCCGGCCACCTTTCTCACGTCGCCACCCATTCCAGCCGGTCACCCCGAGGCGTTTCAACAGCCGGAGACGAGCGATCAGAGCGCCAGCGTCGACGATCATTGTCGCCGGGCCATCGCCGTGAGTCTGGCCCTGGGCAAGCATGGGCTGCCGCTCATCGGTTCCTGCGACTGGAACGACGGCCTGAACCGGGTTGGAGCGGAAGGACGAGGGGAGAGCGTGTGGCTGGGCTGGTTTCTTCACGCCACGCTGAGCCGGTACGCGCCAATCGTCGAGCGGCGTGGCGACCTTCCCCTGGCGGTCCAGTACCGCGCGCATGCCGAGCGGCTCAGGATGGCCATCGAAGAGGAATCGTGGGACGGCAAGTGGTATCGGCGCGCGTACTACGACGATGGGACGCCTCTCGGCTCAGCGCCGAACGAGGAGTGCCGGATCGATGCGATCGCGCAATCATGGGCCGTGCTCTCGGGCGCGGCCGAACCGGGGCGCGCCACTCGAGCCATGGCGGCCGTCGACGAACAGCTCGTCCGGCGGGAGGACGGATTGATCCTGTTGCTCGCCCCCCCGTTCGATCGGGGCCCGAAAGATCCCGGCTACATCAAGGGATACCTTCCCGGCATTCGCGAGAACGGCGGCCAGTACACGCACGCCGCTGCCTGGGTGCCTATGGCTTTCGCTACGCTCGGCGATGGAGAGCGAACGGCGGAATTGCTGGCCATGCTCAACCCCATCAACCACACAGATTCCGCAGAGGCGATCGAGAAGTACAAGACCGAACCCTACGTGCTGGCAGGCGACGTCTACTCGCAGATTCCGCATGCCGGACGAGGAGGCTGGACCTGGTACACAGGGTCGGCCGGATGGATGTCACGGGCCATCATCGAATCGCTCCTCGGCTTTCGCGTCAGGTCCGATCACTTCATCATCGAGCCCGCGGTCCCTGCAGCCTGGCCTTCTTACGAGATCCGGTTCCGGGACGCGGAAACGGTATACGACATCAAAGTGGAGAACCCCGGTGGTGCCGGCCGCAGCGTGGCTTCGATCGATCTGGACGGGAGACCACTGGTCGACCGTCGGGTGCCTCGTCTGCACGACGGGCAGAGGCACAAAGTACAGGTGCGGCTGTCTTGATGAAAGCAGAAGACAGAGCGCAGAAGGCAGAAAGCAGACCGGAACGGCCTCTTCTGCCCTCTGCTTTCTGCCTTCTGCTTTCGTGTTAGCGTCTGGCCATGGTGATCGCCGAGGGGAAGAGTGGGATCACCGCGTTGCGGCGCGATCTGGGTACGCTCGAATCGTACGCCACGCTCCTCGGGATCCTCATCGGCGCCGGAATCTTCAAGGTCACCAGCGACGCCGGAGCGCTGACCGGCCCCAGCGTGATCCTCGGATACTGCCTTCTCGCCCCGGCCATCCTCGCCACCTCGGTCGCCTATTCGGTGTTTCTCTCCACGCCCCTCGGCCGTGAGCCCGGTGGCGAGTACACGCACATCTCGCGGACCTTCGGCGGTTACGGCACGGCATTCGTTGGCGCCTGGCTGAAGATCATTTCCTACATCGGAGCTCTGGCCTATCTGGCGAGGGTCTTTGCCGACTACGTCCTCGAGTTGTTCGGCAGGACCGCCGGCATGACTGCAATGCCACTGGCCATCGGCAGCCTCCTCTTTTTCTACGCCATCCACGTCGCCGGCGTACGGTTTTTCGGACGTCTCCAGGTCTGGATGCTGGCGGTTCTCGGCGTTTCTCTGGTCGCCCTGATCATTCCGGGGCTCTTCGCCGTTCATGCGTCGAACTATCGGCCGTTCTTCACGCACGGTGCAACCGGATTCGCGCTGAGCCTTCCGCCGCTGTTCTTTGCGTATGCCGGTTTCGAGTCGCTTGCCCAGACGGCCGGCGAGGTCCGCGACAGCACGACAAGACTTCCCCGGATCTTTCTGAAGGGCATCAGCGCGACCATGGTGATCTATTTCCTGATGTCGGTCGTGGCGTTCGGAGTTCTCCCGCTCGAGCAGCTCCGGCTGTCGGCGGCACCGATGGCGGAGGTCGCCGGGCGGTATCTGCCGATGGGCGGCGCAGCGCTGGTCACACTTGGAGCAGTGATGGCGCTCAGCACCTCGGTCAATGCCACGATGCTCGTTCCCTCACGCGTGGCCATCATGCTGGCCGCCGATGGTCTGGCTCCGGCGTGGCTCGGAAGGGTCTCGCGGCGAACAGGAACGCCGATCGCCGGCCTTTCCATCACGCTGATCGCGGCACTGGCGCTGCTGGTCAGCGGGCAGGTCTCACTGGCGCTCAACATTGCCGTTTTCGCGCTCGTCGTCCTCTACTTCATTCACAGCCTCGCGCTGCTCGCTCTGCCGACGGCCAACCCGGAGCTCTACCGCAGCGCCAGCCTGGCCCTGCCGCGCTGGATCCAGCGACTTGCCGCATTGGTGTCGATGCTGGTCATGGGAGCGCTGGTCGTGATGCAGGTGGCGACCGACGTAGGGGTACTGCGTCGTCTCACGTTCAGACAACGACTGGATCAGGCATCGCTGACAACCATCGAGCTCATGGCGTTCTGGACGGCGATCGGAGTGGTGCTGTACATGGGACGCCGCGCCCGCATGGTTCGAGCTCCTCGATAGAAGGTCGATGCCGGTGGATGACTCCCGCCGGGGTCCCACGCGCGTCTTCGCCCACCTGTGCGGCGAATCGACACACCTCCAACTCACCCGCCGACAGCGTAGTCGTCGCCGTAAAACTTGCTGGTGATGCTGGTGTGAAACTTGATGGCCTTGACCGGCGGATATCGAGGAGAGGAAATCGATGGAAGGACTTCGAGCATCTCGTCTTCCCAGAGGTAGATGGCCATCGGGAACGACACACGCGTTTCGTTCCGCTGAGCAGGATCTCGCGGCTTGCTGACCCGATGGGTGGCCGAAGGGAAAATGTCGTTGCTGATCCGCTGCATGTAGTCGCCGGTGTTGAGAATGATCGCTCCCGGAGGTGCGGCCAGCCGGATCCACTTCATGTTGCGACGGTTGAGGACCTGCAGCCCCTCGACGTTCGGAGCGGGCAGAAAGGTGAAAAGATCGATGTCCTCGTGGCCGAGCAGGCGGGCAGCGCCCGAGGCATCGTCGTCCGCGCTCATCGGAGGATAGTAGTTGAGGCGCAGACCAAAATTGGTTCCCGTCAGCCGCGCGTCGTAGAGATGCGCGTCGCCGCCGAGATACCGGAGGAGGCTCTGCATCACGGGGAGGATCAGCCGCTCCTGCGATTGAACGATCCGCCGGAAAAAGCGCTCATCATCCGGGCTGGGCCAGAATCGATCCGAGTCTAACGGCTCGCCGCCGACGAGACCGAAGGCCCGGCGGCAGAAGACCCATCCTTCCACCAGATCGGGATGCATGTTGCTCGTCTCCTTGATCGGAAAGTACCCCTGGTTGACCGATCCGAAGCGCTGCGCGCGGAATCGCATCTTCTCTTCCAGAGAGCTGCGCGTGAACATCGCGCCGACACGCGACCTGGCCTCGTCGTAGAGGGCGGGATCGACTCCGTGACCCTCGATGATGGCGAAACCGATCTCCCGCAGCGCGTCGCCCAGGCGCCTCGAAAACTGGCTCTTCTCGCTCTCATCCCCTGCAAGAGCTCCGCTGATATCGCAGGTCTGGATCTGAAATTCCTCGTCGAACTGCTCGTCGTCCGCCTCCGCCAGGTGATAGCTCTGCCTTTTCTCCACCTGATCGTAACGGCTGAAGTCCTGGTTCATGGCGCGGATGCCGTCCTGCTGCGTTCGCTCAGGTTTCTCGTTCATCTTCGCTCCGAAAGAGACCATGGATAATTGACAACGGACAATTGACAATGCGTGAGCGTGCGGTTGGAGATTTGACGGACACGACATCTGTACTCTAATCCCGCAGGGAAGAAAACCAATGGTAGTGCTCAAAGGTGGTTGCCGGGTTACCGGACTGAAGGAGGGGCAGCCGACGCGGGATGGAGCGCTGACGATCTGGACACAGATCGGGAGTGAAGTCGGCGCACGCGCCATCTCGCTGCGGGTTCTGCAACTGAACGCCGGCGGCTCAGCGACGCTCTCCAATGGCGGAAGCGACGAAGTGCTCTACGTGCTGGAGGGAAAGGGATACGCGGCGTTCGATGGCGTTGCCGGGACCATCGGCCCCGATTCCGGAATCTACGTCGCCGCAGGGAAGTCGATCACGCTGGAAAACAAAAGCTCCGAACCGATGGTCCTCGTGAGCTCGCGCTGTCCCGAGCCAGGCAGTCCCGGTTGGCCGCTTCCGCCCGACCCGGCATCGTCTGGAAGCATCGACGAATCGACGATGACGGCTTCACCGATCGTCTCGATGCCAGAGCGCCCGGTCCAGAAAACGGGCGATCGCTGGTACCGCGAAGTGATCAATGGAGAAGTCGGGAGCGATCAGGTGACGCAGTTTGTCGGCTCGATTCCCCCTGGCCGCTCCCCGGATCACTACCACCTGTACGAGGAGGTCATCTGCATCCTCGAGGGAACTGGCGTGATGTGGGCGGAAGAGACGAGCGCGCCGATCGCCGCCGGCTCGTGCATTTTTCTCCCGCGGGGACAGGTCCACTGCCTCGAGAATACGGGTGAGGGCGAGCTCCGGCTTCTGGGCGTCTTCTACCCCGCGGGCAGCCCCGCCGTTCGCTACGCCGCCACACAACCCGATTCCAGCACTCGTGCCTGACGTCCACGCGTCGTCCAGCGCTAATCGCCGGCATCCCGCGGGAAGGGGCGCGAAAGGTGATCAGACTCGATGCTCATGATCAGCCGAAAAGCCGATGCCTCGCAGCGGCTTGGAGGCAGCGATGAAATCGACCGATAACGTGTCCCACTCCCGCGGCGTGACCAGGACGAACAGCAACAGCGCCAACCGCGGAATCACATGCTCGTGGAAGGGATAGAGAGGCTCCTTGAGCAGATGGCCGAAAGTAACGACGAGCAGTACGGCTCCCAACCCGATGAGCGCCTCCCGCGTTCGCCAGCCGACGATCACCAAGCCTCCGGCGATCAACTCGACGAACGGTATGGTGAACCCGACAACCCACAGTGACCAGGTCGGCAGGAAGGTGTCGTGGTACGGCAGAAACCATTTACGGACATGTTCCGCCGGACCCATCTGAAACACCTTGTAGACGCCGGCCATGAAGAAAATCAATCCGAGGACGCCGCGCGCAAACAGGAGGGCCCAGGCTCGATTCGAAATGCGCCAATCGTTTCGCATGATTCCACCTTATCGATAACGCGATTGTAGACTCCGGGATGGGAGCGCGGCGGATGCTCGGCGGCGCAAGGCTACAATGTTCGCTTCCCCTGGGACGGTGATGCCGTCGCGCCGCGAGACTCAAGCGGGAGGACCATGACCCATTCAGACAGCGCCGCAGTGCCGACCAGGACATGGATTGCTCGCGGATTCGGTCTGGTTGAGGACATCGTGTACGTCGGCCTCGGCCTGCTGTTGGCGGGAAGCTCTCTCTCGCTTCTGGTCGACGGGGTGGTTACGTTCGCTCAGCAGCTCGGCACTGGAACCCTCCTCATCAACACGGTCGGTCTTCTCGACAGGATCCTGACGATCCTTCTGGTCATCGAGCTGCTCTACACCGTGCAGGTGTCCTTTCGCGAACATGCCGTGGTCCCTGAGCCGTTCCTGCTGGTCGGGCTGATCGCCGCCATCCGGCGGGTCCTGCTGCTGACTGCCGAGTTCGGTCACGTAGGGAATCAGTCCGAGATCACGTTCCAGCATTTCGTCATCGAGCTCGGCACGCTCACGGTATTGATCGTGGCGCTGGCCTTTTCATTGGTGCTCCTGAGAAAACGGGGAACGACTACGGCCGCCGAACGGACATGACAGTGCGCAGTCACTCCTTGTCCTTCGCGTTGAGGCTCGTCTATCGTCCCGGCACCCTCAGCCGTACTTGACGAGATGTCCCGCCAGGTAATACCAAAGGGCGAACGTCGACACCGCCAGGGTGGCGCGCGCGGCACGGTTCGCCGTGATGACCAGGACGGCCGTGAGGAGATAGAAGTCTGACAGCACTCGGACGAAGCCGACATCCTCATACCAGACGGAATGAGGAAGCGTAGCTCCGAGGGCCAAGTAGGCCAGCCAGCCGACACGCCATTCGGCCGGCGATCGAGAGGATCGCCAGGCAGCAATGACTACCAGGGTGGCGACGGCGAAAAACGAACCTTCGGCAAAATTGAGCCTGGCAGCGCGCCGGAGCGACGACGAAGCGGCGAGGAACCGCGCGTATTCGACGAAAGGCATGGTGAATCGTGGCGCTCCCGCCCACGCCGGCGTGACGCCCCAGACAGACGCCAGTCTCCACTGCCAGGCTGCGTAGATCGCCAGCGGAACAGCGAACGCAGCCAGGGCCGGCCGTGACGGAAGGCGCTGGCATACCCTGACGGCGAAGACCGCGGCGATAGCCAGCACGACGACGAGAAAGGTCTCCCGCGTCAGAAGAGCGGCTGACAGAAGCATGCCGCCAGCAAGGGCGCGGCGGGATTGCATCGCCCAAATGGCGGCGAGGGCAAACACGCAGGCCACGATCTCGCTCAGATCGCGCGAAAGCGACAGAAGGAAGCCGGGATAGAAAGGAAAGATCAGTCCCCAGAGGGCGTGCTTCCCTGCCTGCTGCGCCACCATTCCACCAAGCGCACCGAGCGCGAAGAGAGCGGCAAGATTGACCACCACGAGAAGGGCCGGCACCCACGAGGCATGGCCCAGAGCGAGGCAATAAACGAGAAACGGGTAACCGATGCGCTGTTGGCGGTAGGAAGGGTTGTCGAGCGTGATTCCAAACGCAGTCACCGCGCGTGTGAATGGATCGAGAGCCAGCCGGTAAAACGCCGCTCCATCGTAACCGCCGATATCCGGCCTCACGGTAAGGCCCGGCGGGACCTTCGTGGCGTCGACTCCCGGACCAGCCGCCACGACGAACATCGATATGTCGCCGCCGCGGGCCCTCAGAAGCAGGAGGACGAACGCTCCGTAACAGACGACGGCGATCAGGACCACGAGCGCCGGCGAGTCAAGCCGGTGCCGAATCGTTTTCCCGACCATCCTCACAACCTTACTCCAGAGCAGTACGGCCAGCGAAGCTGACGCGGCCGCACAATAATTCATCTGCACCGTCCATACCTGTCGGTATTGACAAGACGGCAGCGCGACGTTACCTTCAGTACCTAGCAGTATGGAAGGAGACTCCATGCCACGCCCAACCCTCGTCACGGGAATCATGCTGGCTCTCACTATTCTGGCCGGCTGCAGTTACTCCCGCCAGTTGCATCGACGCAGCAACCTGATGTCGTACCTCTATCCGCAATCCGCAAGCGCACCTCAGCCGTCGCTGGACAGTGTGCGGCTGCGACTTCCGCTGCGAATCGGAATCGCGTTTGTGCCGGCTGATCGGAAAGCGTCGCAGTTTGGCGGCATTGAATCGGTCATTCCCGGCGCCAGCGAGCAACGGCTGCTGGGAGTGGTCCGCGAGGCGTTCAAGTCGCGCGACTGGGTCCGGGAGATCGTGGTCATTCCATCCACATACCTGACGCCGGGGGGAGGCTTCACCAACCTCGACCAGATGGCTCGAATGTTCGGAACGGACGTCGTGGCCCTGGTCTCGGTCGACCAGTTCCAGTCGAGCGATCCACTTCCCATCTCCTTCCTCTACCTGTCGATCATCGGAGCCTACGTTCTCCCGCTCGATCACAACGATACGCAGACGCTGATCGATGCGGCAGTCTTCTACGTTCCGGCACGGACATTCATCCTCCGGGCCCCCGGTCAGAGCCATATCACCGGCCATGCCTCCGCAGTCGAGGTGGAGCAGTCGATGCGCGAGCGCTCGAACAGGGGGCTGGAGATGGCCATGCGCGACCTGTCGACCAACCTCTCGGCGGAGGTCGATACCTTCAAGGCAAAAGTGATCAGCGGTGAGCGCGGGGACGTCGACATCGTGTCCCGAGAGGGCGTATCGGTCCGGAAGAGCGGCAGCATCGGCTGGCTCTGGGCTCTGTCGATTCTGCTGGTTGCCGCGGTCCGGAGACGGTTGTGGTGACAGCGGGGCAATTTGCGTTGACCGCTGCGGCGCTACACGGCGAGTGGTGGCGGCTCTGGACCGGACATTTCGTTCATTACGACATTGCTCACCTGATCACGAACGCCATCGCCGCCGTTGTGCCGCTCGCTCTGGTCGAGCGGCCGGCGCGCCGGCGGCTGCTCCTGACGATTCCAATCATCGCTCCGGCTCTGAGCCTCGGGCTTCTGGCCTTCGCTCGTTTCGACGAATACCGCGGTGCATCCGGACTGGCACTGGCCCTCTGGGTCGGTGCGGCGCTGACGCTGGCGCGGTCGGGCGAACCAGCGTTTTGGGATACGAGGGGAGCATCCGTGGTCAGAGCCGCAGCGCGCGACCGGCGAACCGGCTATGCGCTGCTGGTCCTCGTGGCAGCCAAGCTCGCAATGGAAGCGAAGGGCACGGGTCATGTGTGGCACGGCGTCGCGGCGCTTCCACTGGCGCACCTCGCGGGGTCGCTGGCTGGTGTGTTCGCGCCGATCCTGGCCCATGTCACATCGAGGAACCGGCCGGCCAACGCGGTCGTGGAATGGCCCGCCACGGGACGCCCGAAGCGGGCGCCCCATGCCAGAAGCGTAGGTTACTGCGCCGGAACGTACGTCGGATCCGCCGTTGTGTCATCGATCACAGAGCCGTACGCCGTCACCCGCCCAGTGCCGGAGATCACCTGAACCGAGATGCGCGCGTTGAAGGTGTCGGAGGTCGTGCTGAGCAGCGAGGTGATCGATGCGATGGGGATTTGAACGAAGCCGTTGGCCGGCAACGGAATTTCTATGAGTGGCGAGACTTTTGTGCTGGGAACGCTCAGCGAGAGACGCACCGTGACCGGGTTTCCCGTCAATTCGACGATACCGACGTTCGTGCGGAAGGCAGCCGACTGCTCGAGCTGCAGGATCTGCAACGGACGATCGCCGAGCGCGACGCCCTGATCCGGCGAGACGCCCGGAATGAACTGGCCGAATGTGCCTCCACCTGAAGCATTGCTATAGGTGCGCTCTGTCAGGACGAGGGAGCTCTGGATGTCGGTCGTGGCCACGAGCGACCCTCCGCCCGTGGTCAGGTGGAACGTAGTAGGAAGCACGTTGTCGATCGCCTTGACCTGGCCTGCGCCGATCGTGATCGGGTCTGCGGAGACCGGATCGCCTGTGAGCATGCCCTGCAGGTTGGCCAGGGGGTAATAGGTCATGCGGACGACGGCCGGAGCCGATCCGCCGTTGTAGATGCGAATGTCCGAATGAAAATTCGTGCCGCTGTTGAACTCTGCGACCCCTGGCAGTACGTAGCGCGTCGCATGGATCTTGGAGACCTGCACAGGGGTCACGGCCAGCGGATCCGTCGTGATGTTGTCGAGAACCGAGGCATAGGCCTCGACTGCGCCTGCCGGCGTCTCGACCGTGACTTCGACTCGACCGTCATTGAGAGTCGTCATCGCCGGCAGCCGTTCAGCCAGCCCGAATTGCTGATGCTCGAACGGCTGGAGCGTGTAGTCGGAAGACTCGAGAAGATCGCCATTGTCGTTGTAGACCTTGATCTTGCCGCCGGCAGCGACCCCGGAACCCTCGACCAGCCCGAGGTTCGTACGGAACTTCGACGACTGGCTGACCTGCTGCATGCTGAGCACAGGGATGTCTCCGGGAGTCGCAGGCATGCCTGGAAGCGAAACCGCCGATGCCCTGGTGGCGAACGCAGAGAAGGGAATGGCCGGGACGAACTGTCCGAGCGTTCCACCATCGGGCCGGGTAGCGTAGGTGCGGCTGGAGGCGTAGTTGGTCAAGGCTGCGGTATTCAGCGGCCGGATTGCGAGCGCACCGAATCCGACGTCGCTGACACTGCCTGTGGCTCCGAAGCCGAAGAAGTCCTTGGCCACATCGTTGAGCGCGACTGTCTGCTGGCTGACCACCGTAATGTCGGTCACCTTCGACGTGGAGCCGTTGGTCCTGGTCGGGGTGAAGGTCACGCGGTAGTTCACGCTCGAAAGCCCGGTGTTCGTCAGCCGGACATCCGACTGGAAGGGGGCGGTCGCGCCGTTCACGTGCGTTACCACCGGGATGATGAGCGCATTCGGCGGCGGCGCGCTGCTGGCCTGATTGGAGACCGGCGTGACCACGCTGACCGACACAGGAACGTTCTGCGTTCCATTGGTGGTGGTGTTGGTGATGTGGACCGTTCCGGTATTCGCGCCGACCGGAAGATTGG
>JADGNX010000368.1 GCA_017883265.1 Thermoanaerobaculia bacterium
CGCAACGGCGTTGGTGATGATCCGGAGCGTTTCGATCGGCTCGATCTCTTCGCCGGCGACACCTACTCGATCCAGCTCGCTGACCTGAGCCGCGTGGTCGCCCATTGCCGTTCGCTCCAGGCGCTTCGATCCCTGCCGCTCTTTCTGATGGGGCACTCCCGCGGCGGTGCGGTCGCCCTTCTCTCGGTCCGCGATATCGCTCCGCTGCATGGAATCGTCACCTGGAGCTCCATCGCCTCGGCAGACCGATGGGACGACGAGACGAAGCGGCAATGGCGCCGCGATGGCCACTGCGACGTCGTCAATGCCAGGACCCATCAGGCCATGAGGATGTCGACCGCCATCCTCGATGACTACGAACGGAACGTGGAACGGCTCGACGTGCGGGCTGCGACTGCAGCGCTCGAAGTGCCGCTTCTCGTCATCCACGGCGGCCGCGACGAGAGTGTGCCGCCCGAGGAAGGACGGACTCTGGCAGCCAAGGCGCACGACGCGTCCCTTCTCATCATCGAAGGCGCCACGCATACGTACAACGCCATCCATCCGCTGGTGCATGTCCCGCGCGAGTTGTCGCTGGCCGGGCGAATCACCGCGAGCTTTGTCGAGGCCTACGTGTGAATCGGCCTACTCCCCCGAATCTCCGGACGGCCCGTCGCCGCCCTCATTGAGGTGTTTGCCGCGATTTCCGGGGAGCTCGGGATGCTGGCGTGCGCCGCCACGCCGTCTGCGTCGGCGGCGAGTCGAGGAGCGGGTGGGTGCGGTCCCTGTTTCGTCCGCCGGAGCTTCGAACGGCAGGTCGTCCTGATCTTCCTCCAGCAGGGGAGGACGCCGTTGGGGGGGAGTATTGGCAGCCGGTGCAGCGTGTTCCGCCTCCTTGTCCTCATCCATCAGCCACACCCACTGTGTGGCCTGAGCGGCCGGCTGGACAGCCGGAGCCGGAACGCTGCGCGGCTCGCGTTCGCGGCGGGGCGGCCGCGCGTTCTGGCGCGGCGGCAGCGAGGGACGTTGTTCGGCACGAGGCCGCGGCACGCTTCGGGCTGGCTCCGCGGCCTTGTCTGACTGCCGCAGCCGGATGAGGACTTCTTCGGTCAACCGGCGGTTCACAGCGATGAGGTCGGCGACCAGGGCGATCAGCAGCGTCTGAAAACCGGAGATCAGGAAGACCGCCGCCAGGATGAGCGATTGGACGTGACCGCGGTCGCCCTGCTCGTAGTGATAGAGAAAGCGCGCTCCGATCACAGTGCCGGCGAGCATCAGGAGCATTCCGAGTGCGAAGAAGGTCTTGAGCGGCTTGTAGAGCGTCGAGACGCGAAAGACCGTGGTGGCCGATTTGCGCAGATAGCTGGCGGTTCCGCGATAGAGCCGTGAAGGCCGCGAGGGGGCGTTGGTCCGGACTGGCACCGACAGCACCGCGAGGTTGCGGTTGCCCGATTGGATGAGCGTCTCGAGCGTGTAGGTGAACGGGTTGAAGACGTTGATCTGGCGGGCCGCTTCGCGCGAGAAGGCGCGAAAACCGCTGGTGGCGTCGGCCACCCGAACACCCGAGGCGCGGCTGACCGTCCAGCTTCCGAGACGCTGGAGTGATCGTTTCATCGCCCCCATGTGCGGCGAGCTCGCCACTCCTCGGTCACCGATCACAACCTCGGCTGTCCCCTTGAGGATCGGCGCAACCAGTTTGGCGATATCGGCGCCCTGATACTGATTGTCGGCGTCGGTGTTGACGATGATGTCGGCGCCGTGGCGCAGTGAGGCGTCGAGGCCGGCGATGAATGCGGCGGAGAGTCCGCGATGGGTCATGAGCCGGATAACGTGTGTCGCTCCTTCCCGTTCGGCGATCGCGGCTGTCGCATCCGAGCTGCCGTCATCGATGACCAGCGTCTCGATCGATGTGATGCCGTCAATGCGCTTCGGGATGTCTCGAAGAGTCTGTGCCAGGGTCTTTTCTTCGTTGTATGCGGGAATCTGTACGATCAGCTTCATTCTGTTTGAAACCTATCTCTCGTCTGTTTGTGATTGAGTCGGTTGCGATGATCGCGGCGCGGTGGTGTGCGCGAACCGGGGTGCTATCACGAGCGTCGAGCGAGGGATCTGGCGGGCAGGGGAATCCGTGGTCGTTGACCAAAGCCTTTCGCGCCCACCCAACCACCAGATCCCTCGCTCGACGCTCGGGATGACAGACGCACCAGGCTGCGTCGCGACCCCTGAGGATACTCCCGTCGGGTAACAAGAAGAAAACAAAAGCATTCCGTCCCGACGGGGAATCTGTTACTCGTTAGTGCGTGAAGGTCTCGGTCATCATGCCAGTCGACCGCGGCGAGGACGCCCGCCCGGCGATCGACTCGATTCTGCGGCAGGAGGGGGCCGACTATGAGTTGATCGTGGTCTCACCCCTCGCGATGGCCTCAGCCAGCCCGCGGGTGCGCAATGTGATCGTCGCCGATCGCAATCCGGCAGTCCGGCGCAATGCCGCGGCGGCGATGGCTGCAGGCGAGGTGCTGGCGTTCATCGACGATGACGCGACGGCCTCCGTCGGATGGCTGGCGCGCGGAATGGCGATCGTTGCGGCTGATGCTGGCATAGTCGCTGTCGGCGGCCCCGACCCGGCGCCGGAAGACTCCAGCAGCGCGGAGCTGATCTCGGAAACGCTGCTGGCGACGCCTCTCATCGGCAGCGGAATCGCCTGCCACGAGAACCGGCGAGGGCGTTTCGACGTTCGCCGGCCGACCGATCTGGCACTCGTGAACCTCTTCGTCCGTCGCGACGCCTTTGAAGAGGCCGGCGGCTTTGATGCGGCCATCGGATACATCGGAGAAGATACCGCGCTCATCGAAACACTTCTGAAGATCGGACGCGTCGTGTACGACGGCGATCTCGTCGTGCATCATCGCCGCAGAGCCTTTCCCGGACCTTATCTGAGGCAGCGCTGGCGATATCGGCTGAAGACCGGTGCGATGCTCGCTGGAGGCTCACGCGCCTATTCGCGTAATCCGAAGCTGCTGGCCTTTCTCGGGGCTGCGGCGATCCTCTTTCTCTGCGTGTTGTTCGCTCCGCCGCTGGCACTCGTCCTGCTCGTGCTCTACGCCGCGGGAACACTGATCCTCGGCATCCCCGCCACGCGCCTTTCGATGGTCTGGTGGCCGCTCCTCCCATTCGCGTTCGCCATCCACCACGCCACGTACCTCGCCGGGATCTGCGCCGGAGCGGCTGGACAGATCCTCGGGAGGTCACGCGGGCGGAGGGATTGAAGTGGAGGGCGCCCGCTCTCGGGCGCCCGCGCGGGGGTCGGGGGCAGCCGCCCGCCCGCTGGCGGCCGAGGCGGCCGCCGCTCCACTTGCTGCGCTCAGTTGGCGGTGCGGGCGCTACTCGCCGGTGTAAGATCAGTCGTTGCAATAAGGGCCGGTGGCAGTTCGTTGCGGGCCACGGCTCCCGATCATGAAATTCACCGACAAACTCGGCTACCT
>JADGNX010000103.1 GCA_017883265.1 Thermoanaerobaculia bacterium
GGACGACGATGGTCGAGATGAAGATCGATCACCAGTTCATAGGAGAAGATGATTGTCAAGATCGATGCCTCGGCGATTTTTGCCGGTGGGGTCTGGTCCGCCACTGCAGATCTGATCCTGCGCCGAGTGAGAATGAAGGCAGAATAGAGGGGTTCCACAATCGGCCGTTGTAGTTGGTGCTAAGCGATCTGACATTCGGCATCGCTCGCTCTCCTTATGCGACATCTCACTCTTGCGATCATCGGGGGACTCCTGTTCGTCGCTGCGGCGCCGGCGCAGACCCCGGCTTCCGATTGGCGGACGTTGCGGACAGCGCACTTTCGGATTCACTATCCTGAACAGTACGAGGTCTGGAGCCGCCACCTCGCCGGGCGTATCGAACAGATTCGTACGGCAGTGATCGAGGCGGTCGGTTATGCGCCGAAAGTCACCATCGACGTCGTCGTGATGAACCCGCTGGCGGAGGCCAACGGAGAAGCGCTGACATTCCTCGGCTCGCCGCGCATCGTGCTCTGGGTCGAGAACCCCGGGCCGGAGAGTGAGATCGGCAACTTCACTGACTGGATCGATCTCGTCACCGTCCACGAAGTCGCGCACGTCGTTCATCTGACCCGGCCCTCTCGCAGCCCGCTGCGGCATCTCGCCGAACGGCTGATCCTCCCGCTTGGCCCGATCACCCTGGCCGCTCCCCGATGGGTGATCGAGGGGTATGCGACGGTAATCGAAGGCCGCGTCACAGGCTCCGGCCGTCCGAATGGCGCGTTTCGAGCGGCCATTCTTCGCCGATGGGCCGAGCTTGGCCGGCTGCCCGCTTACAGCGAGCTCGACTCCGACCAGCACGACTATCTCGGCATGTCGATGGCGTATCTCGGAGGCTCGGCATTCCTCGAGTGGCTGGAGGCGCGCAGCGGTCCGGGCTCGTTGCGGAATCTGTGGGCGCGGATGACGGCGCGGCAGCAGCGCAGCTTCGAAGAGGCCTTTCAAGGTGTCTTCGGCGAACGGCCCTCGTTGCTCTACGACAAGTTCAAGGTGGAGTTGACGACAGCGGCGGTCGAAGCCGCACGTCGTAGCGAGCCTGTCGAGGGATCTGTGTGGCAGGAGACGCGATGGGAGACCGGACCGCCGGCGCTCTCGCCCGACGGCTCGAAGATGGCGGTCGTCCTGCGCGCTCAGCATCAGCCGTCCCGACTGCTGATCTGGTCGACGAGTGCGACTACCGAGGAGGAGAGAAAGTGGAAAGCCCGGATTGCGAGAATGCTGGCTCGCGATCCGGAGGACGTGGCTCCTGTTCATCCCGGCCCCTTCGCCCGCCAGCCTCTAGCCGAGTTGGCCCTTCCCGATGGCGGCGACATGGGCTGGCCACGATGGCTGCCCGATGGCCGCTCAGTCCTCTTCTCACATCGCCAGCCCGACCGCGACGGCTTGCTGCATTTCGACCTCTTTCGATGGACCTCGAAGGGCCCCCCGGAGCGCCTCACTCATCTCGGCGACGTCCGCGATGCCGATCCATTGCCCGATGGCCGCTCGGCCGTCGCGCTCCGCAGCCAATACGGCCTGATGCAACTGGTCCTCGTCGATCTCCGCTCGGGCGCCGTCACCCCGCTGACGGAGCCGGCGCTGGAGACGCTCTCGCATCCGCGGGTGGGGCGCAACGGACGGTCGCTCGTTTACGTCCGGAATCGGGCCAGCCACTGGCAGCTGGTACGGGTCGATCTGCCTGAAACCGCGGACTCGTCGCCGCTCCGCGCCGGAGGCCTGATCAGCAGACCGGAGACCATCATTTACGACGCCGAGGCCGGAATGGTGGCTGAACCAGCATGGAGCCGATCGAAGCCTGAGATCGTTGCGACGGTAGCGACGCGGACGTCGATCGATCTCGTCGCGTTTGCCGACGATGGAAGCGAGCGGCATCGCCTTACGCGTGTGCCGGGAGCGGCCTTTGCTCCGGAGCCCGCTGCAGACGGCTCCGTTTTCTTCCTGGCCACCGGCCCGGATGGCCTCGCAATCCGTCGGATCGGACCGGAGCGGACGGCGATCGAGTCGCTGGCGCCGCCGGCTGCTCTGGCGTCCGCCGACATCCGGGAAACGGACATCTCGATCTGGAGCGACCCGTACGCCGCAGGCCGGCAGGAAATCTCGATTCTCTTCGGGGGCGTTTCCTCCCCTTCCGCGAGATCCGCGGAGCTCGGAATCCGCTCAGGTGACATCATCGGGCGCCTCGACGTGGTCGGGATGGCCTCCGTCACCGGCGACGGAGGGCAGCAGGGGGCGTCAGTCGGAGCGGCATGGCATGGCGCACCGGTTTCCTTCTCCGTCCGAGGGTTTTCGGTACGAGACTCTTTCTCGGGAAGCCGTCCCGCGGGAGACCCGCATTCCCTCGACGCGAAACGATCCGGCCTCGAGCTCCGCCTCTGGCGAAGGGATGTCCTGCCCCTGGCAACGATCAGCCTGGCCGGCGGTCTCGTGGCCGGGCGAATCCGGCCACCCGAAGAACCGCAGCTGAGGCGGGGGCTTCTCTTTATCGACAGCCGGGTCGCTCTCCACCGTCGGGTGGGATCGGCTCGTCTGTCGGGTGCGTTTCGGACCGCGGCCGAAAGCGGGGCGACCGGAGTCGAGCGTTGGGGTCACGCGCTCATGTCGGTGCGCGGTGCGGGCTCTCTCGGGGAGCGGTCGGTTGCTGTTGAATACGAGCGCGCCGGCACGACGCGAGCCACTCGCGATCTGGACCGCATCATCCTCGGCGGAATGCAGACCTCGCTCGTCCCTGACTCAGCCGACGCCAATCGCCGCTTCGAGCCGGCGTTGCCCGAAGGAATCGCGATTGGAACCCGCAGTGAGAGCCTCCGTCTTGCCGTGAAAACCTCGGGTCCGCTCGAGCTGTTTTATCAGAGACACGAGCTCTGGTCGGAATCGATCGGCCCGCATCAGAGGATCGCGCTGGCCGGTGCGGAGTACGAGGCCCATCTGACCGACGGCATGCCGCTCGTCGATCTCCCGCCGCTCGATTTCACGGCGGGTGTTGCTCGAATCCTCGAGGGCTTGCTGCGCGGCGGCACCCGATGGTGGATCGGCCTGTCATGGCATCCCTGAGGGAAGGCAGAAATCAGAAATCAGAAGGCAGAGAGCGGAAATCAGAAGGTCATTGGGAGCATGCAGAGGCAAGGGAATGGCGCCTTTCTTTCTGCCTTCGGCTTCGAAGGTCAGCGAGCGGGCAGCAGCGAGAGGGAAGAGGGTCCTTCCTTCTGATTGCTGCTTTCTGCTTTCTGCTTTCTGCTTTTCCCTTCCGTCGTTGACGAAGAAGAGCTCGTTCTTTCTGATGTAGGCGTTGCGGAGCAGAAAGACGTTCGGCCGCTGGCTCTTGTACACGAGCAGGAGGCGATCCTTCTCCCGCTGCATGCGAGGGGTGAGGGGGTATGTGGCCCAGGCGTAGTTTTCGAAGCGCGGCGGAGGGGCGAGAGAGCGATCCGGAAACCAGACGAATGACTTCGGAATGCGGCTGGTGTGAATGAGGTAGCCCAGTCGTGTCGGATTGCGATGGCTCGCAGTCAGGACCGAATCGGTGATCTCAGCTGCTGCGCTGTGATCGGGGTGCATGTCGAACGGGACCGGGGCGATGACGACGGTGGGTGCTGCAATCTCGATCACGCGCCGGAGGTCGTTGGCGAGGTACTCCATGCTGTAGGGGCTTCCCGGCGAGAGAGCTTCCGAGTAGGGCACCGAGAGCTCGCCGGTGCTGCGGGATTTTACGATGGTGTTCGGATTGTCGTAGATCGTCCGCAGGCCGCCATCCGGGTAGCCGAGAATGAAGTAATGATCGGGAGGTACGCCTAGCTTCGCCATGGCGCTCCGCGCTTCGGCGATCCGGGTTCGGCCGACCTCGAGATAGTTGTTCGCAGTCGGCTCGAGCGTGCGATGCAGAATGCTGGCGGAAGAGCGGTTGCAGTCGCCGGCGGTGAGGAAGACGACGTAGAGCTGCGCGCCGTTGCGGATGGCATCGGCGGCGTACCCGCCTGCGCCGATCACCTCATCATCGATATGCGGGGCGACGATCAGGACCCTGTCGCGCGGTCCGGCAGCAGCGACGATCGGATAATGGATCACAGGGCGGCCTGCCGGACCGGAGCCGGCTACAAGAAGCGTGAATATCGTGAGCAGTCCTGTGATGAACAAACGTTTCCTCGTCCCGATCGGGATCGAAGTAGTATCCACTCTGGCAGAGGCTGTCACAAGGTAATTCTCCGGCCTCTCCGCCGCGGTCTCCGGTTGCCGATAATCCGAGAGCGCGTATCCATCGATTCTGACTGGTGGGAGGCACGGGTGACTACAATCGACGTCAATGGAAAGCCGCACACGGTCGGCCAGGCCGGGGAGACGCCGCTCCTATGGGTTCTCCGCGACGGGCTGGGACTGACCGGAACGAAATTCGGCTGCGGCATGGGACTTTGCGGCGCCTGCACCGTGCATCTGGACGGAGAGCCGGTGCGATCGTGTGTCACGCCGCTTCGCGAGGTAAAGGCGAAGAAGATCACCACGATCGAAGGGTTGTCGCCGGCCGGCAATCACCCTCTGCAGATGGCATGGATCGCAGGCAACGTCCCGCAGTGCGGCTACTGTCAGGCTGGACAGCTGATGTCGGCCGCCGCGCTATTGAGGAAGCACCCGAATCCCAGCGACGAGCAGATCGACGAGGCGATGTCCGGCAACCTCTGTCGCTGCGGCACGTACCAGCGCGTCCGCGCCGCGATTCACGTGGCTGCGAGCGGCGGTGAGAAATGAGCAGCGTCGTCAAAGTCACGCGCCGCGACTTCGTAAAGGTCTCGTCCGCGGCCTCGCTCGGCCTGATCCTGGCCGCGGAGCTGCCGAGCGTCGTGGGTGCCGAATCGAGCGCCACGGCGGCCGCCCCGCTCGGCCCGTTCGTGCAGGTATCGCCGGACGGTCAGATCACGATCTGGGTTCATAAGTCGGAGATGGGGCAGGGGGTTCGCACCACCCTGCCGATGATCGTGGCCGAGGAGCTTGACGCGGAATGGTCGAGGGTCCGGATACGGCAGAGCGATCTCGACTCGCGTTTCGGTTCCCAGGGCACAGGCGGCAGCAGCTCGGTGCGCACGACCTGGATGCCTCTCCGAAAGACGGGTGCCACGGCCCGAGCGATGCTGGTGGCCGCCGCGGCAGCAGGGTGGTCGGTAGAGCCGGCAACCTGTCAGACGGATGCAGGCATGATTACCCATGTCCCGACCGGCCGGAGGGTGAGCTATGGAGAGGTGGCGAAGGTCGCCGCGACGCTCCCGGTTCCCGCGGACGTCAGCGTGAAGGCGCCAGCTTCCTTCCGCATCATCGGCCGTAAGAAGGTGGAGCGGCTCGACAACATCGACATCGTTCGCGGGCGGGGGCGCTTCGGAATCGATTCGCACCTGGCCGGGATGCTGTACGCGGTGGTCCTTCGTTCGCCGGTCTTCGGCGGGACGGTTGTGAGCGTGGACGACAAGAAGGCCCGAAGCGTGCCCGGCGTCAGGACGATCGTGCGCATCGAGGCCCGAGGGAGCGATCTGCCGTGGAACGGTGTCGCCGTTGTCGCCACGTCGACCTGGGCGGCGATGAAGGGACGCGATGCGTTGAAGGTCCAATGGGACGAAGGGACGCGGGCCACGGAGAGCAGCGCCAGCCTGAGCGACCTCATGGCCGAGATAGTCTCGAAGCCAGGACGCGCGATCCGCCATGAGGGGAACGCCGATGACGTTCTGGCGGCAGCGGCCCAACGAATTGAAGCGACCTATGAAGTGCCTTATCTGGCCCACGCAACGATGGAGCCGATGAATTGCACCGCGCACGCGACGCCACGCAGCCTCGAGCTCTGGGCGCCGACTCAATTCGCAGACTGGGCGGCCTCGACGTGCGGCCATGCCCTCGGACTCTCGCCCGAGCAGGTCAAGGTTCACGTGACGCTTCTCGGCGGAGGCTTTGGCCGCCGTGCCAATCCCGATTTCGCTCTGGAAGCCAGCCTCATCTCCAAGGCCGCCGGAGCGCCGGTGAAGGTTCAGTGGACCCGCGAAGACGATATGCAGCACGACTTCTACCGGCCGGCGAGCATGCACAAGTTGACCGCTGCTCTTGGAAAAGACGGTAAGCCGGTGGCCTGGCGTCACCGTCTGGTCTCCCCATCGATCGATGCCTACATGCACGGCACCGACGCGAAGAACATCCAGGAGAGCGAGATGGATGGCGCGGGGGACCTGAGGCAGCGCATACCGAATCTGCGTGTGGATTACGCCTACGCCGATTCGGGTGTGCCTCGAGGATGGTGGCGCTCGGTGGCGAACTCGGGCAACACATTCGTCGTTCAATCGTTTTTCGACGAGCTGGCGCACGCGGCCGGCAAAGATCCGGTGGCATACCAGCTCGCGCTGCTCGGCGACGCACCGGTCGCCTCCGGCCAGGGCGAGGCCAGGGACTATCCGTTCAACAGCGGACGGATGCGCCGGGTCATCGAGCTGGCGGCGGAGAAGGGAGGGTGGAGTCAGGCGCGAGCGGCGGGGCGGTTTCTCGGATTCGCCGCGGAGTACTCGTTTCTGACGTACGTGGCGGAGATCGCCGAAGTGTCCGTCGCCGATGATGGAACGCCTCGGGTTCATCGCGTTGTGGCTGCGGTCGACTGCGGAACGCCTGTAAATCCAGACGGGGTTGCGGCTCAGATCGAGGGCGGAATCAATTTCGGTCTGACGGCGGCGTTGAAGGGACGCATTTCACTCAACAACGGGCGTGTCGAGCAATCGAACTTTCACGACTATGAGCTGCTGCGGATGAATGAAGCGCCGAAAATCGAAGTGCACATCGTTCCCAGCGACGAGCTGCCTACCGGGACGGGAGAGCCGGGACTGCCGCCGCTGGCCCCGGCAGTCTGCAATGCCATCTTCGCCGCCACGGGCAAACGAGTCCGCAGGTTGCCGATCGATGCGGCCGACATCCGGAAGGGATGAGCGACAAGCAGACTCCGCCTGCGTTGAGGCGTACAGGATCGAGATCCGAGGGGCCGACGAACTAAAGCTCGAGCCATCATCCGGCCGTCTGCCGCCCACTGAGGTCCTCAGAATGTTCTGCGGACTTCCAGAATGAGGTTGTCGCCCTCGACAGTCGGATCGACGCCGGGCTCCGCGATCCGCTTGCCGTGAACAGACACGAACTCCAATCCGACGCGCACGGTCGAGCTCAGAATGCGGAAGTATGAGAACGTCCAGGCCGCTCCATGCTCGTTGCTGGTGGTGATCCGCGCCGTAGCACGATCGTCGGTGCCGAACTGATCGAAGCGAAACGACACGCGATTCAAGCCGATCCGCCTGGACGCCAGAAGGTAGCCCGCGTAGTAGCCCATGTTGACGTATTGCAGGCCCTGGCCCTCGTTGTAGAGGCTTGTCCTTCCCCAGCTGTACTCCGCTGCGAAGGTCGTGACAGGATCCGGGGTCCATTCGCCTCCGGCAATGTAGAACCGCGTGTGCCACGCCCACTCGCCACTGACGGCGCTCGGATCCGGATAAAACTCCCCGGTGCCACGGTTGTCCACATGCGTGAATTGAACGGTGGCCCGATCGCGAAACTGCCATCGGCCCCTCCCTGACCAGCCGATGTTCCCGTCGAGATCGTGCTGAAACGGCCGGGTGCCATCGACGCTCTGCTCGGGGAAGTGGCTTCTCAATGAAGAGATGGGCAGAGGTAAGACTTCCCGGTACACGGCCAGGTGGTCGCCGAGCGACCAGCCACGCCAGGCCAGCAGCGTGCCCATGGTGTCATTTCTGCCGAAGGCCGTTGCGGCGAATGTCACCCGGTCGCCACTCTCCGCCGTGTGACGCCAGGAGAGGTCGACTCCGACAGGGCGGACCTCCTGGCCGATCCAGGTATTCAAAGCGGAGTAAGTGATGGTGTACGGAGACGACCAGAGTGGTCCGACATTCTCGCGGGAAGTCGGCAGGAAGAACATCCCGGCCCGGATCTGAAGATCATTCTTCGGGCCGGTCAGGGGACGATAGTCGACGTAGGCCTCGGGGACGCCAAAGTGGTTCCCCAGCGCGCCCGGGCCCTCGTCGCGTGCCAGAAGATGAAAGTGGGCGTCGAAATGGCGCGACGGTTTCCAATCGCCTCCGAGCTGCAGCGACTCGCGACTGAGAAAGGCCCGACGGTCGTTCGGACCGCTGGACTCGAGCGGCTCGAGCCCTCCCTGCAACCACGAGACTGAGCCACTGGCCATCACCCCGCGGGCCGAGGCGATTACGTCAAGGTGGAACTTCGGCTCCTCGGTCGTTTCCTGAGCATGCGCCCACCCTGCGCAGAGAACCAGGAGTGGCAATAGACGGAGCGACTTCATCGCACCCAAGACCCTCTCACGTTTTTGAAACTCCTGACGGGTGAGCTTGCGTCCTTATACACCGGCTGGAGTGCGCGGGTCACGCCAGAGCGCCACCTGACCTCGCTTCTGATCGATCAGGACCAGGAACTTCGAGAGCAGACGGTTACCGACGCGCGCGTCGCTGACATCGGCGAAGCGGACGTCGACGGAACCGAACTCGACGCCTCCCAGAGCCACCGGCACGCTGCCTCTTCCCGCGCTTCCGTACGACAGCGGCAGAATCAAGGTATCGGAAGACGCCGTATCGACCACCGCCCGAACTGCCTGCCCGGCTACGCGGACCACCACCGAAGGGGGACCGTCATATCTCGAGACCACCATATCGTCGCGCAGGAGCACCGACTGATCGAAGCTGATGAGTCCTTTCCGGTAATCGATCGCCACAATCGGAGCAGCCCAGCTGTCGACTCCCAGGATGGCATCGGCCACCCCGTGCAGATCGACCGTCGCCGGCGCGGTGTATGTCGTGGCCTTCTGGCCGAACTGGACGCTGTACCCGCGCGGCTCGGCCGGAGCTCCCAGAGACCTGGCGAAGGGAACGCTGATGGCCGTGCGCGGGAGGCTCGTCGAAAAGATGAACTTTCCGGGACGATGCTCGATCGTGACGGATTCCATCACGATGACGTTGTTCTCGGTATGAAAGGCGGCGTTGGTCTCCCCTGGCTTTTCGTCAGACCACGCCAGACGGGTAATACACCCTGCAAGCAGAAAGAGAGCGGTCAGCAAGGTTGTTCTCCGTTTGAAGCTTTTCGATACCATACGCGCCGTATGATGCGCTTCGCGCGCCACCTGGAGGTAATTTTGAAACTGAGTGAGTTCAGGAATGAGCCGCTGACCGACTTTGGCAAGGAGCCGAATCGGAAGGCGATGGAGGAGGCGATCAAGACGATCCGCGGAGAAGTCGGTCGCCAGTATCCGCTGGTGATCGGCGGGGAGCGGATCACCGGCCTCAAGAGCAGCTCGACCATCAATCCGGCCAGGAAAGTCGAAACGCTCGGCTCCTTTCAGAAGGCCACGAAGGAGCTTGTGAACCGTGCGGTCGAGGTGGCTGCCACGACGTTCGAAAGCTGGAAGAGACAGCCGGTCGAGGTCCGCGCCGGCGTCCTCCTCAAAGCTGCAGCGCTGCTTCGCCAGCGGAAGCACGAGTTTTCCGCGGTCATGATTCTCGAAGTGGGAAAGACCTGGGCCGAGGCGGATGCGGACACGGCCGAGGCCATCGACTTTCTGGAGTTCTATGCCCGCGAAGCGTACCGCTATGCCGGCGAGCAGCCGATCGTCAAGATCGACTCGGAGACCAATGATCTCGTCTATATCCCGCTCGGAGTAGGGGCGGTCATCCCGCCATGGAACTTTCCTCTGGCCATCATGGCGGGCATGACGAGCGCAGCGCTCGTCACCGGCAACACCGTGGTGCTCAAACCGTCGTCCGACGCCCCCTGGATCGCCTATCGGTTCGTCGAGCTCCTCGAGGAAGCGGGAATGCCCGGCGGCGTCGTGAACTTCGTCAGCGGATCGGGCGGCGAGGTGGGCGATACCCTGATTCAACATCCGCGAATTCGCTTCATCGCCTTCACCGGGTCGCGTGAGGTCGGGCTGCACATCAACGAAGAGGCGGCGAAAACGCCGAAGGGGCAGCTCTGGATCAAGCGGGTCATCGCCGAGATGGGCGGCAAAGACGCCATCATTGTCGACCGTGAAACCAACCTGGAGGATGCGGCCAGCGCCATCGTGGCCTCCGCATTCGGCTTTCAGGGGCAGAAATGCTCGGCCTGCTCCCGCGCCATCATCGACCAGGCGGTCTACGACGAAGTTGTCGAGCTCATCGCTTCGAAGACCCGCGCTCTCCGGATGGGTGCACCGCACGAAGCTGCCTCTCAATTCGGTCCGGTGGTCAACGAGTCGGCCTTCAAGACGATCAAGAGCTATATCGAGAAGGGCAAGAAGGAAGGCGGCCGCCTGGTGACCGGCGGGGAAGCGCACGGGGAAGAAGGCTTCTTCATCGAGCCAACGGTGATCGCCGATGTCGATCCGCGCGGAACGATCGCGCAGGAAGAGATCTTCGGACCGGTGCTGGCCGTGATGAAGGCCAGGGATTTCGACGACGCGCTCCGCATCGCCAACGACACCGAGTTCGGTCTGACCGGTGCGGTGTTCACCGACAACCCGGAGAAGCTGGCTCGGGCCGAGGAGGAGTTTTTCGTCGGGAATCTGTACCTCAATCGGAAGTGTACCGGGGCACTGGTCGGCGTTCATCCATTCGGCGGATTCAACATGTCGGGAACCGATTCGAAAGCCGGAGGTCACGACTACCTGTTGCTATTTCTGCAGGCCAAGGCGATTTCGCGCAAGATCAAAGCCGAACCGAGAACCGTGGCCGAAGCCGCGGCGTTTTAGAAGGAACGGGACCGCTCGGAGCGCTTCCGCCGCCTTCGGCCGGAGTTTGGCGCCCTCGTCGCTGTAGCACAGACACTTCTGTCTGTGCGGGTCTGTCTACAGGCCGAGGGAAGAGGCGCACAGACAAAAGCCGCCAGGCAGAAGGCGCACAGGCAGAAGGCGCACAGACAGAAGTGTCTGTGCTACAGCGCTTTCGGAAGGCGTA
>JADGNX010000369.1 GCA_017883265.1 Thermoanaerobaculia bacterium
CTCGCCAGTCCTACGCCAATTCCTCGAACGCTTTCTCCATCCGGCGGATCCCTTCGGCGGCGTCATCCGTCGACAGATTGAGGGCCGGACGGAAGCGGATCGATTGATTGCCGGAGGCAAGAACCATTACATCCTGGACCGCCAGGCTCTTGATCGCCGCGTCGCGGACCGGACCGCTGGGGAGGTCGAACGCCGCCATCAGACCGAGACCGCGCGGATTGCTGACGAGCTCCGGAAACTCCTCCGCGAACCGCTGCAGCTCGCTGACGAAGTACGCGCCGACGGTGGCGGCATTCTCCACGAGCTTTTCCTCTTCGATCACCTCGAAATAGCGCTGGGCTCGCACCATGTCGGTCAGGTTGCCGCCCCACGTCGAGTTGATGCGCGAGGGAACCGTGAAGACGTTCTCGTCGATGTCGAAGATGCGGTCGTTCGAAGCGAAACCACAGACTTGGGTCTTCTTTCCGAAGGTGAAGAGATCGGGCTCCACGCCGTAATTCTGAAAGGCCCACATCTTTCCGGTGATGCCCACTCCCGACTGAACCTCGTCGAAGATCAGGAGCATGTCGTTCTCATCGCAGAGTTGGCGGACGGCCCGGAAGAACTCCGGACGGAAGTGGTTGTCTCCCCCCTCGCCCTGGATCGGCTCCATGATGAAGGCGGCGATGTCGTCTTTCCGCTCCGCGAGGTATTTCTTAGCCAGATCGAGAGTTTCTTTCTCGCGCTCCGCGGTCTCGCCAAGCGAATCATCGGTGGCCGGAAAGTGAATCTTCGGGTTCGGCAGACGCGGCCAGTCGAACTTCGGGAAGTACTGAGTCTTTCGCGGGTCGCTGGTATTCGTCATCGACAGCGTGTAGCCGGTGCGCCCGTGGAAGGCTTCCTTGAGATGCATGATCTGCGAGCCGCGCTCGGTGGTGTAGCCCTTGCGGAAGTTCTTCCGCACCTTCCAGTCGAACGCTGTCTTGACCGCGTTCTCGATGCCGAGGGAGCCGCCCTCGATGAAGAACATATGTTTGTTCAGGGAGGGGGGGACGGCGAGACGGGCGAACGTCTCCACAAACTCGGCCATGAGGGTGGTGTAGATGTCGGAGTTCGCCGGCTTGTTGATCGCTGCTTCGAGGATTCTCTCCTTGAACTCCGCCGTCTCCAGCCGTGCATGGTTGTAGCCGATCGGGCAGGAGGCGAAGTTGGAGAAGAAGTCGAGGATGTGACGGCCGCGCCGCGAATCGAAAACCCAGGAGCCCTTCGACTTCTTGAGGTCCATGACGATGTCGTAGCCGTCGGCCAGCATGTGCCTGGAGAGCACCTGATGGACGTCGGACGGCTGGATGTGGATTCGGCGGTCGGTGATTGACGAGACGGGCATGAAAAGCTCCTAGCTTGACGTTATTGCGATGATATCAGTTGACGGGAAGAGCAGCCGGCAGTCCGATGCGGATTCCAACCAGACCTCGCCGCGGTGGCTTGATTCAGGCAACGAGGCTACCGTGGAGGCCGACTATGGACTACCGGCTGCCAAATAAGGAGATTTCATGAAAGAGATCGTCATTCTGGGAGGAGCGCGCACACCGATCGGCTCGTTCCTCGGCACATTGTCGTCGCTCAGCGCCCCGAAGCTCGGCTCGATCGCCATCAAATGCGCCTTGCAGAACGCAGGCGTCAGCGCCGGCCAGATCGAGCAGGTCATCATGGGCAACGTCCTCACTGCCGCCGAGGGGCAGGCACCCGCCCGTCAGGCCGGCATCGGGGCCGGAATTCCGGTCACGGCCGGCGCCGTGACCATCAACAAAGTCTGCGGCTCAGGCCTCAAGGCGGTGATGTACGCGGCGAACGACATCCGCTGCGACGAGTACGACATCGCCGCAGCCGGCGGCATGGAGTCGATGTCCAACGCTCCCTACGCTCTGCCACAGGCCCGGACCGGCTATCGCATGGGCAACGGGAAAATGATCGACACCATGGTGCACGACGGCTTGTGGGACCCATACGGTGACAAGCACATGGGCAATTGTGCCGAGACCTGCGCGGCGAAGTACGCGTTCACGCGCGAGGCTCAGGACGACTACACCCGCGAGTCGTACCGCCGCGCGCAGGACGCTGTGAAGAGCGGCAGGTTCCGCAAGGAGATCGCCGTCGTGGATATCGCGGGAAAGAAGGGGACCACGGCCGTGGCCGACGACGAAGAGCCGTTCGCCGCGCCGCTGGACAAGATGGGCACGCTCCGTCCGGCGTTCCAGAAGGAGGGGGGCACAGTCACCGCCGCCAACTCCTCGAAGATCAACGACGGCGCATCGGCGCTGGTGATTGCCTCCGCTGACTACGCGCAGAAAAGGGGCCTCAAGCCGATGGCCCGGATCATCGCGCAGGGCACTGCGGCGCATGAGCCGGAGTGGTTCACAACAGCACCCGGGAAAGCGATCGACGTGGTCCTCAAGCGCGCCGGGATGACCGTTGACGACATCGATCTGTTCGAGATCAACGAGGCCTTCGCCGTCGTGGCCATGGCCGCGATGAAGGACGTCAACATCCCTCACGAGAAGATGAACGTGAACGGCGGGGCGGTGGCCCTCGGCCATCCGATCGGCTCGAGCGGCTCGCGCATCCTCGTCACGCTGCTCTACGCGCTGCAGGAGCGCGGCCTCAAGCGCGGCATGGTCGGCATCTGCATCGGTGGCGGCGAAGCCGCAGCGATGATCGTCGAGCTGACGTAAGGCGCGGAAGGGCCGAGTGGAGGGGCGGCCGCTTCGGCCGCCCGGCACAGATAGAAGTGTCTGTGGTACAGGGCCGAAGCGACCGCCCCTCCGCTTCGCCGCCTGCAGCCGGCGGGATCTGGCTCAAACCATCGCGGCGGCGAAGCTCCTCATGTCCGGAAACTCGCGGTCGGCGGCTCGTTCGGCGCCCGCCGCTTCGTGGTGACGGTTGATCCAGGCATTCGGAATGCCAAGCGACCTCGTCGGCATCATGTCGTGGAAGTGACCCTGGCCGGCATGAAGCCAGCGCGCCGCTCCGATGCGCTCACGGGCTGCCAGGAAATGCGCCTCTCCCGGCTTGTACGACCGGACCTGCTCAGCCGTGATGATGAGGTCGAAATCGACGGTGAAGTGCTTTCGCGTTTCAGCCAGGAGATCGTCGTCCACATTCGAGAGGATCCCGAGGCCGATGCCGGCTGCGCGGAGTCGCTTGAGGGCCGCGTTGGTGTCATGGAAGGGAAGCCAGTCGGGGAGACTGTCGGCCAGGAACGAGCTGTCGTCCGGCGGGATCGGGATGCCGAGTGAATCGGCCGCGAGGGCGGAAACCTCGCGCAGGACGTCCCGGTATTTTCTGTACTGCAGTTGCTCGACCTGGCGCTCGAAGCGGGCGTATTCGCGCAAACCGTCTTCGGCATCGACGGCCACGCCGGCGGAACGCGCCAGCCGCGCAAAGCTATCCGCGATCCCGGTCCGCCAATCGAT
>JADGNX010000370.1 GCA_017883265.1 Thermoanaerobaculia bacterium
ACCGGCCGCGAGGCTCCGGGCAAGGGACGCTCCATCTCCGGCAGCGATGTGGGAGACATCGGCTGGTTCAAGTTCGACGGCCAGCTGATGTCAGACGAAGACTGGCAGAGCGGCTTTGCCAAGACCCTCGGCGTTTTCCTCAACGGAAAGGACTGCCTGCCGCCTGATCCGCGCGGCGAGCCGGTCAACGACGACAGCTTCTACATCCTCTTCAATGCTCACCACGACGAGATGCCGTTCAAGCTGCCGGAGAACCAATGGGGCGACCGCTGGTCGAAGGTTTTCGATACCACAGAGCCGGTCCTCGACAAGCGCCACCCCGAAGAGCATTTGGCCGGCGCCGAGATGCGCCTGGCGCCGTACTCACTCATGGTCCTGCGACGCATCGGCTAGGGTGAGCACACGAAGAGTGAAGAGTGAAGGGTGAAGGGTGAAAATGAAGCGGAGGCAGCCGGGAGCGAATTCGCATGCCGTTTCACCAGAAGTATGTGCTTATTTTTCACCCTTCACTCTTCACTCTTCCCTTGTAACATCCGCAGAACGGAAACGTCTCAATGCCGAGGAGTTGGATGGATAAGCGACGATTCATGATGGAGGCGGCGACGATCATTCTGGCGTCGATCGTATGCGCGCTCGTGGCCAACGGACTGGCATCGCGGGAGCGCGCCATGGCCCTGGTCGGCGATTACCCTGGCGCCCGAAGCATGCCGGCGCGGCCTAGTGAGACATTCACACCGACGAGCTCGACAGCCGGCACCTCGCAGTCCAGCCGTTTTGATCCGCCAGTCACTGCCACCGCCATGAATGCGGCTTCGGGTGCGGCTGCCGAGAGCGGAGCACCGCTCGAAGGAAACGCGCCGATGACTACCACGGCGCCCAGCGCATCCTCGCGTCCGCCACAGCCGGCCAGCACCGCGGTCCCGACCGGCAAGCGCTCTGTGCCGGCGAACAGCGCCCCGCTCAAACCCAACCCTGTACCGCCGAAAGCAGCTCCGATCGCCGCGGCACCGGCAAGCTCGGCGTCGAGGCCGTCCCAGCCGGCCGATCCCTTGTCCCGCTTTCCTCCGCATGAGAAGGTCCCTTTCGGCGAGATCTCCGGTGACGACGTGGCCTGGCTGCATCAGCGCGGCGTCCTCTTTCTCGACGCCCGGCGGACATCCGTTTACGAACAGGGACATATCGCCGGGGCCCGGCCTTTCTCAGTGTGGGAGTCGGATGTCGATGACAAGGTCAAGGCGCTGCTGGCGGAGAACCGCGACCAGAAACAACCGATCGTCATCTACTGCTCCGGCGGTGATTGCGAAGACTCGCACATGCTGGCCCAGAAGCTCTGGGGAGTGTTCTTCAACAACATCTACGTCTACAAGGACGGCTTTCCCGACTGGCAGAAACGAGGCGGCCCGGCTAAGAGCGGAGGGCAGCCGTGAGCGCGGGTGATGCCCTCACTCACCCCTGGCTCACGGTCCGCGTGCAGATCGTTCTCGGCCTGCTCTTCGTCGCTGCCGCGCTTCCCAAAGTCGTCGATCCGCCGTCGTTCGCGCACATGATCTACAACTACCGCATCGTCCCTGCGTCGCTCGTCAACATCATGGCTCTGGTCATGCCCTGGGTCGAGCTCCTGGCGGGGATGGCCCTCATCCTCGGACTCTGGCGCCGCAGCGCGAACGCTCTCATGGCAATTCTTCTGGTGATCTTCATCGTCGCCATCACCATCAACCTGGCAAGGGGAAACGTCATCGACTGCGGCTGCTTCGATGTGCACGCGGCGGGAAGATCAAACGCCCAGCGGCTCGCCGATATGAAGCTGGACATCCTGCGCGACATCGGGATGCTTCTCTTGTCGCTGCAGCTCTGGTACGGCGTCCGCCGCCAGGAGATGGCGCCGGGATAAACCTCTTCAATGCTTCTGCTGCAGGATGGCGATGCGCTCGCGAGCGGCGGCGGCCTTCTTCTGATCGCCCGACCGGTTCTGAAGGTTCATGATGTTCGCCAGGACTCTCATCAGGATCTCCCGCCCGCTCCAGGCGCGAAGATGCTGGCTGGTGAGGTGAACTTCCCCATCGGTCATCGTCTCCAGGAGGGTGGCCACTTCCGGAAGCGTGAGGGTCGTCCCGCCATTGAACGGATCGACGTACAACTCGTTCAACTCGAATTGCACCTTGACGATGAAATGGCCGGGCAGACCCACTCCCGCAGCGTTCAGGCCGATCCGCTCGGCGACGTGAAGAAAGATCATGGAGAGGGAGATGGGCAGACCTTTTCGACGGGCCACGACTTCGTTGAGATACGCGTTCCGCGGATCGTTGTAGTTGGCTCTGTCGCCCTCATAACCGTCTGTGTCGAACATCTCCGCGTGTAGCTGCCCGACTTTGAATACCGGCGGCTGGCCCGGCGAGGAGCGGCGCTTTACGCGTGCGGCCAGATCATTCAACTCGGCCAGAGGCCCCTCCATGTCGAGCTGTGGGAAGTCCTCCAGGGCGATCAGCAGCGCCCCCTCGACCAGATTGGCGTTGGTGATCTCCCTCTTGGAGAATTCCTGAAAACGCCTCCGCGCCTCCGCCGGGTGAATGAAGAGAGGAGCGGTCACGGTTACACGTTACACGCTATTTGTTTCGCCTTGCACGGCGCCTGGCACCGGTTTCTCTCGCTTCGGCTTCCGTCCAGCGTGTAACGTGCGGATGGACAACATTGAAACCGCACAAGACCGAAGCGATCATCCTCCACACCTTCGCCGCACGCGAGCGCGACAAGATGGTGATCTTTCTCACTCCGCAGGAAGGAAAGATGAAAGGGTGGGCCTACGGCGCGCGCGGCATCAAGAGCCGTTTCGGCGCCGGCCTCGAGCCTCTCTCCAAGGTGCGGATCGGGTATATCGAAAAGGAGAACGAGGAAGTTGTACGGATCGAATCGCTCGACCTGATCCGCTCGCTCTTCCCGGCCCAGCAGGTCCTCGTCACCAGCATCAGCGCAACCTACATCGCGGAGACGGTCGACACCTTCGCTCAGGCCCACGACCCCTCGGAGCTGATCTACCGGCTTCTCGATCGGACGACCGAGGCCTTGCTCGCGGGATCGGCACCGATGGCTGTCGTCACCTACGCGGAGATCTGGATCCTGCGGCTGGCAGGGATCCTGGCGTCGACGAGGAACTGCATGGAGTGCGACGGACCCCTCGAGCGTCCACTGCGATTCGACTCCACCCAGCACGGCTTCATCTGTCCCTCCTGCGCCACGCGCGACGCGCCGCTCATCGCCAACGACGTCGCAGCGGCGCTCGATTCGCTCTTTCGTTTGTCCGCAGGTGACTTTGCAGAACAAGGGATTCCGGATCACGTCCTCTTCCAGATCCGGGCTCTGGCCGGCAGCGTCCGGCGCGATTTTCTCGGCCACGAGCTCAAGTCGTTCGACATCCTGGCCGGAGTGATCGGATCGCGGTAACGCCGGAAAAC